>DATAVW010000188.1:0-74633 GCA_036267515.1 Rhizomicrobium sp.
ATCGCCCGCAATCCGCTGGAGGGATTCGAGCGCCTCTATGACGGGGACCGGAGCGGCGTTCTTTGGCTTGAGTTGCATATCCTCCAGTTCATGAAGGGTGCGCCGGTCGAGATGCAGCGGGCACTCATTCTGGCGATCCACACCGGGCAGCGGTATGGCGACTTAGTGAGACTGCGCTGGTCTGATTATGATGGCACACACATTCGCCTCAAGCAGCGTAAGACAGGCGCATATGTCATCGTGAAGGTGACTGCGGCGCTCAAGAGGATGCTGGACGCCACGCCTAAGACTTGCCCGTTCATTCTTGCGAGGGCTGATGGCCGTCCATGGCACACGGAGAAGAACGACAAGGAAATGGGTAAGGCGTTCCGCAAGCACATGAGGGACGCTGGCCTATATGCCGATGATCCGAAAGAGCGGATGCATTTTAACGACATGCGCGGAACGTCGGTGACGTTGCTTGCGGAAGCCGGATGCACGGTCGCGGAGATCGTTTCGATCACCGGACATGCACTCAAGAGTGCGACTCAAATTCTGGAGAAATACCTCGCACGGACTCAGTCAATTTCCGATGCTGCGATCCTCAAATTTGAGAACGCTCCTGCAACGGATTTTGCAAACCGGCTGCAAACCGCCGAGGCTGGTTAGAACGGGTCTAAAAACTTTGCTAGTGATTTCAGCGGCTTAGTGGTCGGAGCGGAGAGATTTGAACTCTCGACCCCCAGTCCCCCAGACTGGTGCGCTAACCAGGCTGCGCCACGCTCCGATCATCGGCGGATAACGCCGGAAGCAGGCTTCTATAGCAGCCGGTTCTGCTTGTCATCCCAACGTGCAAATACCTTGCGGCGATGTTCTGGTTCCAGGGGAGCGGAATATCGGACAAGGGCGGCTCGGGCTTCTCAGTTCCGTGATATACTCCAGCCCGCATTACAGTGGTGCGGGGCCAATGTTCACGCGGACGTTCGGAAAGGTGCTCGCCTATCTGGCAGTGGCAATCGGGTTGCTCCTGCTCATCGCGTTTGGCGCCTTCCTGCTGGAGTGCGCTTCCTGGGGACAATGCCCGCCGGTCAGTGGAATCGGCCATCCCGCGCAGAATGCTGCACAAAAGTAGCCTGCGTGATGCAGGCGGGAAAAGGGGCGATATGTGCCCCCTTTCCGCATCCGCGCCGTGGCTCAGTTGGTTAAACCGAACACCGTCACGGTCCCTGCGGCCGGCACATAGACGCGGCCGTTCGCGACCAGCGGCGTGAGGTATGATCTGCTCCCGTTCGACCAGCTGCCGGCATTTGCCTTGAACAGCGGATTGCCGAGGCTGATCGCGTCATAGGCTTCCAGCACTTCCGTGGGGTTGCCGCGCGTGATGACCCACGCCACCGCGCTGTTCGCTGTCGTGCCGTTGGACGAAATGACAGGGAAAGAGCCGCTGCCGCCACCGCTGTCGCTGCTGGTTGCGATCTGATTCAGTTGTCCGCTGACAGTATCTACGCTGTAGGCATGTAGCGGGCCGCCACCCTGGTAATACACCATCCCGCCGTTCGCGGCGTAATAGGCGGGGCCACACCAGCAGCCGCCGATGCTCAGCTTCTGCAGCGCCTGATAATTTTTATGGCCCTCAAGCCCCTTCAGATGACTCGAATCCAGCAAGTAGGCCGTACCTGCCTTGCCCATGCCGATGATCATCGGCGGCGCGGTCTGGCCGCCGACAACTGGAATCAGCATGGCGCCGCCGGAGCCGAAGTCGGCATCGCTGCTGTTCAGGGACTGCCAATTGCTGGGCGTGAATGTGCCGACCGGCTTTTTCTTCAGATCCGGCGTAAGCGCTATCACGCTCTCGCCGTACCCTTTCATGCCTTTGCCGAGATTGTAGTTGCCGTTGCCGGTGATGGCGTACACGTTGCCGCTGGGGTCGATCGCCGGCGAATAGCCAGCCATCCATAGACTGGAGAGCTGGTAACCTGCTTTCGCCTCGATGGTATTGAACTTGCCGGTGAGCTTCAGCGTGCTGGCGTCATAGCGCAGCACCCAGCCGGAGATGTTGCCGGCGTTGTTGTCACAATGCGAGCCGATGTCGACGTAGATGGATCCATTGTTGTAGGCGAGCGCCGAGCGGTTCCATTGGTTCTGCGGATCGAAATGGAGAGTTTCGCCGGTTGCCAGTTTGGTCCGCGGATCGATTTCGCGTGCTTTGTGCACATCCTTGCCGGTGCCGAGGTCAAGCCCGTGGATTTGCGTGTGAAACGAGAATCCTGCTGGTTCTGTGGCCGCAACCAGATAGATGATGGCCGAATTGCCATTGCGCACGATCACTGGCGTGCTTGAGATGCCGTAACCGCCCTGGATATCGCCGCAACCAACATCGTTTGTCGATTGCTGCGTCCCGAGATTGCGCTGCCAAAGGATGGAGTAATCCTGGGCGTCATAGGCATAGACCGTATTGTTGCCGGTCACGACGATAAGCACGTTGTGCGTGTTGCCGTCCGGCATCTGAAAGTTGGACACCATCAGCGGCTCGGCCAAAACATTGCCGTCCACATTGAGCGTTTTCAGCAGGCCGAAATTCGCCGAGCCCACAGTCGCCGGCGTGAGGTCCGTCTCGTTCGGATTCCATCCGGTCGGGTAATTGTCATTATGGTAGCGGAGCACGTCGGTGGGCGTGCCCGGATACCGGCGCTTGAGACCCAGCGCTGCTTTCGGGTGCAACCCGCGGTCCGGAAGCTTCGGGATGGCAATTTCCTGGCCGGGCAATCGAGAGTGGGAGATGGTGTGTTGCGGCGTGCCGTTCCGCGCCAGACTATCTTCGGGCAGCGGCCAGTGAAGCTGGGCGGCATCGGCCACCACGGATACGGTGCAGGAAAGTGCGAGCGGAACTCCAAGCAGCAGGACGCGGCGGATCAATGGAAACTCCCCAGAAGCGATAGTGGGGGAACGTAGGCGCGATTGGAGGTTTGCGAAAGCCCAAAAGTTCCTCGCGCTCATTTTCATTGGGAGCATTGAAGTCTAGAATTGCTCTCACAAGCCCAAAACGGCCGCGGCGGACCGGAAACCAGGCAAAAGAGCATCATGCGCAAACTGAAGTTGTTTACGGCCTCTCTTTTCGGAACGTTTGCGCTGGCGCTCAGTGCTCGGGCAGCCGTGTTATTGTCCGTTCCAAACTATCCCGGGGCGACTGCCACCTACGTCCGCGCCATCAACGATAAGGATGTCGTGACCGGCTACTATGTAACGCCGGACGGCAATACACACGGCTTCGTGGGTACGCTGGACGGGAATTACACCTCGTTCGATGCGTCAGCCAACGGAACGATGCCGCTGGGTATCGACAATGACGGGTACATCACCATCAGCACGAATTACGCTGCCGATTGTCCTATCTCAGGCTGTGCCTATATCCGCGCGCCTGATGGAACGATATCGGAAATCCACAAGGGCAAGCACGTGCTCGACTCCATCGTACAAGGTATTTTGGACAAGGACCGGTTCGTCGGTGACTACGCTCTCGACGGCGAAGCGCCGAACGTCAACCCTACTTTCCACGGGTATTATGGGAGGGGTGATCGCTATCGCGCCAGCATCACTTTGCCGTTCGACACGACGCAGACCCGTCCACGCGGAATAAACCGGGCCGGCACGGTCGTAGGCTACTACAGCGAAATGGGTAACGGGACATTTCCGGGATTTGTATTGCAGGACGGCGTGGCCACCTCAGTTGCCTACCCGGATGACAACGCCTGGCAAGTCTATCTGGAAAGCATCAACGATCACGGGATGGTTGCGGGATCGTGGGTCGATTATGCGTTGACGATGGAAAAGGCATTTCTGTTCGACACGACCCAGAATACCTTCGCGACGATCACAGTCCCGCATGGAAAATACGTCCTTGCGAACGGCATCAACAATAAGGGCGTGGTCGCCGTCTCCACCGAAAAGTCGTCCTATATTTATTGCCTGAAGAAGAGCACATGCCCCGTGACGGGTGACCACGCTATCGATGTTCCGACCGTGTGGACGCGCGCTCCGTTGCGATACGTTCGATCCGTGCTCTGCAAAGATCGGTGTTTGCGTCCCGAGCAACACTGAAAGAAAACACCCGCACCGGCGTTGCCGATGCGGGTGTTTGAGGACCACTGTGAATCAGGAGATCACTTCGCGAGCGTCGGATCCTTCGTGCCAGAGGCGTTGTGTTTGATGACCGTTGCAGTCCGATCGGCTGTGCAGCCGCCGGGCTTGCTCTTGTAATTGTCGATTGAGATCGCCCCGTATGTACCGAGGCCGCCTCCTCCGCCGAAGCTGGCGCCGTAGTCATAGGTATAGGTCTGCTTGCCACTAGAGCTCTTGATCTTCAGCGTGGCCACGGTACCGCAGAAGGAGAGCGTTACCTGTGCCGGGCTGGCCACAGGCGAGTTCAACTGGAAGAAATCACCGCCGATATTATTGCCCGTATAAAAGCCGCCGTATTCGAACATGCCGCTGGCGTTCTGCTCCTGCAACTTCACGAATGCATCGTTGCCGCTCGCGATGTTGCCCGATGCAACCGCGCCATATTCCGTGTCCGTGCCGTTGAGATAGAGAGTGCCCGCCACTGTCGTGTCGCCGGCCGACTTTTTGTCATAGCCGATCGAAAGCGGATCGCCTTGCAGTTGGTCGTTGCTGATGTACAGACGACCTGACGTGACCACCCATTTCTTGCCGAGATCGGAGCGGTCGAAATTGTCTTTGGCGGCCATTGCGGTTGTGCTGCATAGCGCAGCCCCTGCCAATAACCCCAACGCTAGCGTCTTTTTCATCATAACCCCCGTTATGGTTTGAAGAGCACCCACTGTGCTCCCCGGCAATATTAGGACGATGACCACGCTGTGAACAGCCGGGATTTAGCAAACTGCTAAAAGCAAATGCGAGCACAACGCTCAAGCGGCGAACCTATCAAAACATTGATTTGGAACTGTGAGTTCCGGGACTTCCACTGCAATTCATCTATCGCAGCGATCACATTTGATTCTGTCTCGGAAATAATGCTGTAACGGATTGGGGTATACGGTATGGTGGACTCGGCTGGAGTCGTGTCGAAGGAGTAACTTTATGTCGCGTGTTGTTGTTGTGCTTGCGGCCGGTGCGTTGGCCGCAAGCTTTGCGGTACCTGCATTCGCCGCCGATCTGGTCATGAACAGTTTCGGGATTCCCGTTGCGCCACAAGGCGGCAATGCCAGCGTTCATCAATGGGGCGGTGTGGACGATGCGTTCGCCGCGAATCCGGATGGCGACGAGGCACCAGCGCCGGCCAAACACAAGAGGTCTCCGCTGGCACAGAACCAGGATGATAGCGACGATAATGATCCCGGCGATCCGGATCCGGATCATTTCGACGAAATTCTACCGATCTGAACCGGCGCGCGCGGGTCAGCCCCCCGCAAGCGCATTTGCCAACACCAGTTCTTCGTCGGCCCTCACGCCGTGCGAAGCCATCTCGCGGGCGCGCACGACAGCGCCCTCGTGAACGCACACGATATTTTGGCGCACCTCGCCCTGCTCGTCGAACAGATGCAGAGCCAACGCGGGATGCCTGTCACCCAAATCGCGGAGCACTGCGGCGACAGAGTCACCGCTCGCTTGCAACCATCGTTCTCCGCCCAGGGCATGACGCAGCAGCGGCGGCAGCTGCACACGAACACTCACGTGACGTACGCCTCCACACTCATGATGCGTGGCAATCCTGACGCGATTTCCTTCCAGCTCTCACCGAGGTCGCTGCTCGCATAGATAGTACCCGCAGTGGTACCGAAATAGAGGCCGCCGGTATCCATCTGGTCACCCGCCATTGAGCCGCGCAACACGCCGGCGAAGCAGTTAGAGGGCAGACCCTCGGTGAGTGGATCCCATCTTTTGCCGTCCACGCTGCGATAGACAGCCAGCTGTCCGCCGCGCGGGAAGCGATAATTGTCGCCATCCAGTGGCACGACGAAAGTGGCGCCGGATTTGCGGTCGTGGACCAGCGGAAAGCCAAAGGAGCAGCGATGGCCGTCGCTCATCTCGGCGACCGGCAAACCGTCCTCCCACACTTGCCAGGTGTCGCCGCCATTCTCACTGCGATACACGCCGAAATGCTCCTGCCGATACAGTACAGAGGCGTGATCCGGATTGTTGGCGACATGATGCACGCAATTGCCGCCGAAGCCGTGCACGCCGTCGTCCTTGCGAAGCCACGTTTTGCCGCCATCGTCGCTGCGGAAAAATCCGGCGGCTGAGATGCCGACCCACATGCGATCTGGGTTTTTCGCATCGGTCAGGATGGTATGCAGGCCAAGTCCGCCGAAGCCCGGAAACCAGGTTTCTCGCCCGGGCTGTTCGTTGAAGCCATCGATCGGCTGCCAGGATTCACCGCGGTCGTGCGAAACGAATAAGCCCGCCTCAGAAACACCCGCATAGAGCGCTCCGTGCGCCGGCTTCAATGTCCAAATTTGATCGACGAAGCGGCCGCCGCTTTTCAGCTTGCCTTCGAAATCCATCTTCGCGACGAGGCGATGATGCTCAGGATTGCCGCGATCCTCAGGGCGGTAGCGCGGTGCAGAGTCAAGCTGCTTCCAGGTCGAAAGATCATCGCTCGCAAACAGAGCGACGCCGAAATTCGGGCTGTTGACAGCGGCATAGATGCGGCCGTCAGCGTCGCGGGCCGATGCGGTCACCGGCCAGCCGCGAAGCTCGAAGCTCATCTTCCAGTTTTCGCGAGTCCTGCTCTTGAGGATTGCGGCTCCCTTTGCCGTTCCCACGATCACCGCTACGCCCATTCCAATCCTCCGTGTTGTCCAAATCTAGCACACAGCCATTTTCTTTGCAGCTTCGTCGTGCCGATCTGCCTCGGTACGGACAGTCTCGGTGAATTTGTGATACTCTCGCCAAAGTCGCGCAATTGTCTTGTTCGATTGCGATCGGGAAGGGAGGGGATGCCATGAACCACATGAAGCTGCGGCACATGGGGGCCACGACAATTTTGTGCTCGATAATTGTGTCGCTGGGCGGACAGGTGGTCGCTTTGCCGGTGTTTCCACTGAAGGAGAGCGCGAACGCGCGGTATCTTGTCGATCAGGACAATACGCCATTCCTGATGGTCGGGGATTCTCCGCAAGCAATGATCGGAAATCTGAGCGAGGACGATGCCGCCTACTTCATCGCCAACCGCGTACAGTACGGAATCAATGCGCTGTGGATCAATTTGCTGTGCGACAGCTACACCGCCTGCAATGCGGACGGCACCACGTTTGACGGTATCGCGCCGTTCACCACGCCCGGTGATCTTTCTACGCCCAACCCAGACTACTTCGATCGCGCGGCCGATATTATCAATCTTGCCGCCGCACGAGGCGTCGTGGTCCTGCTCGACCCCATTGAAACGGGTGGCTGGCTGCCGGTACTCGAAGCGAACGGCGTGAAGAAGGCTCGCGCTTATGGCCGCTTTCTGGCGAGGCGCTTCGCCGACTATCCGAATATTGTCTGGATGAGCGGCAACGATTTCCAGTCCTGGCGAAATCCTGCGGACGATGCGGTGGTGAGCGCCGTGGCCAAGGGCATTCAGGACAAGGATGCGGAGCACATTCACAGTATCGAGCTGGACTACTATGTGAGCGCCTCGCTGGACGACAAAGCCTGGCGGCCCATTGTGGGGCTCGATGCCGTTTACACTTACCGCCCGACCTACGCGAAGGAACTGGACGAATACAAAAAGGCGAAATTCAAGCCGACCTTCCTGGTCGAAGCGAATTACGAATTCGAGCACAATGGGGGCACCGACGGCGGCACCACGCAGAACCTGCGGCGGCAGGAGTATTGGACCGCGCTTTCCGGCACGAGCGGTCAGCTTTACGGCAGTGCCTACAGTTGGAGGCTTCAAAACGACTGGAAGGACAACCTCGATACGGTCGGAATCCGGCAGCTTTCATATATGCAGCAGCTGTTTACGGCACGCCGCTGGTTCGATCTGGTGCCAGACCGCAAGCATCAGGTGGTCGTGAAAGGCTACGGGCAATTTTCGGAAGACGACCCGATCCCGGACGACACCTATGCGACCGCGGCATCTACGTCCGATGGAACGCTGGCGATAGCTTATCTCCCGGATATCCGCACGGTGACGATCAACATGGCAAAGTTTTCAGCACAGGTTACTGCTCACTGGTTTGATCCGACGAACAACAGCTTCACGGCAATTGGGTCCTTCACCAACGCTGGCAAGCATCGATTCACCCCGCCAGGCAAGAACGGCGATGGCGATGAGGATTGGGTGTTGCTGCTCGAGGCAAACTAACCATCGGCTTCTGCGCCTTACGGATTGAGCATGCTGGCCGGCGCCCATTCCTTTACTGCTTTCAGCGCCTCGCTGCCGGCCGCGCGATCGAAAGCGAAAAGAATCATCTCGAAGCGTTGTTCGACCAACGCCTTCATATTGGGATGGGTGAAGATGTAGAGCTCGCCGGCTTTCACCGCCTCCAGCACACGTTCTCCGACAATCTCGGGATCGATCCCGCTTAGTACCTGCTGCGCCGCGGCCTCAAGCGTTGCGGCCACACCAGGATCGTCGTCCTGGCCGCCATATTTGTCTTGGCGGCCCCGACCGCTTTCATGAATTCGCGTGCGCACGAAGCCGGGGCAGAGCACCGACACGCCAATGTTAAGCGGCGCCAGTTGCAGGAACCAGCCTTCGCTCATCGCCACCACGGCAAACTTCGTGGCGCTATAGGGCTCGAGGCCGGGCGGGCTGATCATGCCGGCCATCGAAGCGGTGTTGATGATATGCCCGCCTTCGCCGTGGCTCGCGATCAGCGGCATGAACGCTTCCGTGCCGTGCACCACGCCCTTCAGATTGACATCGAGAATCCAGTCCCAATCGCGCTCGCCAACGGTGCCGATCTGTCCGCCCACCGCCACACCAGCATTGTTGCAAACGATGTGCACCTTGCCGAATGCCGCCACAGCCTCCAGCGCCGCGCCCCGTACGCTGTTGCGTTCGCTCACGTCGCAAAAAATGGCTGTGGCCTTGATCTGCTCCCCTGCCAATTTCTCGACCGCCGAAGTTGCGGCCTTTTTGTCAATATCGGCGACGACAATATTCATGCCGGCACGGCCGAAAGCACGTGCCATCCCGAACCCAATGCCGCTCGCCGCGCCAGTGATGAATGCCGTTTTGCCTCTGAATTCGGTGATCATGTGACCCCTTGTATCAGGTGCGGCGCCGGTGCTCTCGCTTTGCGACTGTGACTTTCGGGCGGGATGGTGAGCGCCGCGGCGGTGCATTCGCATCCACCAGTTCGAAACGCAGGCCACCGGTGAGCGGTGCAGCCTCCATCAGGCGCACGGTGAGCTTGTCGCCCATGGAATATTTCGTGCCGCTGCGGTCGCCGATCAGCGCGTGCTGGCGCTCATCGTGGCGGAAATATTCGAAGCCCATGGTGCGCGCGGGAATGAGGCCCTCCGCGCCGCTCTCCGGCAGGCGCACGAAGAGGCCAAAGCGGGTGACGCCGGTGACGCGCGCCTCGAAGGTGGCGCCGACGCGATCTTCCATGAAGGCGGCGACATATCGGTCGTTGGAGTCGCGTTCTGCGGCCATGGCCCGTCGCTCGGTCATCGAGATGTGGTCGGAAACTTCGCCCAGCTTTGCGGCTTGCCCATCGCTCAATCCACCCTCGCCCAGTTTCAGCGCGCGAATGAGCGCGCGATGCACCACCAGATCGGCGTAACGCCGGATGGGTGAGGTGAAATGCGCATACCGCTGCAGATTGAGTCCGAAATGCCCGACGTTCTCCGGCGCGTAGACCGCCTGGGCCTGGGTGCGCAACACCACATCGTTCATCGGCGCTTCGTTCGGGCCGTTCTTCGCCTGTGCGAGGATGCGATTGAAGGCGGCGGGCTTCACCACCTGACCCTTGGCGAAGCTCATGCCAATGGTACGCAGATAGTCCGAGAACGCGTACAGCTTCTCCTTCGAAGGCTGTTCGTGAATGCGATAGATCAGCGGCTGCCGCGCCTTCTCCAGTGTCTCGGCGGCGGACACGTTCGCCATGATCATCATCTCTTCGATCAGTCGCATGGATTCCAGCCGCTCGCGGAAGGCGATGGATTTCACCTTGCCGTCGTCGCCGATGACGATCCGCCGCTCGGGCAGATCGAGCGCCAGCGGATCGCGCCGGTCCCGCGCCTTCGCCAAGGCCTGATACGCGTTCCACAGGGGCACCAGTACATTCTTCGCCAGTTCGCTCTTGTCTTTGCCGGTGAACGCGTGCTGCGCCTGTTGATAGGTGAGGGTGGCGGCGGAGCGCATGATGCCGCGGACGAATTCGTGCCGCTTCTTATTGCCGTCGCGGTCGAACACCATGCGCGCGGCGAGGCATGGCCGGTCCACTTCCATCAGAGAGCAAAGATCGGCGGAAAGCTTCTCCGGCAGCATCGGCACCACGCGGTCGGGGAAGTAGCAGGAGTTGCCGCGCTTGTAGGCTTCGCGATCCAGCGCCGAACCAGGTGCCACGTAGTGCGCCACGTCGGCGATGGCCACGATCACAATATGGCCGCCCTTGTTTTTCGGATCGTCATCCGGCCCGGCCCACACCGCGTCGTCATGATCGCGCGCATCTTCCGGATCGATGGTGACGAGCGGGATCTTGCGCAGGTCGGTGCGGCCGCGCGCGTCCACTGGCTGCGCGCGTTCGGCTTCCTCCAGCACTTCGCGGGGAAATTCCGTCGGGATGCCGTGGGCGTGAATGGCGATAAGGCTGACCGCTTTGGGCTCGTTCATGGAGCCGAGGCGCTCGATCACACGGACACGGGGCAGGCCTGAGGCGCGTCCCGACAATGGTTCGCACAGCACCAGCTCGTTGGTTTGCGCGCCGGCGCGGTCGCGTTGCTCGACCACGAATTCGTATTTGCTCTTGCGGTCGATGGGTGCCACGCGCCCGCCGCGCTCGCTCTGGTGAAAGACGCCGAGTACTTTGTGTACGGAGGCGCCGAGGCGCTTGATGATGCGCGCCTCGTAACCTTCGCGCGTTTGCGAGAGCCGCGCCAGCACGCGTTCGCCGGCACCCAACGCCGGGCCATGGCTTTCATCTTCGCGGCCCGGAACGACGATGATGTGCGGCGGCGGGTCGTCGGCTTCCCAGCGCTGCGGCCGCGCCAGCAACTCGCCGTCCGTATCCTGTCCGGTGATTTCCAGCACGGTAACGTCCGGCAGCGTGCCCGGCGGTTCGTAGGAGCGCTTGCGTCCGCGGGCAATGGCGCCTTCGGATTCCAGCTCTTTCAGGATGCGCTTGAGCGCGATACGCGCATTACCGCTCACATGCAGCGCATGGGCGAGATCGCGCTTGGTGCCGCTCGGATTCGCCGCGAGCGCCTCCAGGACCGTCTCGCGCGTGAGCAGGGGCGTTTTCGCCTTTCTTGCCATGTCTCTATTTACACGGAAGCGCGCGGACGCCGCTACTTTTCCTTCGCCGTCTTGGCCCGCTCGGCGTTCTGCTGGATGAGAAATTCGCGCAGGCTCTTGGGATCGTCGGCGTGGATGTCATGAATGCGCCAGTGGCCATTCTCCTTGACGAGATCGAATACCGCATTCCGCGGCTTCTCGTTCGGCATCCCTGCGTCGCGGATAGTCACCGCTAAGATTGCCGCATTGGACGACGCGGATCGCACCGTCTGGTTTGCTTGCAGGTGTTGATAATCCTGGCATTGGCAGAGCGGATCAAAATCCAGCGCCGGAACTTCGCCCTCCGCCAGGCGGACATCTTCATCCATCAGCGCCTGCAGCTGAGCATCGTAGATGCGATGCGATCCCGCCGGCGGCCTGCTGTTGTCCTGGTAGGTGGCAAACAGGCCGGCAATGAACGCTTTCGCATCCTTTGCGTCATCGGCCCACGCAGTGCCGACGTACAGCACCGCTGCGACGAGCACAGTGATTTTGGAAAGGCGCATCCGCTTGTCCCCCGACCAGCTTCCTATGTCTCGACCGGCTCCGGCTTCTTGGCCCTGGCAGAAGCCGGCTTACGCGGCTTGGCGCTCTTGGCCTTGTCGGGCGCCTTGCGTGTAACTTTCGGCTTTGGCGGTTTTGACTTCGTGGCTTTCTTCTTTTTTCCGCCACCCTTGGCTTCGCGTTCCGCGATCAAGGCGAGCGCCTGATCGACCGTGACGCTCAGCGGATCGGTACCGTTTGGAACGGTAGCGTTGGTAGTTCCGTCGGTGACGTACGGACCGTAGCGCCCCTTCATCAGCTTGATTGTTTCGCCGTTTGCAGCGGGACCGAGTTCCTTCAGGGACTCCGGCCCGCGGCGGCCGCGCGGATTGGCCTTCTTGTCCGCGATCAAGGTCACCGCGCGGTTGATGCCGACGGTGAACACATCCTCCGGCGATTCCAGCGAGGCGTAGGTTTTCTGGTGCTGCACATACGGCCCATAGCGGCCGAAATTGGCCACGATAGGTTCGCCAGTTTCCGGGTGTTTGCCGATTTCGCGGGGCAGCGACAGCAGCTTCAGCGCATATTCGAGACCGACGCTGCCTGCGTTGGTGCCCTGGGGAATGCTGCCGCGCGCCGGCTTGTCGCCTTCGCCGCGTTGCACATACGGCCCAAAGCGTCCGTTGCGAATGGTGATGAGCTCGCCGGTCTGCGGATCGCGGCCCAATTCGCGGGGCTGTTCACTGCTCGCTTCCTCCGCACTCTGTCCGAGCTTTCTTGTGTAGCGGCACTCAGGATAGTTCGAGCAGCCCACGAAGGCGCCAAACCGCCCCAGCTTCAGCGACAGCCGGCCATTGCCGCAGGTTGGGCAAACGCGCGGGTCTTCGCCGTCCACCGGCACGAACAGGTGTGGGCCCAGCACTTCATCCAGCGCATCGATAACGTCGGAAATCTTGAGCTCTTTTGTCTCGCCGATCGCGGCGGAGAAGTCGCGCCAGAAATCCCGCAGCAGCTGCTTCCAGTCGAGCGCGCCGGAGGAGACTTCGTCCAGCTTCTCTTCCAGATCGGCGGTGAAGCCGTACTCCACATACCGCTTGAAAAAGCTGGTGAGGAAGGTGGTGACGATGCGGCCCTTGTCGTCGGGGATGAAGCGGTTGCGCTCCATCCGCACATAGGCGCGGTCGCGCAGGGTGGAGAGAATGCTGGCGTAGGTAGAGGGGCGCCCGATGCCGAGCTCCTCCATCTTTCGCACGAGGGTGGCTTCCGAGTAGCGCGGCGGCGGTTCGGTGAAATGCTGCTCCGGCTTCACCTGCTCAACGGCCGCGCTTTCGCCTTCCTTCACGCGCGGCAGCTTCGTGCTGTCCTCGTCCTGCTCGTCGTCCTTGCCTTCCTGGTAGAGCGTGAGGAAGCCATCGAACAGGGTTACGGAGCCGGTCGCACGCAAGGTGATCTGGTTATCGGCGGACAGGACGTCGATCGTGGTGCGCTCCAGCTCGGCGCTTTCCATCTGGCTGGCGAGCGCGCGCTTCCAGATCAGCTCGTAGAGTTTGCCCTGATCCGAATCCAAACGGCGCGAAACAGACTCCGGGCGTCGTGCGAAGCTGGTGGGACGGATGGCTTCGTGCGCTTCCTGCGCATTCTTGACCTTGCTGGTGTATTTGCGCGGCGCGCCCGGAAGATAGCGCTTCCCATATTGCTCGCCGATCACACCGCGCGCCTCGGAAACCGCTTCCGGCGCCACATCCAGCCCATCTGTACGCATATAAGTGATGAGCCCGACGGTATCGCCGCCCATGTCCACGCCTTCGTAGAGCTGCTGGGCGATACGCATGGTGTGCTTGGCGTTGAAGCCGAGCTTGCGCGAGGCCTCCATCTGCAGGGTGGAAGTGATGAAGGGCGGCGCGGGATGCCGCTTGACCGGCTTGCTTTCCACGCTGCCGATGCGGAACGCCTGCGCGTGGATGGCATCCACAGCGCCTTTGGCTTGCGCTTCGCCGCCGAGCGACAGCTTGTCGAGCTTCTTGCCGTCGAGGTGCGTCAGGCGCGCGGCAAAGCAGCCGGCCTCGGTGCGCACATCGGCATCGACGCTCCAGTATTCCTGCGCGCGAAACGCTTCGATTTCCGCTTCGCGTTCGACGACAAGCCTGAGCGCCACCGACTGCACGCGGCCCGCGGAGCGCGCGCCCGGCAGCTTGCGCCACAGCACCGGGGAAAGGGTGAAACCCACAAGGTAGTCGAGGGCGCGGCGAGCAAGGTAGGCGTCCACCAATTCTGCATTGATGGCGCGCGGGTGCTTCATGGCGTCCAGCACCGCGTTTTTCGTGATGGCGTTGAACACCACCCGCTGCACATCGGCCTTGCCCAATGCTTTTCGCTGTTTCAGCAGCTCCAGCACGTGCCAGGAGATGGCCTCACCCTCGCGGTCCGGGTCGGTCGCGAGGATCAGTTTGTCGGCGCCCTTTACCGCGTCGGCAATTTCCCTGATCCGCGCCTGCGCCTTAGGATCGACCTCCCACGACATTGAGAAGTCCTCGTCCGGGCGGACGGAGCCGTCTTTGGCCGGCAGATCGCGGACGTGGCCAAAACTTGCCAGCACCTTATAGCCGGAGCCGAGATACTTATTGATTGTCTTGGCCTTGGCCGGAGATTCGACGATGAGTACGTTCATGGGCGCTTCAAATAGGGCGGCTTGGCGATCTTGAAAGGGGCCCGACTTAGGGCTGGGCTGCCAGCTCGGGGCGCGGACACTGGCCCTGCGGATTCCACCCTGTCAACGCCAGGAATTGGTTCGGGCCGCATCAAGGACTTGGCGTATGGGAGAAAACCATTTATTTTCAATTGTTTAGGTGCGCATACGCCGAATTGGACTGATCCATCCGAGCATCTAGACTGGCGATTGAACGAAGTGAACACGCTGGGAACGTCGATGGATTGGGTCTTCCAGTTTAACCCGAAGCGATTTGATCTTGCGGCTCTCTTAGAGCGCGGGGAGGCTTCCGACTGGTGGGCAATGAATCAGGGTCGGGCCGATGTGTCACCAGGGGACCAGGTCTATTTCTGGCAGACCGGGGTAGATGCCCGGCTATTGGCACTGGGCCAAGTAGTCTCTCCCGCCTACGAGAAGGAAAGCGAATACGGCCGTTTTCGCGTCGATGTCGGCTACCGCTTCAAAATAGTCCCGCCGCTTACGCGAGCCGAGGCGTTGCAAAACCCGATTCTACGGCAGTTTGGCCTGTTCAAGGGAGCAATGGGCACAAATTGCGCAATCCGCGATATGCAGGTTTCCGACGAGCTAAATTCAGTGCTTCGGGATCGCTTGGTTCCGATATCGAAAGGTATAGACGCCGTCGCGCCGTCGCAATTTAAGAGCGCAGATGAAGCAATCAAGCGAACCAATGAGGAAACGCTTCAGCAAGTCCGGCGCTGCATCACAGAGATGGACCCGGCGGCATTCGAAAAATTGATTGCCGCTTTGCTTGGAAAGATTGGATATCAGGATGTTCTCGTCACCGGTAGGAGTGGCGACGGTGGTATAGATGTGCGGGCAACCTATGCTGTGCCCGGCGTTGCAAATATCCAAACCTGCGTTCAGGCAAAACGACAGCAAAGTGTGGGGCGCCCGACGGTCCAGAAGCTGCGCGGTTCAATCACCTCGCACGAAACGGGGTTGCTCGTGACCTCCGGTCACTTCACTGCTGAGGCAATCGAGGAGGCGCGCAACCCGCACAAATCGCCGATTGCGCTGATGAACGGACATGAGCTTGCGAACCTCTTGGTCGAAAATCAAATTGGCGCACAGGTCATCAGCGTGCAGTTGTTCAAGCCGAAACTTCAAGAACTCTCGGTTGAGCACCTAAGTGCATTGATCGAACCGGGCGCAAGCACATGACCAAGTCTCCGCCAAATTCGGTCGTCCGCATCGGCTCCGTCGAGGTTGGAAACAACCGCAGGCTGGCCCTGATCGCCGGCCCTTGCCAGTTGGAAAGCCGGAGCCATGCCTTGGAAATGGCATCGGCGCTCAAGGAAATCGCGTCCAAGGCTGGTGTGGGGCTGATCTACAAAACAAGCTTCGACAAGGCCAACCGTACCAGCGGCACGGGCCAGCGCGGGGTAGGGCTGATGGCTTCGCTGCCGGTGTTCGCGGAAATCCGCGGGAGATTGGGCGTGCCGGTGCTCACAGATGTGCATGAGCGCGAGCAGTGCGCGGCGGTCGCCGAAGCGGTGGACGTGCTGCAGATTCCGGCGTTCCTCTGCCGCCAGACCGACCTGCTGATCGCCGCTGCCGAAACAGGCAAGGCCGTGAACGTCAAGAAGGGGCAATTCCTTGCCCCTTGGGACATGAAGAACGTCATCGCGAAGATCACCGCCGCGGGCAATCCGAACGTGCTGGTCACCGAACGCGGTACCAGCTTTGGCTACAACACGCTGGTGGTCGATATGACCGGCCTGCCGGAGATGGCGGCTTTCGGCGCGCCGGTGGTGATCGACGCAACGCATGCCGTGCAGAAACCGGGCGGGCAGGGTACCTCATCGGGCGGCAATCGCGAGATGGCACCGACCATCGCGCGCGCCGCGGTTGCAGTGGGCGTCGCCGCCGTGTTCATGGAAACGCATCAGGATCCGGACAACGCGCCCTCGGATGGACCCAATATGATCCGCCTGAAGGACCTTCCTTCCATCCTGCGCGATCTCGTCGAGCTGGACGCCATCGCGAAGCGGCTCATGTAGATCGATCCGGCAAGATTTGGCGGCCGCCCAGAATCGGTTCATTGGATGAACGCCGTTTTCCGGGTGATGAAATGCGGCTGCGAGATTTTGCGATCCTGGGCTTAGGCGCCGCGCTCTGCGGCTGTGCCGTCAATATCGAGAATGCGCCGATCAATGTGCCGGTGAACGTCGCTGCGGTACAGCCTGGTCCCCTGCCGGTTGCGCCGGTCTCGCGCGGTGATCCGGCAACGGCAATTGGCGTGGCCTTTTCCGGCGGCGGTACACGCGCTGCCGCCTTCTCTTTCGGTGTGCTCAAGCAGCTTGCTCGGACTCAGACCGCAGGGGGCCTGGCCGATGCGACGCTGATCGACGACATCGATTTCGTCTCGGGCGTTTCCGGCGGATTGATCACCGCGAGTTATTTTGGATACGCCGGTGATGCGGCGCTCACCGATTTTCGCGACAAGTTTCTCGTGCAGGATCTACAATCGACGCTGCACACGGATGTCTGGGATCCGCGAAACTGGTTGTTTGCCTGGGCGGGCGGTGTCAACGATCGGCGTGGCGTGCAGCGTTGGTTCGATGCGCATCTCTTCCATGGCGCCACGTTCAGCGCGCTAGACGGGCCAGGTAAGCCGATCGTCTGGATCAATGCCTCGGACATCTACAACGAAACGCCGTTCGTGTTCGACGACCAAACCTTTGGCGCGCTGTGCAGTGATCTTTCGCGATTGCCGCTCTCTGAAGCCGTCGCGGCCTCGGCGGCCGTTCCGGTCGCCTTCGCCCCGATTGTGATGCAAAGCTTCCCCAGCAGTTGCGACTACGAACTCCCAGTCTGGGCGCGCGAGGCACTTGGCGATGCATCGAGCCCAGAAGGGTTGCAGGCCTTCGCGCGCGCCCTGTCGAACTATCACGATCCAGCGGTCATGCGTTACGTGAAGCTGCTCGATGGCGGACTGATCGACAATTACGGCCTGCTCGGACTTTCGCTCCGCCGTCTCGAATCGACGACGCCCTACGGGCCCATGAACGCCGCACAGGCGGCCACTCTCAAGCGGCTGCTGTTCGTGGTGGTTGATGCGGGACAATCCACCGGCAACTCGTGGGTCCAGACCATCTCTGGACCGGAGGCGCCGGCGCTGCTCAGCGCGGTCACGAGCACGGCCATGGCCGCCGGCACGCGCGGCAGTTTCGATATGTTTCTTTCGCTGATGGAGCAATGGCACGACAAGGTTCTGGACTGGCGCTCCAGCCTGACGCCGGCGGAAATTGCCAGTTATCGGGGAACTACCACTGGCTACGCGTGCGGTGACTTTGAAATCTACATCGCGCGGGTGTCGTTCTCATTGCTCGACCCCGAACAGGCAAAGAAATTATCGCGCATACCCACGACCTTGGCGCTTCCAGCAGATCAGGTCGATGCCCTGATCGCAGGCGGTGCCGAGGCGCTCAACCGCGCTCCGGCGTTCCAGAACTTTCTCCGGAGCTTTACGAGTCCCAAAATCGCGCTGGTAGCGAACTAAGTCGCGCTCAGGGCTACCCAATCCTGCACAATGCCGATGATCGTCAGCACGAGCAGGCCGAGGATTCCCAGCATGCCAATCATAATTCCCGGTCCGCGCGATTTTGGTTCGGACATGTAGCGCTGCATGTAGACGATTCGGCCGATCAGGAAGACCAGTCCAAATAGGACCGGCAGCCAGGCGACGTCCCGATAAAGGACGGTTGCCAGCCACAACAGCGGCAGGAACACAACCAGCTGCTCGAGTGTGTTTGTGTGAACGCGGAAGGCCCGTTCGAACTCCGGATGGCCTATAACGGCCGGCGCAGCGATATTGTGCCGGCCTCGCATCCGCCCGACGACGCTACCCATATAGAAATAGAGCAGGATCACCAGAATGGTGACAATCGCGCTGTACAGCGTTTCATAGGTGATCTGCATTCGCTTCCCCTTCTTTAGCCATCCCGCAGAATGCCAAGTCTACCGGAATTCGCGATATAGGGCCGCTGTCCGTTGCACTTGGGCGACGGCTATCGGGATATGCTCGCCACCACCGCAATGAGCGCGCAGATCATTCCTCGGCGGGGTTGATGTCGGCGCAGCGTCTGGCATGCGCGCGCGGCTTGCCCTCGGCGTGGCGTTCCTGGTGCTTGGCGATCCGCTGCTCGATACGCTGTTTCTCCGCAGCGGGAAGTCTGCTCCACTCGGCGTCGAGCTGCTGCTTCAGCTTCTGTCTTTGTGCCGGCGTCATCGCGCGGCGTTGCTGCCGCAGGGTCCGGGCGCGCTCGCACCTCTGAGCGATACTGAGCTTGCGCGAACCAGGCCCGCGCAACTGCTTCTTGTAAAGAAAATGTTCTTCCGGCGTGAGGCCGTGCCGCATATGCCCCGCTGCCGCCAAGGGCGCGGACGTCGAAGACGGTGCCGAATAGGCTGCGGCAAAGGGAATGCTCAACGCCGCACACAGGGCGATAATGGAAGGCCGCATTTCAATCTCCCTCGGGCGAGTGCAGTTCCGCCCGCTTGATGGAGCATAGCCTCTCCCGTAGAAGGCGGCGCGCGAAAACGACCTCTGTTGCAAGGAATTCATCAGATGACCGCCATCGTCGATATCACCGGCCGGGAGATTCTTGACTCCCGTGGCAATCCCACGGTCGAGGTGGATGTGCGGCTCGAAGATGGCTCCTTCGGCCGGGCGGCCGTGCCGTCGGGCGCCTCCACCGGCAAGCACGAAGCGGTCGAACTGCGCGATGGCGGCGAACGTTACGGCGGTAAGGGAGTCGAGAAGGCGGTCGCCGCTGCAAACGGCGAGATTTTCGACGCCCTTGGCGGCATGGATGCGGAAGAACAGACTCGCATCGATTCCATCATGCGCCAGTTGGACGGTACGGCAAATAAGAGCCGGCTGGGCGCCAACGCCATTCTCGGCGTATCGCTCGCGATAGCCAAAGCAGCGGCGGGGGCTTCCGGCCTGCCGCTCTATCGCTATGTGGGTGGGGTCGCCGCACACGTGCTGCCGGTGCCGCTGATGAACATCGTCAACGGCGGCGTGCACGCTGACAATCCGATCGATTTTCAGGAATTCATGATTATGCCCGTCGGCGCACCAACGTTCCGCGAGGCTCTGCGCATTGGTGCTGAGATCTTTCACACGCTGAAGAAGGCGCTGCACGATGCCGGTCACAACACCAATGTGGGCGACGAGGGCGGCTTTGCGCCCAACTTGAAAAGCGCGGATGAAGCACTGTCGTTTATCTGCAAGGCGGTCGAGAAGGCTGGATACCAACCGGGGGGCGATGTGATGCTGGCGCTCGATCCGGCGTCCAGCGAGTTCTTCAAGAACGGAAAATATGTGCTGGAGGGCGAGGGCAAGACGCTCGACCCCTCCGGTATGGTAAAGGTGTACGAAGATCTGTGCACGCGATACCCCATCGTCTCAATCGAAGACGGAATGGCGGAAGACGATTGGGATGGCTGGGCCGAGATTACCTACGCGTTGGGCAACAAGGTGCAGCTGGTGGGCGATGATCTTTTCGTCACCAACGTGGCGCGGCTGAAAGAAGGCATCGAAAAGCACGTCGCCAATGCCATTCTGATCAAGGTCAACCAGATCGGCACGTTGAGCGAAACGCTGGAGACCGTGGAAACGGCACAGTGCGCCGCCTATCGCGCCGTGATGTCCCATCGCTCTGGCGAGACGGAAGATTCAACGATCGCCGATCTCGCGGTGGCGACAAATTGCGGGCAGATCAAGACGGGCTCTCTTGCCCGTTCCGACCGGCTCGCCAAGTACAATCAGCTACTGCGCATCGAGGAGCAATTGTCCGATCAGGCTATCTATGCCGGCCGCGGCGTGCTGCGGGCGCCCGCCGGCTGAACGCCAGCCCCAATGCAAATGCGCCGGGCGTTGCTACCCGGCGCATTTCGCAGATACACCTCGCGTGAACGAGCGCGGCTATTTCTTGAGGACTTCCTTGAAGCTGATCTTCGGAGTGGCACCACCCGAAGCCGTGCACTTCTTCAGATTGAGATTGTTGGTTTCGCCTGTCGTGCCGGCATTGGCCTGACAGGTCGGCGCGTCGGCCGTCCCGTCCGTCACATCGATCTCGACGCTGAGCGCGGTTCCGACATTGAAGTTCGCCTGCGAGCCGCCGCCATCGCCGATGACGTTGAACTCGGAAGCATTCCAGCCATCAGCCAGAAACATGACGCTGTCCTGACCGGTGGTGCTGTAGGCATTGGTGCCGTCCATGAACTTGAGGGTATCGAGACCCGCATGGACAGCGCTTCCGGACAAAGAGATTTTGGGCAGATCGGTGATCGGCTCCTGCGGCACGCCCGTGGCGGAGCTGTTTTTGTAACAGTCATCGCTGAAGCTGTTCCAGCCGCCGGGGCAATGGACGCTGCCACCGGAATAGTGGATCAGCCAGTACTGCATGAACGCGGCATGCGAGCTGCTGGAATAGACATATTGCAGCCAGCCGAGGCAGTTGCCGGGGTTGAAGGCTGTTGAGCAAGCCTGGTCGCCCGACATGAAGTTCGAGTTGAGTTGGATTGAATAGACGTTTTGGCCGTCATCGCTCTCCGATAAGAGGTGCTTGGCCTTCGGGAATGAGCCCACGGCGGCCGAAGTGAGCGTTGCGGTTCCGGCGGCGTAATCATGGCCATCGCCAACGGTCTGTGCGTGGCCGCCGCCGCTCGCCGGAAGGTACGGCCGATCGGGCGCCTTCACGCATTCCACCTGTCGCCACAACGTCAGGGGATAGGTTGCGGTGTAGCACCCACTGCCGGGTGTCGGCGTTTTGGCGATCGCCGTTCTCCATTCTTGCTGGAGGCGTTCGACGGCTGGGGTTGCTGCTTGAGCAGCAGCAGCGAAACAGGTGCTGCCTATGAATCCTGCAACGATGACGCCACCGAGTCCAGTCAGACTCGGGCCTTTCAGTTTCAAAGTCTTCACGACGATTCTCCCTCATTTTCCAGAATGAAATGCGGACCGCGATCCCGGACGATAAATCACCCGATTCACGGTCTCTTATTGTCGGCGATCTCGCGGTGATAAGGCTGCGTCTCACTCGCGAACGATGTCAAGCCGTTTGCGAAGTGGCGAGGGAGCCGCGCGATCGAATAACCACCAGCGAACGCCGCAGGCGGATCACGCTTCCACAATCAACTGATCTGTCCTCGCAACTTTGCGTGCAGAAAAGGCAGCGTAATTGCACTTTTTCCTTGCCGGGCGATTGGCCTTGTGATTCCGTGGCAAAATGGTGATGCGTCGAAGCGTGGCTAGAGTTGTCGGTGCGTTGATTGTGCCGGCGATTTGTGCTGCGGCCGTCACCTATTTCGGTTATTTCACCATCTGGGGCGAGCGAGGGCTGATGGCCCTTGCGGCCGCACGGACGCAGCTCACCACCGAGCAGCAACAGCTCGACGCGCTGCAGACCGCGCGCGAACATCTCCAGCGCCGCATCGCGCTTGTGAGGGCCGGTGATCCGGATATCCTGCAGGAAGTTCGGCGTAAGCAGTTGCTCGGCGCCGAATCTGGCGAGGTTCTGGTTCCGCGCAAGCGGTAAACAGTTCAACCCGCGCGTCCCCTTCAGCGCTTGCCAAAAATGCGGTGTCTTGCCAAAACCGCCGAAGCGGACCACCCCGCGCCCGGAGGAGCCTTCCATGGCCGAAGCGGCCAGAAAACAAGAGCTTGACCAGGCGCCCGACCTTGCGCTGGCGAAGAAATTTTATCGGGACATGCTGCTTATCCGCCGCTTCGAGGAGAAGGCGGGCCAGCTCTACGGCATGGGGCTGATCGGCGGCTTCTGCCACCTTTATATCGGGCAGGAGGCGGTGGTCGTCGGCATGCAGGCGGCGCTGAAGCCGGGCGACCAGGTCATCACCGCCTATCGCGATCACGGCCACATGCTGGCGACCGGCATGGATCCCAAGGGCGTGATGGCGGAGCTCACCGGCAGGGCCAACGGGTATTCCAAGGGCAAGGGCGGCTCGATGCACATGTTCTCCGTCGAGCAGCACTTTTATGGCGGCCACGGCATCGTCGGCGCGCAGGTGCCCATCGGCACGGGCCTCGCCTTTTCGAACAAGTACAAGAAAAACGGTGCGGTGTGCCTCACCTATTTTGGTGACGGCGCGGCCAACCAGGGGCAGGTGTACGAGAGCTTCAACATGGCGGAGCTTTGGAAGCTGCCGGTCGTCTATGTTATCGAGAACAACCAATACGCCATGGGCACCAGCGTCGAGCGTTCGAGCGCCACACGGGAGCTTTACAAGCGCGGCGCTTCGTTCGGTATTCCCGGGGAGCCGGTGGACGGCATGGATGTCGAGGCTGTGCACGAGGCCGGCGTACGTGCCACCGAATATGCACGCTCCGGCAAGGGCCCGATCATCCTGGAGCTGAAGACTTACCGCTATCGCGGACATTCCATGAGCGATCCGGCGAAATATCGCACACGGGAAGAGGTGCAGGAGGTCCGCGAGAAACGCGATCCTATCGAGCATTACGGCGCGCGGCTGGTGCAGCGTGGATCCTTCCGCGAGGACGAACTCAAAGCCACGGACAAGGAGATCCGCGGGATCGTCAACACCGCGGCGGCCTTCGCCACCGAAAGCCCGGAGCCCTCGCCGGACGCACTCTACACGGACGTGTACGCGTAAATGGCGACGCAGATTCTCATGCCCGCGCTGTCCCCCACCATGGAGGAGGGCAAGCTCTCGAAGTGGCTGGTGAAAGAGGGTGATGAGGTCCGCTCGGGCGATATTCTTGCCGAGATCGAAACCGACAAGGCCACCATGGAGTTCGAGGCGGTGGACGAAGGTCGCATTGCCAAAATATTGATCCCCGAGGGCACTGAAGGCGTAAAGGTCAATCAGCCCATCGCTGAACTGATTGCGGAGGGCGATGCCGGCGAAGAAGCCGTGCCCGTCGCCGCCACAGAGGCGAAGGGCGGCCGTGAGGAAACGCGGCAGCAGGCGAAGGCCGAAGTTCGGCAAGAAGAAAGACGCGCAAACCCGGCCGCCCGTGCCGCCGACGATACGGAACGGGCCGAAACCGCGCTCGCCGATACCGAAGTGCCCGAAGGAACCGAACTCGTCACCATGACGGTTCGCGAGGCGCTGCGCGATGCGATGGCTGAAGAGATGCGCCGCGATCCAACGGTGTTCCTGATGGGCGAAGAGGTCGCGCAGTACCAGGGTGCATACAAGGTTTCACAGGGCTTGCTGGGTGAATTCGGCGAAGAGCGCGTCATCGACACGCCGATCACCGAACATGGCTTTGCGGGGTTGGGAGTCGGCGCGGCATTTGGTGGTCTCAAGCCCATTGTCGAATTCATGACCTGGAACTTCGCCATGCAGGCGATGGACCAGCTGATCAATTCCGCCGCCAAGACCCGCTACATGTCCGGCGGACAGATGGGGTGTCCGATCGTGTTCCGCGGGCCGAACGGACCAGCGGCACGTGTGGCGGCGCAACACAGCCAGGATTATTCCAGCTGGTATGCTCACGTGCCTGGGCTCAAGGTGATCGCGCCATACTTTGCGGCCGATGCGAAGGGCTTGCTGAAAGCTGCCATCCGCGATCCCAATCCGGTGATCTTTCTGGAGAACGAAATTGTCTATGGCCGCTCGTTTCCGGTGCCGAAGCTGGACGACTATGTGATCCCAATCGGCAAGGCGCGCGTGCTGAAACGCGGTAACGACGTGACCATCGTCGCACACTCTATTTGCGTGGGGCAGATCATCGAGGCGGCGGAAAAGCTTGCGGCCGAGGGCATTGACGCAGAATTGATCGATTTGCGCACTCTGCGTCCGTTGGATGCTGCAACCGTGATCACCTCGGTGAAGAAGACCAACCGCATGGTCACCGTCGAGCAGGGTTGGCCAATTTGTTCTATCGGCTCGGAATTGGCTGCGCGCGTCATCGATGAGGCGTTCGATTATCTGGACGCGTCGCCAATCAAAGTCACCGGCAAGGACGTGCCAATGCCCTATGCGGCTAATCTTGAAAAGCTCGCACTGCCGTCGGTAGACGATATCGTCGTCGCGGCAAAAGCGGTTTCCTATCGGAATTGAGATGGCAAAGAAGGCAAGACGCCAGCCCGGCATACAGCCTGCGATGCAGTGGCACCGTGGCGGATGTCATTGCGGCGCGGTAGCGTTCGAGGTGCAGGCTCCGGACGAAATCGAGCTGGTAGATTGCAACTGCTCGATGTGCGCCAAGACCGGTTACCTGCATCTCATCGTGCCGAAATCGCGGTTCAAGCTGGTGCGTGGCGAGGATGTGCTCGCCACCTATACCTTCAACACGGGCGCAGCCAAGCACATGTTCTGCAAGGTCTGCGGCATCAAGTCGTTTTATGTGCCGCGATCCCATCCTGATGGTTACAGCGTGAACTTCCGGTGTCTGGATGCCGGAGAATTCAAGTCGATCATGACGACCGAGTTCGACGGCCAGCACTGGGAATTGTACGCTGGCGAGTTGGCGCAGCTGGAGCCGAACTGATGGCGACGCAGATTCTCATGCCCGCGCTGTCCCCCACCATGGAGGAGGGCAAGCTCTCGAAGTGGCTGGTGAAAGAGGGTGATGAGGTCCACTCAGGCGATATTCTTGCCGAGATTGAAACCGACAAGGCCACCATGGAATTCGAGGCGGTGGACGAGGGCCATATTGCAAAGATTTTGGTGCCTGAAGGCACCGAGGGCGTGAAGGTCAACCAACCCATCGCTGTGCTGCTCGGCGAAAATGAGGATGCCAGCGCGGCGGCGACTCCCACCCCCTCAGCTTTGGTCGATATTTCGTCGGCAATGGCCTCCATCAAGGATGCGGTTTCCGAGGAAGCAGGGACGGCGACGTCACCGGCAAAAGCCGAAGCAACGCGTCCCACCGACGAGCGCAACGTCTCCTCCACGGAACTGGGGAGAGGGCGGGGCGAGGGGATGTCGAAAGAGCCTGCCGTGTCGGAGCAGAAGTCCAACGGTCGGATCTTTGTCTCGCCCCTGGCGAAGCGGATGGCGGCGAAGGCTGGCGTCGAGCTTTCGTCTGTGCGCGGATCTGGTCCGCGCGGGCGCATCGTCAAGTCGGATATCGAAGCGGCGGAAAAGAGCAGCGCCGCCAAAACTCGGGCGGAAGCCGCTGCGCCAGGGATTGCAGCCAGAGGCGAGATGGCGGTTGTGTCCGGCATCGCGCCGTTGCCGGATGCGAAGCTGTTCTTCAAGCCGGAGGATTACGAAGAAATCCCGCACGATTCGATGCGAAAATCCATTGCGAAGCGGCTTTCTTCCGCCAAGACTCTCATCCCGCATTACTATCTCACGATTGATTGTAACATCGACCGGCTGCTCGACGCCCGCGCGCGGCTTAACGAACGCTCACCAAAGGACGGCGGCGCATACAAGCTCTCCGTCAACGACTTCATCGTGAAAGCCTGTGCGCTCGCGCTCATACGCTTCCCCGAGGTCAATTCCAGCTGGACGGAATCCTCTATCCTCCGCCACAGGCACGCCGATGTCGGCGTAGCGGTGGCGCTCGATTTTGGGCTTATTACCCCTATTGTGTTCCGCGCCGAAGAAAAGGGGCTGGCGCAGATCTCCAATGAAGTGAAATCGCTCGCCGAGCGCGCGCGCACCAAAAAGCTGAAGCCACAGGAATTCGAAGGCGGCACCTTCGCCGTTTCAAATCTCGGCATGTTTGGTGTCCGCGACTTCACCGCGGTTATCAACCCACCCCATGCTGCAATTTTGGCTGTCGGTGCTGGCGAACAGCGCGCCGTCGTGCGCGACGGCAAAATCGAAGCCGCGACCCTGATGGCCGTCACCATGTCCTGCGATCACCGGGTGATCGACGGCGCCACCGGCGCTCGGTTCCTGCAGGCATTCAAGGCCTTCGTCGAAGAACCGGCTTCGATGCTGCTATAGTCCGGCAGGACTATGAGCGACATGGAAGCAATCCTGGAAACCGGCGCCGCAGCGGGACTGGAATATGCCGCATCGCGCATGACGGAGCAGGGTACAAGGCCGGGAAATTGCGCCAACTGCAGCGCACCGCTGATCGGCCCCTATTGCGCGATATGTGGGCAGGAGCGCGATACGCATCGCCGCTCGATCTTTGACCTGCTGCACGATCTCATCTCGGACGTTGCCAGTTTCGACAGCCGGCTGCTGCATACTGCCAAGGCTTTCCTGCTTCAGCCGGGAGAATTGCCTCGCGCATTCCGCGAAGGCCGCACGCGGCGCTATGTGCCGCCGCTGCGGCTGTATTTCTTCGCCACACTTGTATTCTTCCTGATTCTTGGCGGCTTCAACATTGCCATTATGCAGCTGCAGGTGGTCGCAACCCCGGTGAAGATCATTTACGACGCCAAGGGCAACGCCTTCATCCGAAATCCCGCCTACGACCCAGGCGATGCTGATCAGAAGGGATTGCCGAAAGTCATTCCAATTTCAAAGGAAAAAGCAAAAGACCCAGCGGGGATGTTCAATTTCTCTACGCGTCCGTATTTCTTCCAGCGCATTGGCCGCTACCATTCCGGGCTGACGCGCGAAATGCGGGCGCGGATCGAAAGGAACCGCCGGCGCGTGGACCGCGAGATAGCAAGTTCCAGCAAGGATCCCAGAAAAACAGCCGAAGCCAGAAAAGTCGGAGGCTGGATGGACAAACATTTCTACGGCGGGCTATCGCGTTTGGCAGCCGATCCCGCGGCGCTGAACGAGCCGCTGACCACTTGGATTCCGCGCGTGCTGTTTCTGCTGCTGCCGCTTTACGCACTGCTCTGTGCGGCGTTCTATTGGCGGCAGCGGAAGAAGTTTTATCTCGTGGATCACCTGATCTTCTCGCTGAGCGTGCATACTTTCACCTTTGTTGCGCTGATCGTCGCCGTAGGCTTGGCCCAACTCGTGTCAGGCGGACTGGTGTTCTGGTTCCTGCTGGCCTCAATTGGGATCTACGTGTTTCTGTCCATCCGTCGTTTCTATGAGCAAAGCTGGCTTTGGACGACGGTGAAATTCCTCTGTATTTCTGGCATCTACACCATTTTTTTCCTGCTGCCGGCGCTCGGCGCCGTAATCGCTTATGGCTTCCTCTATTCGTGAGAACACCATGGAGTCCTACGATGTCATCGTGATCGGTTCCGGCCCTGCCGGGTACGTATGCGCCATCCGCGCCGCGCAGCTAGGGCTGAAGACTGCAATCGTCGAGCGCGATCAACTAGGCGGCATCTGCCTGAATTGGGGTTGTATCCCGACCAAGGCGCTGCTGCGCTCCAGCGAAATCTGGCACTTGATGCACCGCTTGGGTGAGTTCGGCTTTTCTGCCGACAATTTCAAATTCGACCTGGCCAAGATCGTGGAGCGCTCGCGCAAGGTCTCCAAGCAGCTGTCGAACGGCGTGGGTTTCCTGATGAAGAAGCACAAGATCGCCGTCATCAGTGGAGAGGCGAAGCTGTCCGGCAAAGGCAAGATTACCGTTGCGAAGGACGGCAAGACAACGGAGTACGCCGCGAGGAATCTTGTACTGGCGACTGGTGCGCGGGCGCGCACGCTGCCGGGTCTGGAGCCAGACGGAAAACTGATCTGGACGTATCGGGAGGCGATGGTGCCCCCAAGCCTTCCGAAATCGCTGCTGGTGGTGGGCTCCGGCGCCATCGGCATTGAGTTCGCCAGCTTCTATCGCACGCTTGGAACCGAAGTGACGGTGGTTGAAGTTCTCGACCGCGTGCTGCCGGTGGAAGACGAAGAGATTTCCCAGTTCGCGCACAAGGCTTTCATCAAGCAGGGAATGAAGATCAAGGTCGGCACCAATGTTGAAAAGCTGGAGAAGGGTGCAGACAATGTTACCGCCACACTGCGATCGAAAGACGCCAAATCAGAAACAATAGTGGTGGACCGCGTGATCCTGGCCATCGGGATCGTCGGGAACGTCGAGAACAACGGCTTCGAGCAGGCTGGCGTGAAGGTGGAACGCACCCATGTGGTGGTGAACGAATGGGGCAAAACGGGAGTTGAGGGCATCTGGGCCATCGGCGACCTGGTGGGTCCGCCGTGGCTTGCGCACAAGGGCATGCATGAGGGTGTGATCGTGGCCGAGCGCATCGCCTGTGTGGAAGGCGTGCATCCGCTGAACGCGTCCAACGTTCCGGGCTGCACCTATTGCTGGCCCCAGGTGGCGAGCGTGGGTCTTACCGAAGCAGCTGCCAAAGCCACGGGCCGAAAAATTCGCGTCGGAAAATTCCCCTTCATTGGAAATGGCAAAGCGATCGCGCTGGGCGAGCCCGAAGGGCTGGTCAAAACCGTGTTCGATGCGGAAACGGGCGAGCTGCTTGGCGCGCACATGATTGGCGCCGAAGTGACCGAACTGATCCAGGGTTATGTCATCGCCAAAACCGGTGAGCTGACGGATTCGGAACTCGCATCCACTATTTTCCCGCATCCCACGCTCAGCGAAATGATGCATGAAGCCGTCCTCGCCGCCGACGGCCGGGCATTGCATATCTGATTTAGAAGCTCAGTTCGCTGTGTGAACCGAGGCGCACAAGTTCCAGCGTGCTCGCATTCGGCTTTCGATAGACCAGCACAAGGTCGGGTCGCACATGGCAATCGCGGAATTGCTTCCATTGGCCGGAGAGCGGGTGATCGCGATGTTTCGGAGGCAAAGGAGCGTCCGACAGCAGAAGCTCAAGCACCGCACGTAAATCGCTCTCAAGTGTCTCTCCAAATTGCCCCTTCGATTCGCGCTTGTAGTCGCGTTTGAATTGCGTCGTGCGGCTAATCGTCCGCATTCAGGTCGGCCATCAATTCATCGATGTTTCGAACCCGTTTCAACTTCCCGCCGTTGGCGGCCTTGAGAGCGGCGATGGTCTTCTTGTTGGGCACCAACGGATCAAAAGGCAGCGCCTTCTCAGCCACCGTCCGAACGAGCATCAAGCGAACGGCATCCGAGACTGTAAGTCCCACAGCGCCGAGAATGGCGCTCGCCTCATCCTTGAGACGCTGATTGATCCGCGCGCGGACAACTGCGTTGGCAGCCATGCTTTTCTCCGTGGGCTACAATGTAGCACGAATTTGCGAAGATTCAAGATTGGAACAGCCGCGTCACATCGGCGGCAATTGCTTTGGTGTCGTCCGTGCTGGTGGTGACCAGTCGTGCGCGGCCGGATGGATCGAAGAAGAAGGTGGAATCGGAGTGCATCACCTCCGCATCCTTCCCCGCGGAAGCTGGAGTGACCTGGTAGAGCACGCGATAGCGGCGGGCCAGCGCTGCGATCTGATCGTCGGTGCCGCGCAAACCCTCGATCTGCGGCGCAAAAGTGGCAACATACGCCTTGAGGATGGGTAGTGTGTCGCGCGCAGGATCGACGCTGACGAACAGGACCCGCACGTTTTTCGCGCGTGGCCCGAGATCGTGCAGCACATTCGCGAGATTGGCGAGTGTGGTGGGGCATTCGTCCGGGCAATGGGTGTAGCCGAAATAGAGCAGCACCGCCTTGCCGCGATAGCTATTCGCCGTCACGGTTGTCCCATCGCTGGCGCGCGTCATGCGGAACGAGAGATCAGGCATCACACCGCTGATGTCGTCCGCGCCAGGTCGCGTTTCTCCACGCCCGCAGGCGATAAGACCAAGCAGAATGATCAGAGCGGCAACTCGCCTCATACTTCCTGCCTATCACGCGACCGATGCGGTGTTCGCCTGTGACCAAACGCCTCGCAAGCCGGTTCACGCCTTCGCTATAAAGCCCTCCATGACTGTTGTGGCCATTGCAGACCGCGCAGACAGTAACACGCGCGGGTGGCTGGGCTTTGGCGCCCTGCAGGCGCTGGGCGGCGTTCTATGGTCAGCCTGCCGTTACTATCCCGCAGAGTTGCCGTTCTTTTTGCCTTGGGAATTTTCGTGGCCGGTGTTCCTCGCCACGAGCCTAAGCCTGGCGTGGTTCTTCACCGGGCTTTCGCGGCTGCCGATCGCGCGGCATCCGCCTTTATGGCGCAGCGCCTGTTTCGTTGTGGGCGTGCTGTCGCTGTACGCGATGTTGCAAACGCACATCGATTATTACGCGCAACACATGTTCTTTATACATCGCGCACAGCATTTCCTCTTGCATCATGTGGGCGCGCTTTTGATTGCACTGGGCGCTTCTGGTTCCGTGCTGTGGGCCGGAATGCCGGATTTCATGAAGCCGCTATTCACGTCGAAGCCGGTTCGTGCGCTGATGGATTTCATCATGCATCCGATTGTCGCGCCGCTGCTTTTCGTCGGGATGATCTACCTGTGGCTCATTCCGGCGATCCATACCCGCGTGATGCTGGACACGCGACTTTACGACATCATGAACTGGTCCATGGCGCTGGACGGGATCGCCTTCTGGTGCCTGGTGCTGGATCCCCGGCCGAAGCCGCCAGCGCGCATCGGCAGCGGTATTCGCGCTCTGCTGATCATCGCAGTTGAGCCGCCGCAGATGGTGATTGGCGCGATCCTTTCGCTGTCTGGTACCGATTACTATCCCGTCTACCAAATCTGCGGGCGCATGTTCGACATTCCGGCGCTCAGCGACCAACATTACGGAGGCCTTATCATCTGGTTGCCCGGCACGCTGCTGAGTCTGCTTGCCATTATCCTGGTGTTGATCAACATGCGGCGGAACGAAGAAGGAGGCGCGCATGTGGCTGCATAGTTTGGTGGTTCTGGCTGTGGCTGGAGTGGCATCTCCGCCCCCGATGACGCATCACCTCGCGATCTCGAATCCATGGTTTCGCTCGCTGCCGGCGCATTTGCCGGCCGGCGGCTATTTCGAGCTGCGCAACACCGGCCAATGGCAGGCCACGCTCGTTGGCGCGGATTCAGAGGCGTGCGGCATGTTGATGCTGCACAAGAGCGAGCAGAAAAACGGCATGGACACCATGTCGGACGTCACGAGCGTGGATATTCCGCCGGGCCAGACGGTGAAGTTCGCGCCCGGCGGCTATCACCTCATGTGCATGGGCCCGGGGCCCACGATGAAGCCCGGACGGTCAGTGCCGGTAACGTTGAGATTTTCGGACGGTTCAACTGCGCACGTGGCCTTTGCGGTAAAAACCGCAACCGGGCAATAGGGAGCCAGAACAACAGTGCCAGTTCAACGCCGCGGAATCGCGATGACGATCATCGCGGTACCCCACAAGACGGCGCCGGCGCCATAGGCGATCGCCACGTCCCGAGACGCGGTGCCTAGCATGGTTGCGAGCAGAATCAGCGGCCAGACAATGAGTGCAACTCCCGTGAAATTGTAGAGTGGTGCGCGGAAGAGTTTTGCAAGCGGGAGGAAATGAATGCCGACAATGATCGCGATTGCAGCAACGATATAGCGGTCCCAATGCCAGAGCTGAAACAGGATGATCACCGCGATGATGGCGGCCGCTTCTAATCCGAACACGATCCAGAAGCGGCGCGCCACTTCCGGGGGGCGTTTTGCAATTACGCCTGCGGCCCTGTAGCCACGGCGCACGCAAATGACGCTCGCCGCCACAAGCGCGGCAGCAGCCAACCATAGCGCCGCGAACCAGATGCGAGAGACGCCGCCGAGCAGCATCGCATTGTAAAGCCAGAATACGCCGAAGCCTGTGAGTACAAGCGCCCCAATGCCGCGTCCGGCATCGGCACCGGCGATTTCCGCTTCCGTCGCCGGCGACATGACGCGCTAGTACCCCACCACTTCGCCGTCCTTGCGCATTTCGGAAGCGCCCCAGTATACGCCGTTGGGCGCGCGCATGATGGCCTGATAGCCGCCGAAATTGCCGGTGCCCGGCACGATGTTATAGCCGCGCTTCGCAAGCTCAGCCTTCACAGCCGGATCGAAGCCCGATTCCATTTCCACTTTGCCGATGCCTTGCGACGGTTCTCCTGTGACTTCCGCATTGCCGACATGACGCCACCGCGCCGCATCCCCCGCTTCCTGCGGGTTCATGCCGAAATCGATGATATCGGTGATGATTTGCACGTGACCTTGCGGCTGCATGTCGCCCCCCATTAGTCCAAACGACATGAACGGCTGGCCGTCTTTCGTGATGAACGCCGGAATGATGGTGTGAAACGGCCGCTTGCCCGTGGCGTAGACGTTCGCCGCCTTCGGATCGAGCGAATAAAGCTCGCCACGATCCTGGAACATGAAGCCGAGATGGTCCGGCACCAGTCCCGAGCCCATGCCGCGGTAGTTGGACTGGATGAGCGACACCATCATGCCATCCTTGTCGGCAGCGGTGAGATAGATGGTGTCGCCATCATGCAGCTTCGGATCGCCGGGCCCGATATTCGGATTGGCATGATCGAGATGGATGAGCTTGCGGCGCTCATCCGCATACGCGTCTGACAACAAGCCTTTTATCGGCACATGCACAAAGGCAGGATCGGCATACCATTTTGCGAGGTCCTCATACGCGAGGCGCTTGGCCTCCAGCATAGCAGTGAGCGCATCGGCGGAGCCCACGCCCATCTTCTTCAGGTCGAAGACTTTGAGAAGCTGCAGCATCTGAAGCACCGCCGCGCCCTGACCGTTGGGCGGCAGCTCGTACACCTCATAGCCGCGATAATTCACCGACAGCGGCTTGACCCATTCGCCGTGGTGCGCGGCGAAATCCTCATAGCGCAGATCGCCACCGATACGTTTGAAGTAGGTATCGATCGTGTGTGCGATGGGTCCCTTGTAGAAAACGTCCCGGCCACCCTCCGCGATCAGAGTCAGCGTGTGCGCGAGGTCGGGATTCTTGAAGATTTCACCTTCTGCCGGAGGATGTCCGCCCTGCGCGTCGGGAATGAGATAGGTGTGCTTTGCGTTCTGGAGTTCTTCGATCAGGCCGGTGTTCTTTTCGAAAGCGGTCATGTTGCCGGCCCAGTATTTCGCGATCAGCTGCGTCACCGGAAACCCGATGGTGGCGTAGTGAATGGCGGGCGCGAGGTCCTGCGTCATCGGCAGCCGCCCGAATTTCTGGTGCAGCGCGAACCACGCATCCACGGTGCCAGGCACCGTGATCGGTAGCGAACCCACGGAAGGAATATGCCGCTTGGTCGGTAGCCCCGCGCGTTCGTATGCAGCCTCCACTTCCGCCGACATCTTCGCGAGATCCCGCCCGCGCGCCGAGCGTCCCGAGCCGTTATAGCCGTACAGCTTGTGAGTCTTGGGATCGTAGACGATGGCGAACAGATCGCCGCCCATGCCGTTCAGTACCGGCTGCATCAGCCCGATCATCGCGTTAGCGGCGATTGCCGCATCTACCGCACTGCCGCCATGCTTCAGAATTTCGACTGCGGCTTCGGAGGCGAGCGGCTGCTCGCTTGCCACCATGCCGTGCTGTGCCAGCACCGGAGAGCGGGTCGCCCAAGGCGCCCCGGAATAACGGTCGCCCCGGCCGATTTGTGCATCCGTGGAGGTGCTCAGAGTCATGCCGGCCACGACCAACGCTCCAACCAGCCATGCTCGGTCGGAAAGGTGGAACAGGAAGCCCGTGCGGGTGATCTCACCCGAAGATGTGCAGCCCAGCACTTTGGGAAGCCTCTTGGCCAGCTTAGCGCCCCAGAAAGTCCGTAAATCTGTTCGGCGCAATATGAATCTCCCCGGCCGCAAGACATAGCGAGGTCGATATGGCCAAACCTCCGCGCGAGGGTCAACCTCCCCGCATCCGGCATTCACAAACGGCTTGGAAGAGCGGGAAAAGGCCTGTACCTGTCCATCAACGAGGGTGTGGGAAATGTTGATAAGCCTGTCGCGTCAATTTGTGTTCGTTGCCAATCTGAAATCTGCTTCGTCCTCTGTCGAGCGTGCCCTGGCTCCCTTTGCCGAATTCAAGGCGACAAGGACAAACTGGGGCAAGCACGATGATCTTTCCGCGATTTCGAAGAAGTTCAAGTGGATCAGGAAGTACGTGCCGCTGAAGGACTTTTTTGTTTTTGGCGTTATTCGCGATCCCGTGGACTTCATTTTGAGCTTGTACAATTTCCATACCCGCGCCGGGTTCGATGGCAAGAAACACTCCTCCAAGGGAGTGGAGTTCGAAGATTTTTGGCAAAATTGGTGCACAAGAAGCTGGCAGGCAAAGCCTCAGCACCGCCGCTTCATCGACAAATACGGCCAGTTCCAGATCAGCCACATCATCGAAATGTCAGAGCTGGCCACGGAGTTTCCGCAGATCTGCTCGAAGCTCGGCGTGCAAGCGACGCTGCCGAAATTGAATGTCAGCCCCGTTCTGTTGTCCCGCGCCGATTTGAGTCCGGAGCAAATATCGCAAATTGAGGATCGCTACGCGGACGATTATGCGTTCATCAAAAATAGGCCAAGAGCGCTGTAGGTTATCGCTTGTTCGCCCGCACTGCCGGGCGGTGAGCGGTCGATCCATCGGACGCAAGACGCAAGGTTTCGCGTTGAGCGATTTCCAGCCGTTTTTCAGCCAGCCACCGACTCGGTTCGTTGTCAACGAAGTTTGAAATGAACGTCGTAAACGTACTATCGAGAGCGACTTTCTGTTCTACGGTGAGTTCATTGAGGAATCTGTCTCGCCGCGCCTTGTTCTTCTGCGTAAATGCCTCCTCAAAGGCATACTGTTTTGCGCGTTCCCGATCTACGTGCAGCCCTAGGCAGGTTTCGATTCGATCAATCGCCGTTTCAGAATCAAACGCTACGGTATCGTAGTGGAGAAGCAACGCGCCACGAACGGCGGCCCATTTGAAGAATTTCTCGATCTGTTCAGATACTCTCGTCGCCGCCACGGCTAGATCGGTGACTTCAGAAAATTCCTTTACCCCGGATGCACGTGCTGCTTCTCCGGCGTCGAGCATAGACAGGCAAATGTCGCGAGGGTCGCGGTAGGAGACGACGAGCTGAAGCCGGCCTTGGCCCTGCAGCTTTTCCACATAGGTGAATAGCGGATCTGCAATTCCAGAATGGGTTTTGACGGCAATCCAGCGATCACCGACAGCCGACAGGACTTCGTTCAGTCTTTTTCGAGTCAGCGGCTGAACATAGTTGATGCGGTGCCCGGGGTTTATTGGCCCATCAGGTAACCGATCCTGCGTGTGCCCGGCCCCATCGAGCATCCCCTTGATAAGCTCGAACGCCAGAGTGCTGCCCGATTTCGTGAGACCGTAGCATAATACCAGCATGCCCGTGCCGTCAGTTCCCGGCCGGGCACGGACGGTAATCTCCGTCGGCATAGAATTTACTATACCGAGTCGCGACACGGCGCAGTGTCTCACGGCGCACCGCGTTGTCCAGCAGCAACGGCACGATAGCATGGCGGAGATCAATCATTTTCTGGCACTCTTGGGGATGACTTTCGCACCAGTCGATCTTTTCGATTACGTCAGAGAAATCGGGGCGTATGGGTACATAGTGCTCCCACGGTTGGAAGTGACAATCGAAGAACACTTCCCACGGATAGGTTTCCCGCAAGATCATGCTGTTCGTGCTGAGTTGCCATCCGAAGCTGCTGCCAACATCAGTTCCTTGGATTGAAAAGAGGTATTTGTATTCCGCTTGGTCTGCCGGGCCTGTGTAAGGCTTCTGATAGCGGGCGATTTCTGGCAGCTCGGACCAACCTTTCCGATCTTGTGCGCGGTTGTTGAAGCCAATGTCGAAACCCTCGCGGTCAAAATAGCGGGAAATGAACTGGTAACGAGGAAGCGCTTCGAAACATGAGAGGAGGGCTTCGCGATCGATCTGATTGTTCTGAAAACGCTGGACCATCGCGCGGATATTGATGGCCTTGCCTTCAATCATGATGAAACCCCTCACCGCACCACGCCAGCACAATCCGGGCTTCTTGTCCCGGAACGGCTTTTCGCTGGGATTTACCGGTGAGCAGAAGCTTTTGGAACCAATCCGGTGCACCCGATCGAGCGGCCAAAGAATCGCGTTTTTTGCGCCGGTCAGGCGGTTGTACTGGAAGATGGGGAACGGGCTTTCCTTCCGGATCGCGTCGTGCATATCGACTATAAAAGGCTGGCGTAGTCCCGCGTCGGCAAGCTCATTCAAGGCATCGGCCTGGCGTTCGATGGATAGCTTGCCGCCCCCAATGATCTCTTTTCCTGGTGGCTGCACGAAATGCCAGTGTTCGGTCGAATCGAATCTGAGCGTGGCCGCTCTCTCGGCGGGGAGGAACCTTCGATCACCAGGATCATAAAAGAAAAGCGATGGCCGACCTGTGGCCATCTCTCGTGCGACCTCCGAAACGTCGCTCCCCAGCGGCGCCTCGCAGGTTCCGAATTGGAACGCGACCTGCGTCTCAATGAAATGTTCCCTGTCAGGCAAGATACGCTGAGCCCCGTACGTCTACAGCGGCTGGTATCCACCTTTCGCCCGCGGGGTCAAGCCAAACAGGCAAGGGCTGGTGCGAGGTTTCCAGATCCATTTCCCCGCCCTGGCGCCCATCTCCGGCAAAGCGCATGTAGTTGGAAGGCTCAGTTGCTTGTGCTACACCGGGCGCCGTGCATCCCACCACGACAGGAGCAGACGCCGCATCTGTTTCACGCGAACCCTGCATCATGACTTTCGGCGCCCCGACTAAATTGCGTAATGCTCGTCAATATATAATCTCCAGGTTGCCAAAAGGCGGCGTGGGTGCGGAGATTGGTGTCTGGAACGGTGAGTTTTCCGCGCGCCTCCTGAGAGGTGCTTATCAAAAACACCATATCTCATCGATCTGGAAACACCTTGACTGTTAGACGCCACTCTATGCGCCAAGCCGCCGGGCATCTCTTGCACAGATGGGGCGAAACTTTCGGATCTCGAGACGCCGGGTCTGCAACAGTGACAGAGCTCCCCGCTGCAGACTTAAGGAACGCGCAGGAGCTGCAGGTTTTCGGTCTGAGGCGGAGCGGCAATCATGCCGTGATCGCCTGGATTGCTCAACAATATAACAGTCCGATCGTTTTTCTGAACAACGCCCGTCCGTTCCACGATCCCTTCACAACCTACTTGATGGGAAGAGTTCCGAATGCCCTTCCTGTTCGGAAGCTGAACGCCGAAGAAACCGAAACGCTTCGAGGGCAGCCGAAAAACCTACTGCTCCTCAGCTACGAAGACGTAAATATCCGTAAGCTGGCCAAAGCTGACCTTTTGCCGGATCGGCAGGCCTGGTTGGGAAACAGCGGAAGTCAGCGACGACTTCTTCTGTTGCGCGATTTCTATAACTGGATCGCCTCACGCGTACGGTTATTCGAAAATAAGGGCCGCGCCACGGAGGACCTCCTCGCGAAGATGGAGGCCCAAATCTGGCTCTGGATTATGTATGCCCGCGAGTTCGCAGGGGAAACAAAATACTTGGGGGAGCATGACGCTGTCCCGGTGCGCTTCGATCTCTGGTCCAGCGACGACGCATATCGGCTCGACATTCTTCGGCAGCTTGGCATCCCCGCCCTGAACAATTCGTGTTCTGTCGTGCCTCGGGCTGGTGGCGGCAGCTCTTTCGATGGGACGCGTTTCTCAGGGAGCGCCGAAGAGATGGATGTTCTGAATCGCTGGCACTATCTCGAAGCCCCGGAGCACAGTGCGCTCCTCCGCTTGTTGACTCAAAAACGCGCAGAGATCGAAGAATACAATCAGGCGATATTTGGGATGAAATATCCCTTCACATCGCCGTCTCCATAGCTGTTATGCCAATTGGTAAGCAAATGCGCGCCGGAATCAGGTTCGCGAGATCCGACCGGCTGGCAACCTGCTGCTAGCCGTCCTGAAGCTCCGCATAGGAAACGTGGCAGGAGCCGCCGTTTTTTTCGAAGTAGCGCTGGTGGTACTCCTCGGCAGGCCAGAAAGGCTTTGCCGGTTCGATGCTGGTGACGATGGGGCGCGTGTAGCGTCCGGAGGCTGTTGCCTTTTCTAACTCCTCCTTGGCAATGCGCTCCTGCTCCGGTGAGTGCGTGAAAATCACGCTGCGATACTGGGTACCAAAGTCGGGGCCCTGACGATTGAGTTGCGTCGGGTCGTGCATTTTGAAGAACAGGTCGATCAGCGTGGCATACGATACCTTCGCTGGATCGAAGGTAACCTCGACCACCTCCGCATGCCCCGTCCTGTCCGTGCAGACCTGCTTGTAAGTTGGATGGTCCACGTTCCCCCCCGCGTAGCCGCTGACGGCTTCGCTCACGCCCGGCACTTCGCGAAAGAAGTGCTCGACTCCCCAGAAGCATCCCGCGCCAAAGGTGGCCTTTTCCATTCGCATCTCCCGTTACGCTTACGCCAAATATAGGAAGCAGCGATGTCCCGGTCACGCGAATTGACCCTCCAGCCGTGAAACTCTAATCCGCCGCCCATGAAAATCGTTGTGATCGGTGCGGGGGTCGCGGGGCTTTCCATTGGCTGGAGGCTCGCACAGGCGGGTGCGGAGGTGACAATGCTGGAGCGGGCCCAGCCTGGGCGGGGTGCAACGTGGGCCTCCGCGGGCATGATCGCCACCACGGCGGAAATCAAGGGAGATGAAACGCCGCATGCAACCTTTGCACGCCATTCGGCAGCGCTGTGGCCGCACTTCGCGCGCGAGATCCAAGAAAATTCCGGTGTGGAGATCAGCTATCGTGTGGATGGCACGCTCATTGTGGCGCGCTCCGTAAAAGAGGCTGGGGAGCTGCAGATTCGCGCGAACGGATCGGCGGCACTGGAATTCCTGCTGCGCGATGCTGCGAGAGCGGTCGAACCGCTGCTTGCGGAAGATATCGAAGGAGGATTGCTCAATTCTGCCGAAGCGCAGGTCGATAACCGCGCACTCGGGACGGCGCTTGTCATCGCCTTTCAGCGTGCGGGCGGCGTGCTGCAGACGAATGAAGCGGTCGTCCGCATCGAAATGGAGGGCGGTCGTGCCACAGCCGCGCGCACGCCCTTCGCGTTGTATCGCGCGGATGCTTTCGTTCTGGCGGCGGGCGCATGGAGCAGCCGCATTGAAGGCATTCCCGCCGAAGCATTACCGCCCGTCATTCCCGTGAAAGGCGAAATGATTGCGCTAATGCCGAAAGCCGAAGCGATTCCGAAGCATATGATTTGGGGCAATGAGGTTTACCTCGTGCCCCGGCACGATCGTCTGCTGGTTGGAGCCACTGTGACCCTTGAGGGGTTCGATACGGGCACTACGGACGCGGCAGCTCGCTGGCTTCATATCCGCGCCTGCACGCTGATGCCTTCGTTGGCGCAATGGAAGCTCGTGGATCACTGGGCTGGTTTGCGGCCTGGCTCGCCGGACGATCTGCCGCTGATCGGTCCATCCGCCATGGAAGGCCTGTTCGTCGCCAGTGGGCAATTCCGCAACGGGATACTCCTTGCGCCGGCCATAGCAGAAGCGATGCGGGAGATTGTACTCGAAGGCAGGGTGCCAGCCGCGCTTGCCGCTTTTGATCCGCGCCGCTTTTCCAAAGGAAATGCGAATACCTAGCTGTCGCATTTTTCATTTCTCCCGGCTGGCTGCGGCCATGAGTTCGGGTGCGATGCTACCCCTCGACGCGCCACCTTCCGCTCCAATCAGGCATTGGCCAGTTCACTTGCTCAAACAAGGTCTGGCGTGAGGCATTCGGGCGGAGGTCGATACGCCCCAATGCGTCAGCTCACAGGCGCATCCATCACGGTGAAGTCGTTGCCGCTGCGCGTGCCTTCCGTTGCCGGCAGATCCGTGGTGACGAGCACGCTGCCAGGCCGAAGGCGTGCGCGAATAGCGTTCATCAAATCCGGTGAACCGTCGATCCGTTCCAGCGTGCCGGTGCCGGGAACAAGCGCACCGTTCAGCTCGGCATGAAAACCCATGCCCTGCCAACTCGACCCGTTGACGTTGCCGCCCTGCCAGATGAACACGTTTGAGCCCAGTGGCTGCGATGGATTGCGGATCATCGCATCGCCTTGTGCGACTATGATGCCGTTCTCCAGCACATAAATGCGCCGGTCCGCGCGCGACACCAGGATTGCGGTTACGGCATTCGCGCTGGAGGGGCTTGGCGCCTTAATGCCCAGCTTCGCGGCAATCTCTTCTTCCGCCGTAATGCCCAGAATAGGACCGGGATCGGCGATGGAAACAGGATCGGTGTGGTCGCCCGCAATAATCACGGGCGTTCCAACTTCCGTGGCCCCAAACACATCGTCGGCAAAGGCGTGGGGTAGATGCACGCAACCGTGCGAAGAAGGATAGCCGGGCAGTCCGCCCACGTGCAGCGCAATGCCCTGCCATGTGAGGCGCTCGGTGTCCGGCATCGGCGCATGATAGGTGCTTGAGGTATGTGTTTTGAATTTCTGCAGGATGGTGAAGACGCCGGTCGGCGTTTCATGCCCGGGCTTGCCCGTCGAACAGGTGGAGATCCGGATCAGAATTCCATTGCGATACACGAATACGAGCTGCTTCGGAATCGATACGATGATCGCGGTCGGGCCATCGGGCGAAAGGTCTGGCCGCCAGATGAACTGTCCCGGTTGAAGCGCTGCAGAATGTGTATCGGCGCTGGAAGTCTGCGCCGCTGCAGGGAAGATGAAAATACCGCATGCGCCGGCGGTTGCGGCGCCAAGTGCCAACGATCCAATAACAACTCGGCGATTTGCATTGTCGCTTCGCTCCACGGCCGTTTATCCCTTTTCGCTGACAGAATTCCGTGCAGCACACCGTAGAATCAAACGCTGGCCTGTCGCTCCCGGTGCGCCTTTTCGCTCGCAAGATGGAGTTTGATCTCCCGCAATTCCCTCACAGCAAAGCGCAATCCCATGGCAATCAGCGCCAGCAGCACGCAGATACCGACAAGGATCAATTCCAGAAGAGTCATGTTGTCCCCCATCGTGAGGGCGTCCTGCCGATACGCCGGCAGCTGGACGCGCCCGCTCCGTTAACTTTTGACACTTGCCCTAGGGCCTACAGTTCCTATATATCGCCCCGCTCTCCACCCCAAGGACCTTCGAATGGCTCGTGTTACCGTTGAAGATTGCGTCGATAAGGTTTCCAACCGATTCGACCTGGTGCTGCTGGCGGGCTACCGCGCGCGCCAACTCTCCGGCGGCGCCGAGCCGATCGTGGATCGGGATCGCGACAAGAATCCGGTTGTGGCCCTGCGGGAGATCGCGGCCAAGTCGCTCAAGCCGGACGACCTGAAAGAAGAATACATCCGCTCTCTTCAGAAGCATGCCGAAGTGGACGAGCCGGAGCCCACGCCCGAAGAGGATGTGCGGGAGGATGCACGTCATCGCCAGGTTACAGAGGAAGAACTGCTGCGGGCGCTCACCTCCGAGGCGCAGCGCCGGGCAGAGCCTCAGCCGGAGCCGGAGGGCGAGTACGAGGAGTAGGCTCGCTTCGCTCCCGAACACATATGAGGAATTTCGCAAGGGCGGCCGCCGCGGTCGCCCTTTCCATTTCACAGACCCCTGACAACGTGATCACCGTTTGCAGCTGACGCAAACCAATTGGCTTTTCGTCTCATTCTAGCGGTGACGTTATTCTTCCGTTTTCTTTTCTGTTAGCCGGGCTCTCCTGGGTGCTGCCTGTTAACTTGGCGCACACTGTTGCCGCTCAAATTGCGGCGCGCCGCGTTGGGCGGCAGGCAAAATGAGGGCAACATGAAACTCACACTGGCTCTGGCCGCCGGCGTTGTTCTGGCTTCGGCGAACGCAGCGTTCGCCAATGACGTGCAATTCACGTTTGCGGACGCCGACGGCGTTCCGTATTGCGACGGCTTACAGCTCACTGAACAGGACGGCGTAGCGCAGGGCGTGCACACGAGCGGCTCGGAATGCACGGAAGGTGCCTTTGCTGGTGGCCTGCAGGGGCATTATCACGGCTACACAGGGCACCGGGTTACGGCGATGACAACCGATCCCAATCTGCCGAATGTCACCGAAATGTACCTTCTCGATCAACTGAACATGACCTGGTCGGTGTACGACATGGATACGACGGACAACGAACCGTTTGAACTGGTGAATTCGGGCCTGCTGTTGGATGGAAATCCTCCCGCTCAGCTTCGCCGAGGCCACCACGCGGTATCCGGCCGAAAACCCCGACGCTGATCCCACGGCGAGTGCGGCGAGCGAGCCAGGACTTGCAACGGCGGCCGCGGCCTTCCCGCGGCACGGCCGCCGTTGGCGCTGGCTTCGCCCAGGAATGCGCCACGAGCGTTGTCTGTGGATAGATAGGCTCCAGATTCCTTTGCTGGACGGACTATTCCGGCAATGCTAGCGCTGCCACGATGGCGGTCGCACTCCTTCAACCCTCGGTAGTGCCGGGTTCGGCTGTTTCACCGAAATAGATCGCGAGCGGTTGGCAGCGGGCGAGCCACTTCACTCCCTTCTTTTTGAGATCCGCGCCTGCCGGTTATGCGAAGCGCATCTGCTGCACGGGCCGCGGCCGGTCTTGCATGTCAGTGCGACAGCGAAACTATGCATCGTCAGCCAGGCGCCAGGTCTGCGGGTTCACGAGACGGGCCTATCCTTCAACGATGCCAGTGGCGATCGCCTGCGCGAATGGATGGGCATCGACCGTTCGACATTCTACGATGAATCGCGTGTCGCCATCGCCGCCATGGCTTTCTGCTTCCCAGGCTATGATGCCGAAGGCCATGATCTGCCGCCGCGCAAAGAATGCGCCGCCACGCGGCGCGAGCGCCTGTTTGCGGCGCTGCCGCAATTCGAGACGACCTTGCTGGTAGGCTCCTATGCGCAGGCGTGGCATTTGCGCACTCGAGCCAAGCCAACAATGACGGAAACAGTGAGGGCATGGCACGAATATGCGCCGCGCTTTATTCCTTTGCCACACCCATCGTGGCGCAACAGCGGATGGCTAAAGAAGAACCCATGGTTCGCAGACGATCTCTTGCCATATTTGCAGCGGCGCGTGCGGCGTGTGTTGGCGTACTGATCATAGTCGCTGCCTGCGCGCCGATGACCCCGCGCGCAATAGAGAACACAAAGCCAGACCTCGAGGCGGATTTCTTCATTACCCGTGACGGTCTGCATTTGCCGCTGCGACATTGGGATGCCGAGCAGCCGCGGGCCGTTCTGGTCGCGCTGCACGGGATGAGCGATTATTCGGAGGCATTCGATTTGCCCGGGCCATGGTGGGCCACTCACGGCATCACCACTTATGCTTACGATCAGCGCGGCTTCGGACTCTCTCCTGATCGGGGCGTCTGGGCCGGCGGCGACGCCATGCGGCAGGATCTCGCGGACTTCGTCGAAGCCGCGCACACGAAATATCGCGGGCTGCCGGTTTACGTGCTGGGTGAAAGCATGGGCGGCTCCGTGGTCCTGACAGCGCTGGCGAGCGCTCGGCCCCCGCGGGTTCAAGGCGCCATTCTCGTTGCACCTGCGGTGTGGTCGCGCGCAGACATGCCGCTCACCTACCGCGCTGCGTTGTGGATTGCCGCCCGTTTCGTGCCGTCGATGCACGTCTCCGGTGAAGGGCTGCATATCGTGGCCTGCGACAATATCGAAGTACTCAGAAAATTGTCGCGCGATCCGGTTTATCAGCGTTCGGTGCGCGCCGATCAGGTGTATGGCCTCGTAAATCTGATGGACGAAGCACGGCAGGCGGCGACGCAGATGCAGCATTCGCCGCCTGTTCTCTTTCTCTATGGCGGCAATGATCAGGTGATCCCAAAAGAGCCGACCCAGGCTGTCGTCAAGGCGTTGGGCGCACATGTCGAGGTTCACCGGTATCCGCGCGGCTATCACATGCTGCTGCGCGACCTTGATGGCGAAACTATCTGGGCTGACATTGACCGCTGGATAGGACGATGAGCGTCGAACGCAAAAATCAAGATTGCGCTCGACGAAACCCGCCTACACCGACAGGGCGCATCTGTGCGGTCGCATGCCAAAAGAGGTGATTAAGATCGTCCGGGCGGCAACGCTTCCCGTGCATGCACGTTTCACTACTGAAAGCTGGAGAACACCATGCACCAGACCAGACAGGATGCTTCCGACAAGAAACGGGACTTAAGGGATCAGCCATCCACCAGCCTGAGAGACACCGACATCCAGAGTCCCCTAGAGGACCCCCAGCGGGAAAACTCCAGCGATCCACAGCGCGTCTGCTCCGGTCCCGACATTGTCAAGCCTGGCGTAGGAAGCCAGGCAACCGGCCAGACGTCCCGCCAATAGTTCACCCAACCAATACCGAAGGAGCGCCTTCGCGCGGAGGAGGAAGCGCGTGATCACCAGAGCAGACTTCAACCGGCTGCTGGAACAAGATGGGGGCCTGAAGGTCAGTCTGTATATGCCACGGCACATCGGCAGCCGCGATACGCGACAGGATCCCGCCAGGCTGAAAATCCTTTTGAACTGTGCGGAAAGCAAGCTGGCCGATATTGGGGTGAAACCGAATGGTTCTGACCGCTTACTTGCGCCAGCGCGCGCTCTTGTGAGCAATGAAGGCTTTTGGCGCGAGCAGGCCAGAGGACTAGCGGTGTTCGTGAGTTCCGAAGGAATGCAGCTCTTTAACATGCCCGTCGAACCCGAAGAGCATGTTTGTGCGGGCGAACGCTTTCATCTCTTTCCGCTCCTCTCAACTGTGGAAGGAGACCGTAGATTTCTCATCCTCACGATGAGCCGCGACCGCGCGTGCCTCTACTACGCAACGCGCGAGAGCATCGTACCAACGAAGGTCGAACTGCCAAAAGGCGTGCAGAGCGTGGCGGGACGCACCGATTACGACGGCGAGAACACGCCCGAGGATTATCGAAAGGCTGAAATCACCCAGTATTTCCGGGAGATATCGAAGGCCGTCGAGAGCTATGCCCAGCGAGAACGTCTGCCGATTATGCTAATTGCACTGCCGGAAAACCAGGGGCACTTCCGCGCGCTGGGCAGTCACCCGGATCTCCTCTACTTGGGCATCAACGAAAATCCGGATGCCATGAGTGAGCAGCAGTTGCTGGCGCGTGCGCTGGATGCGTTGCAGCCTCTGCAGGCGAATTTAGATAAGCAACTGCTGGATCGCTTCGGTTCGATGACGGGCGGGAATCGCATTTCGACAGAAATCGACGAGATTGCAGATGCCGCGCGCAATGGCCGGGTCGATACATTGATCCTTTCGGACACCTGCCAGGCGCAGATCGACGATGTACTGCTCGACACAGCGCTCAGCCTCTCTCTCCGTAATGGCGGCCATGCACATATCCTGCCCCAAAACATGATGCCGTCCCAAGCACCCGCTGCAGCCATCTTCCGCTACTGAGGTCACCCATGGATATCCCGCTGGAAATTGCCTTCCACAATGTCGATCCGTCGGCTGAAATCGAATCGCTGATCCGGGAGCATGTGGAAAAGCTGGAGAAGCTTTACCCGCACCTGGTCGGCTGCCGCGTTTCGGTCGAGATGCTTCACAAGCAGCATCGCAATGGCAATGTGCCGGAGGTGCACATCGCGATCCGCGTTCCAGGACGTGAGATCGCCGTCAGCCGGGAACCGCACAAGGCGAAGTTGCGCCGCGCAGCCCCGAACGTGCACACCTCCATTACAGACGCCTTTCGCGCCGCGGAAAAGCGCCTGAAGGATTTCAAACAGCAGCAATATGGCGAAGTAAAAGCGAAGGAGATGCCGATCCAGGGTCATGTCGCGCAGCTGATCGCGGAAAAGAATTACGGCTTCATAGCTACGGGCAACGGTGAAGAGCTGTATTTCCACCGCAATGCCGTAGCCGACGGCGGCTTTGACGATCTGCAGGAAGGCGATCCCGTCCAATATTCCGTCGTTATGGGCGATAAAGGTCCAAGCGCTGGACGTGTCTGGCGTACGGCGGAAGCAAACGTCTCCCAGCGAGTGCGCGACGACAACGCATTGCCAGGCGGCGAACCGTAGCCATCGTTACTCTGGCCGCGGCGCGCACGCTTGGTGGACAGCAGGCATCACGTGCACGTGACACCCGCATTCGTGATTTGGAACTGGAACCCGGCGCAGGCACGTTGCCACCGTCGAAAGTCGGGGACGTGCCATGTTGTCCAGAAGAGCAGGGGCCTTCGGGCTCGTTGTTTTTACTTTCACGGCGACAGCCGCAATATCGGATCCCGTAACTGCTCCGGCCACTACCGTAGATGCACCGAAGGTGAGCGCACCCGCGGCTACACGCACTGCAGCAGGGGATTCGAACCGGATGATTTGCTGCGATAGAGTGGCTACAGGCAGCCGCCTCTCCTATGCCCGTGACTGCCATACCCGTGCCGAGTGGGAAATGATCGTCCGCGAGTCGCGCGAATATGTGAACAACCAGCAACTAAAGGGCTTCAACGCCGGGAAGCCGTGCGGCAAGACCTGTTGACGATCATGCACACGATGCGGCGTGCACACTGTTTATGCTCGAAACGGCGCTATATCCGCTGGCCCTCGGCCATCCAGTGTTTCGGCTATCCGCTGGTGGGCGCGACAGGGATTGAACCTGTGACCCCTCCCGTGTGAAGGGAATCAGAAATAGCAGAAATCCGGTGAAAATTCTCGGATCTTGCAGTTTTCCACGGATTTTCCACGCGACGATGCCTATCCCGGTTTCTCACCGTTGGGGGGCATCGGTTCGGTGAATTGCCACGGTTTGTCGGAGTCGTTCTTCCCAGCCGGAACCTGCTCGGCATCGGGACTCTGCGGGCTGGCAGACGTGGTTCGTCCGAAGCCTTTTGCCGGGTCGGCGCTCAGGTTTTGAATATATGAAACGAGCTCCCAGATCGTGCGGTCCGGCAACATTGCGCCGAATGCCGGCATTCCGGCCGAGCGCCCCTGCGCGATCGTCAGATAAATATTCGCCGGCGAGGAACGATAGATCCACGCGTTGTCGCTCAACGCCGGACCCATGCCGCCGCCACCGCGCGCCATGTGGCAACCGGAACAGTTGAATACATCGAAATCCTTGGCGCCTCTCGCCGCTGCATCGGGATCGTCAGCAAGCGGATTCTTGATATTGGGATTTAGGCCAGCCGGATTTCCGCCGGGATAAATTCCGGTGACCGGAACGCGTAGCAATGCGGATGCCGAAATCACGCCGTTGTAGCCGTTGGCTGCCTGCGCGGGAGAGCGTCTTGGTGAGCCGGGCATTCGGATGAGGTTCACGGCTGCAACCACCACGACGACAATCACGAGCGCGCTGACGACTACGGTCCAACGAAACTTATCCATCGGCGCCTCCGCTCAATGCAACGAGGGGAATTCCATACGCGACAAGAATTTTGTGAATGGCGTTTCGTTCGTTGGCGATGACGGCATCGAGTCTATCGCGCAGTGCTACGTCACCCTTGCGAACTCCCATGGCGATTGCAAAGCGAAACTTCAGAGGTCCTGTGCTTGGCGCCGCCGCAATCCGGGTGATGGCGAGCGGCGTTGAAGACTGCTTGGCAAAATATCCAGCCAACGGGCCCCAGGCGGCGGCGACGTCTATCCGTCTATCCGCGACCGCCTCGATCAAGCGGGCCGGCGGGTTTGCTTTCGCGTAATCGCCGTAGATCAGGAAGCCTCGGACGTTGTTCACGATGCCGCGTTGCGCGAGCGCCAAAGCCGGCGGGCTTGATTCATCTCCCAGCAAATGCACGCCGATCTTCAGTTTCCTGAGGCGGGGATCATTAAAAGACGACAACGCGAGGCGATCCCGCGCCCGCGAAACGAAAACATAGGTAGAGGCATAATAGGGCGCGGTGGTTTCGACCTCGTTCATGCCCGCAGGCACGCCCATCATCACGTCGCATTTGTGCGCGTCGAGCGTCCGCTTCACAAACTTGTCGGTTTGCAACGCAAAGGCGTATTCAAGTTTTTCGCCGAGGTCGTGTGCCACCAAGTCTGCGATCTTGTTCTCGAATCCCTCGCCCGCGCGATTTGAGAACGGCAGATTGTTCGGCTCCGAGCAGACGCGGAAAGTCGTGGCCTGCGCAACCGGCGGCGCAAGTATCAGCGCTGCCAGACAGAAGCTAGCGCGCCGCATGGGATGCCGCCGCATGTGGAAGTGCGAATACCATCAGCACGCTGCCGCCGCTGGTGTAGGCCGCAAGGTCGTTCATCGCGCCCGTATAGCCGAGTGCGCCGTTGCGCACCCGCGGATCGATCTCCGCGTTTGCAATTGCTCCTGCCCAGCCGCCAACGCCGGACAGCATCGCGATATACTGGTTGCCGTCTTTCCCCTGATAGGTAGTCGGCTGCCCGATGAAGCCACTCGGCGCGTGGAATTGGTAGAGCAGCTTGCCGTTCGTGGCATCCACAACCTTGAACCAGCGGTCCATCGTTCCGTAGACTGCGATGTTTCCCGCCGTAACCATCGTGCCGGTCCACACCGGAAATTTCTCGTGGATCGACCACACCTTCTTGCGCTTTGTCAGATCCCAAGCCGCAAATTCGCCGCGGTAGTGTCCCGGCCCGGCGTACATATCCACGGTGGCGCCGACATAAGGCGTTCCGGCGATGTAACCGGCCTCTGCCGTCTTGTAGTTCATGCACAGATGCTGGTGCGGGATGTACAGCAGCTTCGTCAGCGGGGAATAGGCGACCGGCTGCCAATCCTTCACGCCGGGTGACGCGGGACAAATGCCACTGATGTTCTTGCCCAATACCGGCTTCAATGCATCCACCATCACCGGCCGCCCCTTCTTGATGTCGAAGGTGCTCATGGACGTCTGCGTGTCGTATTTATCGGCGGAATAAATCTGACCGGTCTGCCGATCGATCACGAACATGAAGCCGTCGCGCCCGGGATGCACCAGCGTGTGCGTCATCCTTCCGTTGATGGGAAGATCGAGCAGCAAATTCTCGTTGATCTCGTCGTAGTCGTAGAGATCGTGCGGGTTGAGTTGATCGGCCCACACCGCCTCGCCGGTGTCCGCGTCCCGTGCGAAGATCGTTGTCGTCCACTTGTTGTCGCCCTGACGCTGATTGGAGTTCCACGGGCCCGGATTGCCGGTGCCGTAGAACACGAGATTGGTGGCGGGATCGTATGAGAGCCAACCCCACACCGGCCCACCGCCGACTTGCCAGCGGCCTGGCGGCCAGGTCTTCACGCCTAGATCCTTGCCCTTCGCATCGGGATAATACGGGTGAAAGCGTGGGCCGATGAGCACGTCTTTGTCCGGCCCGACCGAGTAAGCGCGCCAGACTATCTTGCCGGAATTTTCGTCCACCGCCGTGACCCAGCCGCGTACGCCCATTTCGCCACCGGAATTGCCGACGAGAATTTTTCCCTTTACGGCGATGGGCGCCATGGTGAGCGTCATGCCCTTCGTGATCTCTCCTAGTTTAACCGCCCAAACCTCCTTGCCCGTCTTGGCATCGACGGCGACGGTATGATCGTCCAGCGTGTTGAAGAAGATTTTGCCGTTGTCGTAGACTTCGCCGCGGTTCACGACGTCGCAACAGGCCACGCCTTGCGACGACGGATCGACATTCGGCGTGTACTTCCATTTGAGATCGCCGGTCGTCGCGTCCAGCGCGAACAATTCATTTGGATAGGCGCCGACCACGTACATAGTATCGCCGACGACGATCGGCGCTGCCTCCTGTCCATGATTGCTGCCGACCGAAAATGTCCAGGCTACTGTCAGTTGGTTGGCATTTTCCGTATTGATTTGTTTCAGGGAGGAGAATCGGGTGTTGGCGTAGTTCTTGGCCGGCATCACCCACTGCTTGTCGTCTTTCATGAGCGTGCCGAGGTCCTGCGCAATCGCCCCCCCAGCAAAGAGCAGCGCCGCGCACAATCCCAACCCAACGAACGAATGGTTCATGTTGGCATTACCCTCCGCTGCGGAGATATCCATTGCGACAGCAGCCAGATCGCGATGGAAAAGAAGACGAGGTTGGCGGGCACCCACATCAGAAGCCCCGCGATTTGCTGATCTTCCAGCGGCGTCAAGCCAAAGGCAGGCGCGTTTTCACCCGGCATGGTGCAGATTGCGCGCGGCGCGAAGAGCATCACCACGCCAGGCAGATCGGTGATGACCGCGGCCGTCATCACGTAGATCGCGCGCGCGCCGTGACCGAGTTCGTTTCTCGAAAATGCCGCGCTCCAGAACAGCGCGGCTGTAACGAGAATGCTTCCGTGCTCCAGCAATTGCGTTGGCAGTGCTCCCGCCGCCCATTGAAAGGCGACAGGCCAATGCCAGAACAGAAATGTCGAGACGAACGCCACCCACGCACCAACCGGCGATACAGAAATCCGCAAGCCGCGCGCGATCAGTGGTGCTGCTATTGCAATCAAGATCAGATGTTGCGCCATATGGCCCGCGAACAGCTCCTGCGAGAAGGTGGAGAGCGGCGGGATGACCACTGCCAGCGCCATGGCGGTGCCGGCGGAAAGAAATGTCTTGCGCCCTAGCTTGCGCATAGCGGCGCTGTGAGCGAGCTGATCAGGTCGAAGACAATGGCACCGATGAAGCAAAGGCTTGAGAATATTCCCCAGATAGCCATGAAGTGCTCCCGGCCGGGTACAACTCCGGACGGATTCGGCGCAGTGGCGCGCCAAAGCATAAGCGAGGCCCATAAGCCCGCAACGGCACCGAGAATCGCAACGATACCGACGCTCAGCAGCACGGAACGAAGCGCGTCTGTCGAAACGGGATTAAGATGGACGGCATGCGAGCAGGTCTGCGACGAGATCCAGTAGTCGGCGAGCAGTTGACAGACCCACAGAAGCGGCGCGGCGCAGCATCCAAACATCAACGCGAAGAATCGGTGTGGATGATGCACGGGCGGCATGTGCAGCACATCGCTCATGTGCGCACACCCAGATACGGCGTGATATAAAAGGTGAAGAATACGGCAATCCACACGGCGTCGACAAAGTGCCAGTACAGCGCGCCGATGTGAATATGCGCATAGCGCACACGATTGAAATATCCCATCGCCGACCACGCGAACAGTGCCCAAAGCATCGCCACGCCGACGAGTACGTGCGCCATGTGAAATCCAGTGACGACGTAGTACAACGAACTGTACGTGGACGAGGCGAGCGCGAATGTCTTGGCGGCCCATTCGAAGTACTGGACGATGAGAAACACCATGCCAAGCAGTGCCGCGATCAACAGACCGGCGCAAAGACGTCGATTGTTGTCGCGTTCTATGTTCATCTGTGCCCATGCTACCGCGCCGCTGGACAACAGGAGGATCACAGTATTTGGTAGCGCCAGCTTGAACTCTGGCAATCCGCCCTCCGGGAAAGTGCCGGGCACGTGCGGCTGCACCGCGAGATAGTAGTAGCTGAACAGCAGGTACGCGAAGAGCGCGCCTTCGGTGAACACGACGAAGATCATCGCCCACGAGCCGCTGGCGCGCGTGTCAACGGAGCCGACGGGCAACGCGGTTTGGAGTGCGACGCGGCTAGCCATGCGCGGGCGTTCCGGACGTTTGACCCAGCATCCGCTCGGGCCACAGCCAGACCAGCAAGGAAACAGCGATGCCGATGATGGCGATGGCTGCCAGCCACCACGCATGAAACACAAGGCTGGCAAACACAGTTGTTGCGGCGAGCGCCGTCGTTAGGGGAGCAAATGAATCCTTCGGCATCCGCAGGATGATGTCGGGCTCCGCATCCATCGGAGATGTGCCCGGCGTTTCCCGTCCGTGGTCCAGCACGAGACCGGCGCCGACCTGGCTCCCCTCACCTTCGTGTTCGGTCAGCCGATCCTCCCAAAGCGGGTGACGGCTACCGACGGTAGGAATGACGACGAAATTGTAAGGCGGCGGCGGCGAGGTCGTAGCCCATTCCAACGATGGCGCGTCCCAAGGATTGTCGCCGGCGATTTCCCCGCGGCGATAGCTCCTGGCGACGTTGACGATCAGCAACAGCACGCCGATGCCGAACACGAACGATCCAACTGTCGTAATGAGATTAAGCCAGTCCCAACCCATTCCATCGGAATAGGTGTAGATACGCCGCGGCATGCCGAGCAGCCCGGAAATGTGCATTGGGAAGAAGCCGAGATTGAACCCGATGAACATCGTCCAGAAATTCCAGCGGCCGAGGCGTTCATCGAGCAACCGTCCGGTGAACTTCGGGAACCAGAAATAGATGGCTCCAGCGACCGGAAAGACGTTGATCCCGATCAGCACATAGTGGAGGTGCGCAACGACGAAATACGTGTCAGTGAGTTGCCAGTCGACCGGGACGGAACCGGTCATGTAGCCGGAGACGCCGCCGATCGTGAACAGAACGATGAAGCTCGCGAAGAACAGAAAGGCGGTGGTGATCACCGGTCGCCCGGTCCAGATCGTTGCAATCCACGCGAACACCGCCACTGCGCTCGGCACAACGATGATAATGGAGGCGGCGCTAAAAAAGCTAAGCGAGATGTTCGGCAGACCGGTAGCGAACATGTGATGCACCCAGACGCCGAATCCGAGCACCATGGTCGCAACTGTCGCCAGCGCCACCACGGTGTAGCCGACCAGTGGCCTGCGACAGAATACCGGCAACCCGTCCGACACCATGCCCATTGCCGGCAGGACGATGGCGTAAACCCAAGGGTGTCCGAACATCCAGAACAGATGCTGCCAGAGCAGCGCCGATCCTCCCGTCGTCGTCTCGAAGAAATGCGTGCCGAGGTTGCGGTCCATCCAGAGCAGGAAGAACGCGAGGCTCACCGCCGGTATGGCAAAGATGTTCGCTGCAGATGCAGTGAGGGTGCCCCAGATGAGGATAGGCACGCGATCAATTGACATGCCAGGCGCGCGCAGACGCAGGAACGTGACGACAAAATTGATGGCACCGACGGTCGTTGAGGCACCAAGCAGGATCATGCCAAGCGAATAGAAATCGATGTTCGGGCCTGCGTTGTATGCGCGCGCCGCGTAGGGCACGTAGTTGAACCAGCCGTCATTCGGTCCGAAACCGAAAGCGAAGGCCGCATACAGAAAAAGTCCCGCGCCGAGATACAGCCAATACGACAGCGCATTTAGGCGCGGCAGCGCCATGTCGCGCGCTCCCAGCAATAGCGGCCAAAGATAGTTGGAAAAGCCTGACAGCACGGGGCCCGCATAAAGGAAGATCATCGTCATGCCGTGCGTGGAAAAGAGCTGGTCGTACTGTTCCGGTGTCAGCAGGCGGACCCCGGACCAGGAGAGCTGGAGGCGGAAAATCAACGCCTCGATGCCGCCCGCGATCAGAAAGGCAAACGCGGTGACGATGTAGCGAATGCCGATTTCCTTGTGATCGACAGTAGAGAAGAAGCCCATGACCCCAGGCTCTGTTTCCCATAGGGTCTTGAGCTTGTCGGCAAGCGCGGGCTGTCGCTCCGCCACAACAACCGTTGGAATTCGTTCGAAACCCGCTGTGGTCATAGTGCGCCTAATTCAGAGTTTCGAGATATGCGCGGATGTCGGCGAGTTCATTGCGCGACAGTTCCGGCTTCTGCATCAGATTGCCCGGCTTTGGACTCTGCGGATCGGAGACCCATGCCGTGAGATGTGCTGCATCGTTGGGGAGCAACGCGGCAGCAAGGGTGCGACGTTGTGCCAGATGGCTGAGGTCTGGTCCCAGCGCTCCGGCAGCATCGGTACCGCGAACTGCGTGGCAGCCGCCACAATGCATGGTGAATTGTGCGAGGCCCGCCCATTGCTGACCGTTGGTAGGAGATGCCGGTGATTGAAGCTGATGGTTTCGCCACCCGGTGAAGTCGGAGGGTGACTGCGCGACGGCGAGCAAACCCATCTTGGCGTGCTGGATGCCACAATATTCCGCGCAGGTTCCGCGATAGACCCCCGGCTGCGATGCCTGCAGCCATGTTTCGTTGGTCTGACCCGGAATGACATCAGTCTTTCCGGCGAGCGCAGGGATCCAGAAGGAGTGGATGACGTCCCCACCGACAAGTACGACCTTTACCGGCTCCCTGACGGGGATGTGCAATTCATTCGCCGTTGAAAAGACCTGTGCGGGATCGCTGCTCAAATAGCGGATTTGCCACCACCATTGATGGCCGGTGACCTCAATCGTCAGAGCAGGTTGCTTGGCGGGAGCAGCTGTTTGCGCCAGAACCACCATGGTCCACACGACGGTGAACAGAAGCGCCAGCGTCGATGCCGAAACTCCAATCCATATCCAGGCCTCGCCGCCTTTCGGGTGAGACACCGGCACGCGTTCGTTGCTGGCGATAGGTGAGGGAGAGCGCCGCCAGATTCCGGCGAGCACTAAGAGGCTGATCACGACGATGACCGCGAGCGAGATAGTCAGCGTGCCCCAGGTCAGGGTGACAATGTGGCCAGCCCGGTTGCCTGCAGAGTGCAGATAATCGAGTGGAGACGCGCGGGATGGCGACGGCATAATCGCCAACACCGCCCATGCCCAACGGCTTTTCACCTGCTGCTCGCTCCGCTCGGGTGGCGGGGAGGACGACCCTCCGCGGTTGAAGCAACGCGGGCGGAATAGGACACGCTCCCCTAATTTTTGTTCATCTGGCGCATAGCGGACGGTTGGAAGACTACTTCCCCTTGGCGCTGGCGCCGATTTCCTCGGCGACGTGGCGCGGCTGCCGGGCCACTGGTCCCCCACATCCAGGCCCGACCGCTCGAACGACGCCGCTTCTATCCACGACTGCGGCCCACATGCGGTTATCAAGTCCCCCATTGCTTGGGCCTCCGGCTGGTTTAACGCTGGCTGGTAGAGCACGCCTCAGCGCCTCGAATTCAATAGGAGATTGCCGGTGCACCGCGGGCCCCTTCTCGCTCGCCTCCGCCCGGCGTGCCGCGTTCTGGATTTCCGAAACATCGACGGCGGCGTTGGCTTGCTGACTCGACATGCTACTTCCTGCGCTGAATGATCCGAATCGGAAAAGCCTGATCCGGAGAGCTGTTCCATCCGCCCGTGATTTCCTCCGCAGACAGACGTGATGAAATTTGGATGACGAATCCTCTGCGCAGCCACCTGCATCACCACGGACGCTTCTACGTCGCGGCTGCGCTAGGTGGCATAACCTATGTTATTTGCCGCAATCTTCCATCGCCGCTCCCGCTCGCCATCACCGGCGACCTCTTCTTTCTCTCTTATGTCGTGATGATGGCCGTTCTCACCGTGGCTCTCTCCGCGGCGGATCTTCGCGCCCATGCCGAGATCGACGATGAAGGGGGAGCGGTTGTCACCCTGATGGCGCTGGCCGCGCTTGGGTATTGTTGCACCGAGATATTCACTGTTTTGAACCAGAAGCAGCCCGCACATCTGCTCGCAATGATTTTCACACTGCTGGGTGCACCGCTTGGATGGCTTATGTTCAATATGATGGCTGCGTTTCACTACGCCTATCTGTTTTATCGGCGGGCCGAGAACGGCGAACCTCAAGAACCGCCCCCACTCTCGTTTCCGAAGACGGAAGAGCCTGGCGTTTGGGAGTTCCTTTATTATTCCTTCGTGGTCGCCATGACAGCGCAGACCTCGGACGTCGATGTGCAAAATAGCAAGTTCCGCCGAGTGACGACCCTGCATTCCATCGTATCCTTCTTTTTTAATACCGTGCTGATTGCTATGTCGGTAAACGCGGTTGTCGCGAAGGTGTCCGGATAGTACGGGCCAACTAGAATTTCGCTTCCAGCAATTTGCGAAGCGTTCGCGCCTGTTTCTGGGACACGAGGCCCGCGGCGTTCCCCCAGCTGTTGCGCACAAAGGTTGCAAGCGAACCGAGTTCACTATCCGACAAGGTTGGAAACGCTGGCATCGAGAAACCGGCAGCGTTTCGGCCATCGCCGAGCGATTGCGAGCCTTGAAGGATGACGCGCAGCAGTGTGGCTGGGTCCGTTTGCAGCACTACGGAATTCTTGGCCAGTGCGGGATAGTTGCGGGTGTCGTCATGGCAGATAGAGCATCGTTGAGCAAAGACGGCGCGACCTGCGGCCATGATATCCTTGGGTGGCGGACTCGAAGGTGTCGCTTCACGCGATGGAGGAAGACTCTTGAGATATGCAACGATGGCAGTGCGATCTGAGACCGTCATCCGGCTCGTTGCGGTGGCAATCACATCCTGCATGCTGCCGACCGCGCGACCAAAGCGATTTTTCCCCGTTCGCAGGAAGATCTCAAGATCCGCAGCGGACCAATTCCCGATTCCGCTTTTGTCGTTTCTCAGACTGGGAGCAAACCAGCCGTCGATTGTTGCGCCTTCGAGATAGTGGTCTTCTAGATCGGCAAATAAAAAGTTCTTGGGTGTGTGACAGCCCCCGCAATGGGCGATACCGTGGACCAGTCTGGCGCCACGACCTCTCTGTGTGTGCGTGTCTTCAGATTTTGGAGCCGCTTTGTCGACAAAAAGCCAATTCCAGATCGCCATCCCGAAACGGAGATTGGTGGGGAATATCAGCGAGTTCCTGGGCGGCGTGTAATGGATGGGTCGCAGAGTTTGGAGGTAGGCATACAGCGCGTCGCTGTCCTTACGCGAAAGGCGGGAGAAGTAGACATAGGGGAAAGCCGGGTACAAATGCCGCCCGCCCGGTGACTTGCCTTCGTGCAGCGCGTGATAAAATTGCTCTTGGGTCCACCGCCCGATGCCAGTCGTCGGATCAGGGGTGATATTCGTCGAATAGATGGTCCCGAAACGGGAATGCAGTGGATAGCCGCCTGCAAACCAAGCTTGCATGCCAGGAACCGTGTGGCACACAACGCAGTCTCCAAGGGCTGCCAAGTACCGGCCGCGTTCGACGATGGTGTTGCGTCCGGTAGCGTTCGCCGGCTGCAACAACACTCCAATGCTGCAGGCAATCCCTGCCACCAATCTAACGAGCGTACATGCAAATCCGCCGCGCAGACGTTGGGACCCAATTCTTCGCCGGCCCCGGCTCCGCCATCCTGGTATGCTGCCGGGCCATCTCAAGATCAATGCGCTACTGATCGGCTTCATGATCCTTTGCCTGATCGCGCACGAGCTCACCGGCTACGTAGATCTTCAGCTGGCCCTGCGCACGCGCGCAGGGTGACCGCGTTCGAGCAGCAGGTACATAGCCTTCTTGAGGTCCTTATCTTCACCGGCTTGCTGCTACTCTGCTTTCTGCACTGGCCGCAGGCCGAAGCCTTATTCGGATCCTGCTCCAAGCGCGCCGATCTTTCGATAGGATTCAAGCAGGTTCCCTCACTGGGATGAGTTAGTTCCACCCCTCGCCGCCTTTGCCCTCTTGGGAATCTGCCCTTATGCAGTGGACTTGTGGCGAGGCACTCGCGCTGCCGCACGTGGAAAACGCCCATTTCCGCATAGCACCCGCGTCGGAGGTCGTGAGCCCGAGGTGGATAGGCGTCAGTCGCCATTTGTACGGCTGGTGGGCGCGGCAAGGATTGAACTTGCGACCTCCCGCGTGTGAAGCGGATGCTCTCCCGCTGAGCTACGCGCCCATTCCTTCTAACCAATGCCGTTCGCGCCAGCCTGAAGGGAGTGTTTCCCCGTGTGAAGGGACTGCTCTCCCGCTGAGCTACGCGCCCGTGCATTGGCCTATAGGGCCGCATTGCAGACGCCGTCAAGCAATCCGAAACCTGGCCGCCGCCGTCGTCGAAAGAAAACCCGGTTCCTGCAGATTGCAGAAACCGGGCTTCATAATACGATCAGCCAGCCGCAATGACTGGCCATGTCGCTTGTTATTATGGGCTGGTGTAGTTCCCCGAGCTGCAGGCGTGCTTGCTGTTGAGATAGTACTGGGTCACTTCCCAAGTGCCGCCTGTGCCGTTCAACGTGCCGCTGCCGCTGCACTTATCGCCGACCTCAAAGCCGCTGGCGTCGTTCCATGCTTGCGGGAAATCCGGGTTGGAGCCGGGAGTCGGAACGTTGTCTGTCGTTGCTTCTGCAAACTCATGCGAGGCCGCGAACGTCAAGAAACCAAAGCCAGAGTTGCACTCGGGTTCGACCGCATAAAAAATGTTCTTTTTCTTGTCGATTTTCGAGTCGTTGGTCGCGAAGTGATAAGCGCCGAAAGCCTGGCAGGAGAGGGAGCCATCCAGACTGATCGAGATGTTGGACGGAAAATAGATCATGTACAGCGTATTCGGATCCCGCGGCGGCAGCTTGCCATCGGCGATCTGCTGCGCAATTTCCTTCTGAACATCCTCATCTGTCAGCGTCTTGGACGTGTTGTGTGGCTTCAGCTGAACCTGGCCCAGATAGGTGCCGCGCGTGATCTTCTGCTTGGTACCCTTATGGCCGTTGATCGTTTTCACACCCTTCGTGTTGTATTCAGCCATCTGATCGACATAGGTGCTGTCCACCAGATCGGCCGTGAAGAGCGGGATTTTGTCCTTCGTGTTCTGGAGAACGTCCTTGTTCCAGAAGACGACCTCTACCTTGGAGCTCGCGAACACCGAACCGCCATAGTAATTCATGTCGAGAGCGGGTGGAACGACCTGGGCGGCCACATCCTTGAGCGATGTGGGCTTGAAGATGTGATAGTGCTTGGATGTTCCCGCATTCGCGGAAACGGCAAGCGTCAGCGCAGCCGCTGTCGCAGTGGTGGCCAAGAGACGCGCAGTAACAGACATTCGAAGACCCCCTTCAGGATTGGCGAGCCCGGTGCCCGCGGGCGGACAATGGTGTGCAGTCACGCGCTTGGCAAGCAGATTAATTCCTTCACATGATAGAGGGATGCCGGCACTTCGAATGTGAGACCTTCCCCCACGATTTATCGGCTGATGAACCGGGCAATTAGTGCGGGCAGAGCAGAGAATGAATCTGTAACAGCGTCTGCCCCCAGCTTGTCGGCCGGCTCCGGGGTGTATCCGTAAGATAGCAGGATGACGGGGATGTTGGCGGCGCGGGCGGTGGCCACGTCCACCGCACTATCCCCGACCATGATGGCGCCTCTGCCGGGGCCGCCCAGCTCTTCCACCACATGCGCGACAATCCGCGCATCCGGCTTATGGTAATCGTACCGTCCGGCACCGCAGATCACGTTGAAATGGGCGGAAAGATTGAGGGTCTCCAGGATCGGTACTGTCAGCACGTGCGGCTTGTTGGTGAGGACTGCCAGTCGCGCGCCACCCTCTTTGAGCGACGACAGCGTCGCTTCCACCCCAGGGAAAGGGCGGCTCAGATCAGCAATATGGTCGCGGTAATGGGCAATGAACCGATCTACCAGTTCTGTAAGGCCGTCCGGCGACGCCCGCTCGCCGGTGGCAGCCATGGCTTGCTCGATCAGGGATCGGGCGCCAAATCCAACCATGTGGCGCAACGCCTGCGGCTCGATGGTTTCACGGCCCTCGGAAATCAGCACAGCGTTCAGCGCGCCGAGAAGATCGGGCGCCGTATCCACCAGGGTACCGTCCAGGTCGAAAAGCAGGGCAGGGGTGTTCATGGACGGAGACTGCTGCGTAACAATTTTGGTGGCAATATACGGTCGTAAATCGTCATTTTGCCGCGAATCCGCGGCACATTATCCGCTACGGGAATAGCGGCGACAGCATTGGCAAGGAGTAATCCCGGCAAGTGGAACGGGCGGGCATAATTCTGGCAGCGGGCGGAGGCAAGCGGATGAAATCCGCAAAGCCGAAGGTGATGCACGCGGTCGCCGGCCGGCCGGTGCTCGGGCATGTCATTGCCGCCATGCGCGAGTCGGGGATCGGCAAAATAGTGGTCGTGACGGCCCCGGCCGCAGCCGAGGTGCGGAAGTATGCGAAGGGCCTTGGCGCCGACTCTGTAATCCAGGAAGAGCAGCTCGGAACGGGACACGCAGCGGCTTCCGCAGCGCCGGCGCTATCCGGGTTCACCGGCGCACTGCTGATCAACAATGGCGATATGCCGCTCGTGACGGAGAAGACGCTGAAGGCTGCTTTCGCTGCGGCGAAAAAGACCGGTCTGGCCATCGTCGCTTTCCGTCCTGACCAGGCTGGCGCCTATGGCCGGGTGGTTCGCGATGCGGATGGTTATCTCGACCGCATCGTGGAAGCAAAAGACGCCAGCGACTCCGAACGCGCCGTAACCCTGTGCAATGCCGGCACCGTGGTCGCCAATGCGGAGAGCTTCTTTCGCTGGGCCGCAAAATTGGAGAATGCGAACGCCCAGGGTGAATTCTATCTCACGGACGTGCCGATGATCGCCAAACGCGAAGGCGTACGGTGCGCTGTGGCGGAAGCGGATGCCATCGAAGTCATGGGCGTGAATTCGCGGGCGGAGTTGGCGGAGGCGGAAGCGCGCATGCAGCGCCGTTTGCGCGCGAAGGCCATGGAAAACGGGGCCGGCATGATCGCGCCGGAAACCGTGTTTCTGTCATTCGACACCGTGCTCGAACCGGATGTGCAGGTTGAGCCGTTCGTCGTGTTTGGCCCAGGGGTAACGGTGCGCAGCGAAGCGAGCGTTCGCGCGTTCTCCCATCTCGAGGGATGTACAGTTGAGCGGGGTGCCATTGTGGGCCCGCATGCGAGGCTCCGCCTCGGTGCCAGGATCGGCGAGGACGTCCACATCGGCAATTTCGTCGAGGTGAAGAACTCCACCATCGAGAAGGGCGCCAAAGCCAACCATCTGACCTATCTCGGCGATGCGCGGGTGGGCGCGGGCGCCAACATCGGGGCCGGAACGATTACCTGCAATTACGACGGCTTCGACAAGCATCACACAGAAATTGGCGCGGGTGCCTTTGTCGGCTCGAATTCTGCATTGGTGGCACCGCTGAAAGTTGGCGATGGCGCCTATGTGGGCGCAGGCAGTGTGATCACGAAAGACGTTTCAGGCGATGCGCTGGCGGTGACGCGCGCGGAGCAGAAAGAGCTTGCGGAATGGGCTGCGAAGTTCCGGTCGCGCAAGCAAGCCGAAAAGGCGAAGAAAGGAACCTAGGATGTGCGGCATTGTCGGCATAGCCGGAACGAATGAGGCCGCGCCGGCAATTCTTGAGGCGCTGAGGCGGCTGGAATACCGTGGGTATGATTCCGCAGGGATCGCGACGTTGATTGATGGCCACATCGAACGTCGCCGCGCCGCCGGCAAGTTGTCCAAACTCAGCGCCGCACTTCATAAGCATCCGCTTCCCGGCGTGACCGGAATCGGGCACACCCGATGGGCGACGCACGGCGCGCCCACCGAAAGCAACGCGCATCCGCACGCCTCCGAACGGGTGGCGCTGGTGCACAACGGCATTATCGAAAATTTCCGCGAGTTGCGCGAAGAGCTGATCGAGAAGGGCCACACGTTCGAATCTGAAACCGATACCGAAGTCGCCGTGCATCTGGTGACCGACTATCTGGACCAGGGACTGAATCCTCCACACGCCGCGATGGAAGCAGCAAAGCGCCTCGCCGGCGCCTATGCCATTGCGATGATCTTCAGCGGTGAAGAGCGGCTCGTGATCGGCGTGCGCCGCGGCAGCCCGCTCGCGGTAGGCTACGGGGTGAACGAAGGCTATCTCGGCTCCGATGCCATTGCGCTGGCCCCATTTACCAACCGCGTATCGTATCTGGAAGACGGCGATGTTGCGGTGATCCGCGGGCCGGAGATTCGCATTTTCGACAGCGAAGGCCGGCCGGCGAATCGCGAAATCAAGATTACCGCAGCGTCGGCGGGTTACGTGGACAAGGGCGGGTACCGGCACTTCATGGCAAAGGAGATTCACGAGCAGCCGGAAGTCGTCAGCCACACGCTGTCCCATTACATCGATCCGGAAACCCGTACGGTTGTCTTACGTGATCGGGCGGTGGTGGAAGCCCTTGCAAAAGCGACGCGGCTAACCATCTCGGCCTGCGGTACGGCTTTTTATGCCGGGCTGGTGGGCAAATACTGGTTTGAAAAGCTCGCGCGGTTGCAGGTGGAAGCGGATGTGGCTTCCGAATTGCGCTATCGCGATCCGGTGTATCCCAGCGACGGCGTGGCGCTCTTCATTTCGCAGTCGGGGGAAACGGCTGATACGCTTGCGGCCCTGCGTGACGCGAAACATCACGGGCAGATAACCATTGCCATCGTGAACGTGCCGGAAAGCACCATCGCCCGTGAAGCGGATATCGTATTACCCACTTTCGCGGGTCCTGAAATCGGCGTTGCCTCGACAAAGGCGTTTACCTGCCAATTGAGTGTGCTGGTTTGCCTGGCCATTGCCGCGGGCCGCGCGCGGGATTCTCTTTCGCCCGCCGCGGAGAACGCCCATGTGGCATCGCTGCTCGAAACGCCGCGCCACATGGTAGACGCGCTGAAACAGGAGGGCCGTATCGAAGCGTTGGGCCAGGAGATGGCCAAGGCGCAAGATGTGCTTTACCTCGGCCGTGGCCTCAACTTTCCCATTTCGTTGGAAGGTGCGCTGAAGCTGAAGGAAATATCTTATATTCATGCCGAGGCCTATGCCGCCGGCGAGATGAAGCATGGGCCCATCGCACTGATTGATGAAAAGATGCCGGTCGTGGTGATCGCGCCCTGTGATTCGCTCTTCGAGAAAACGATTTCCAACATGCAGGAGGTGATGGCGCGCGGCGGACGGGTGATCATCGTTTCCGACCGTCGCGGCATCGGGCAGGCGGGCGACCGCGTCCTCACCAGCATCGAGGTGCCGCAAACGGACTGGTTGATCGCGCCGCTAATCAACGCCCTCCCGATGCAACTGCTGGCCTATCACACCGCCGTTGCAAAGGGCACCGATGTCGATCAGCCGCGCAACCTGGCGAAATCTGTGACCGTGGAGTGACGAAAGCCTCGGCTCTGCTACAGTCGGAAAATGGCAGAATCGGACATCGCGGCGCTCAAGCGTGTGGCGGCGACACGCGCCCTGGATTTCGTGCAAGCTGGCATGAAGCTGGGGCTGGGCACCGGCACGACAGCGGAAGCTTTTCTGGATGTGTTGGCGCCGCGCGTGCGAGGAGGATTGACAGTTACGGCGGCCGCCACCTCGGAGCGCACGGCCATCAAGGCGCGCAGTCTCGGTATTCCGATCGTCCCGCTTGAACAGCTGACACCGCTCGATCTCACTATCGACGGTGCAGATGAGGCAGATCGCGGCCTGAACCTCATCAAGGGCGGCGGCGGCGCGCTGCTGCGCGAAAAGATTGTGGCTTCCTCATCGAAGCGCATGATCGTGGTGGCGGATGGCTCGAAACTGACAGCGCGGCTCGGGCGATTTCCTCTGCCGGTTGAGGTGACGGAATTCGGTCATCCGGTGACGGCGGCCAAAATCCGGTCGGTGGTTTCTGTGCTCGGCTATACCGAATTTCCGATGCTGCTCCGCCAGAGAGACGGCGCGATCTATAAAACCGATGGTGGAAATGTGATTTACGATTGCGCCCTCGGCAGCATTGGCAACGCGGCAGAGCTCGGTGCTGTCCTGAAAGCCATCACCGGCGTGGTCGAGCATGGGCTGTTCATCGGCCTCGCGACAACACTGATCGTCGCCAACGGCACCGAAGATGTGCTGGTCCTGGAGCGTCCGCAAAATGGTTGATTACGATTTTGATCTCTTCGTGATTGGCGGCGGCTCCGGCGGCGTGCGGGCGAGCCGCATGGCGGCGCTGCTCGGCAAACGTGTGGCCATCGCTGAGGAATACCAGTTCGGCGGCACCTGCGTGATACGCGGCTGCATTCCCAAGAAGCTGTTCGTTTATGCAAGCCAGTATGGCGAGGACTTCGTGGATGCCGCTGGTTTCGGCTGGAGCGTGCCCGAGCGGCATTTCGACTGGGCCACATTGGTCGCCAACAAGGACAAGGAAATTGCCCGCATTTCCGACCTGTACACGCAGAACGTCCGCAAAGCGGGTGTAGAAATCTTTCTCGATCGTGCCGAGTTGGTGGATGCACACACCATCCGCCTGAAGAGCAGCGGCCGGACGGTTACAGCGCAACACATTCTGATTGCGACCGGCGGGCGCCCGTCACACGACACGCTCGACATTCCGGGCGTAGAGTACTGCATTTCCTCGAACGAGGCATTCTATCTCAAGCGACTGCCGCGCCGCGTCATCGTGGTGGGCGGCGGTTACATCGCGGTCGAGTTCGCCCATATTTTTCACGGTCTGGGCTGCGACACCACGCTCGTTTATCGCGGCGACAAGGTGCTCCGTGGGTTCGACGATGATGTGCGCGATTGCCTGATGGCAGAGATGCAGAAAAATGGACTGCGTGTCGTGTGCCACCGAAATTTCACCCGCATCGATCGTCGCGAAGGTGTGCTCTTTGCCTTTACCGATCATAACGAAGTTCTGGAAGCAGACACCGTCATGCTGGCGGTCGGCAGGCGCTCGAACACCGATGGCCTTGGGCTTGAGAAGGCAGGCGTCGCTCTGGGCGAAAAGGGCGAAGTCAAGGTGGACAAGTATTCCCGCACCAGCGCGTCAAATATTTTTGCGATCGGGGATGTCACCGATCGTTTGCAGCTCACGCCCGTCGCCATTCACGATGCGATGTGCTTCGTGCGTACGGTATTCGAAGACAAGCCCACGCCGGTCGATCATCACCTTGTGCCGACGGCGGTTTTTAGCCGGCCAGAAATCGCCAGTGTCGGGCTCACGGAAGCCAAAGCCCTGGAAGCCGGCTATGGCATCGATGTGTATCGCTCGACCTTCAAACCGCTGAAGCATACGTTGTCCGGGCGCGACACACGCTCGCAGTTCAAGCTGGTGGTGGATGCCGCAACCGACAAGATTCTTGGCTGCCATATCTTCGGCTTCGATGCCGCCGAAATCGTCCAAATTGTCGCGGTGGCGCTTAAAATGGGTGCGACGAAAGCCCAGTTCGACGCAACAATCGCCCTCCACCCCACCGCGGCGGAAGAGCTCGTGACCATGCGGCAGAAGAGCTACTCGAAATTGGCCTGATCGCTTCGCCGGCCTCGATGAGGCTTAAAGCTGGCGCAAGGAAAGCCGCTCGCCTATATCGGCGGGAACCGTGGAGTACGCCTCCGTGCCGCAACCCTGGAGCCCCTTTAGCTGGCGCAGCAAGCCCGTCAGCCAGATGCCGGAATATCCGGACGCACTGGCTTTGGCGGGGATCGAGACGCGGCTGAAGTCGCACCCGCCTCTCGTTTTCGCGGGCGAGGCGCGCAATCTGATGGCAGCGCTCGCGCAGGTGTGCGAGGGCAAAGCCTTCCTGCTGCAGGGCGGCGACTGCGCCGAAAGCTTCGCAGAATTCCATCCCGATAACATCCGCGATACCTTCCGCGTGCTGCTGCAAATGGCCATTGTGCTCACCTTCGGCGCTGCCTTGCCGATTATAAAGCTGGGGCGTATCGCTGGGCAGTTCGCGAAGCCGCGCAGCGAAAAATCCGAGACTCGCGACGGCATCACGCTGCCGTCCTATCGCGGCGACAACATCAATGGAATCGAGTTTACGGAAGAAAGCCGCACGCCGGATCCCAACCGGCTAATGCAAGGTTACGCCCAATCCGCCGCAACGCTTAATCTGTTGCGTGCCTTTGCGAGCGGCGGCTACGCGGACCTGCACAATGTGCATCGCTGGACCTTGGGATTTATCGCCGGCTCTCCCGCGGGCGAGCGTTACAAGGCATTGGCGGAGCGCATCAGCGAAACCCTCGATTTCATGGAAGCGTGTGGGCTGACGCCCGAAGCCATTCCGCAACTGCGCGGCACCAGTTTCTATACCAGTCACGAGGCTCTGTTTCTGAATTATGAGCAGGCGATGACGCGCATCGATTCCACCAGCGGCGAATGGTATGACACGAGCGCGCATTTCGTTTGGATCGGCGACCGCACGCGCGATTTGGACGGCGCCCATGTTGAATTCTGCCGTGGCATCAAAAATCCGCTGGGACTGAAGTGCGGACCGTCTATGACGGAGCAGAATTTGCTAAAGCTTCTCTCCGTTCTCAACCCGGAGAACCACCCAGGCCGGTTGACTCTCATCTGCCGCTTCGGCGCCGACAGCATTGCCGAGAAGCTTCCGCGCCTCATTCGCACCGTGCAGCGGGAAGGCGCCAATGTGGTGTGGTCCTGTGATCCCATGCACGGAAACACGATCAAGAGCCAGGCAGGTATCAAGACTCGCTCCTTCGATCGCATTCTGAAGGAGGTGAAGACGTTCTTCGAGATTCATCGCGCCGAAGGGACGCATGCGGGCGGCGTGCATTGCGAAATGACGGGACAGAATGTCACCGAATGCCTGGGTGGCGCACAGGCCATCTCGGAAGAGGATCTGGTTCGCCGCTATCACACCCATTGCGATCCGCGCCTCAACGCCAGCCAGGCGCTGGAGCTTGCCTTCCTGATGGCCGAAAACCTGCGCGCCGAACGGATGAAGGATGGCAAGTTGGCGGCAACTGCCTGAACAATAGCATTGCGATTCGAGGCGAGGGGAACGCATGGGGGTAGCGCGGCTTCTTGCCAAGGGCTGGGTGGTGGTCTGCCTTTTGGCGGCCGGGCATGCGCTGTTCCGCGCACTGAGCAGCCATGTTCCGGCGATCCCTGCGATCGAATCGACGGTGGTCCCGATGTTCCTGTTTGGCGCGATGGGGTTGTTGTTCATCGCCGGCTATGGCCTTTCGGGCGGCCATCTGCTGTCGCGCTTCCGGCCGATACGTTTCATGCCGGGATTCGACCAGATCGTGTTCATTCTCTTTGTGCTGCTCAGTTTTCTCATTCAGGTCGCGCCGCACCATCTTTCTTGGGGAATTTTGGATGCGCTGGAGAGGGCAATCCGCTTTGCCGTGCCGGGACAGCGCGCGCTGGATGAAAATTTGCTTCGCTGCGGTCTGGACGGCGGCCGCACATTTTCCGCCGCTGCGGTGTGGCTGCTGGCATTCGTCTTTCTGGGCTCGGCGATTTCCCGTTTGCGGATCGCGGCGGCGCTGGTGCGGCTGGAACGCAAGCGGCGCATTGAGCCTTTGGGGCAGCAAGGCATTGCGCTTGTGCTTGGCGTGGCGGCGGTTGCCGGAATTCAGTTTCTGTTTATGGGAACGCTGTACCGGATGCTACCGTGCGGCGTGCTCGCCGGCATCAGCGGAGCGCTGTTGATTGGCGTGGCGCCACTGATGCTCGCCTACCTGATTTTCGCTGCCCTCACCAATTTGCTGGCCACACAACCCGACGGCTGACCGTCAGCGGATGTTTTTCGCAAGCCATTTTGCCACCTCTTCGGGCGTGCGCTTGTCCCGATCGACCATCAGATTGGCCCGTTGCATAAGCGAAAGATTGAGTCTGCCGACGAGCGGCTTCAAGGCTGCGGTGAGCTTCGCATCGCGCGCGCGCTTCGGCGATACCAGCAGGATCGCGTCGTAAGGCGGCAGCGCAGATTTGGGATCGGAGAGGAGCGTCAGATTGTATTCGGCGATCCGGCCATCGCTGGAGAAGGCGGCGATCACGTCCACATCGCCGTCCTGCAACGCGCGGTACATGAACGTCGGCTGGTAGCTGCGCTGCGCGAGAAAATTGATCCCGTACGCGTTGGAAACCTTTGACCATTCGGGCCGGCTGAAGAATTCGTAATCGCCGCCGATTTTCAGGCGCGGCGCATATAGTGCGAGATCGGCCAGTGACCGGATGCCGAGCGCCTTGGCGCGATCGCTGCGCATCGCCAGCACATAGGCGTTTTCGAAGCCAAGCGGACCGAGGTCGAGAATTCCGTAATTCGCCTTCAACCATCGCGCTGTTTGCCGGAGCACTTCGGCGCGCCCCGGAGAGTCGCTGCGATGCATCTGGTTGGTCCAAATGGTCCCCGAATAATCGACATAGGCATCGATGTCTCCGGTGGCGAGCGCGCGAAAAATGATCGTAGAACCGAGGTCGCTGCGACGCGTGGCGGGTATGCCCGCGCGTGCAAGCTGATCGACTATCAGCGCGCTGAGCGTGTACTGCTCATCGAAATTCTTGGCACCGATCACCGCTTGCCGCCCGGCAGCGCCGGCCAGTGGATACAAACCGGCAAGCACCACCAGCAATACGCCTGCGAACGCAGTCAGCACGCGAGATCTTGAGCGGTTGGCAAAGCCGCTCTCTGCAAGCGCCAGCAGCCGGTCCAGCACAACCGCCAGCACCGCCGCAGCGACACAGCCAAAAAGCACGAACACCCAGTTTTCCGTTTGCAGGCCGGTGAAGATGTAATTTCCCAGGCTGGTCTGGCCGACAGGCGTGGAGAGCGTCGCCGTTCCGATCACCCATACCGCGGCAATGCGGATGCCCGCCATGATGACCGGCGCCGCCAGCGGCAGCTCCACCAACCATAACAATTGCCACGAAGTCATGCCGACTGCGCGCGCAGCTGTCTTCACAGTGGGATCGACCCCGGTGAGACCCGCAATGGTGTTCCGCAAGATCGGCAACATGGAATAGAGCGTCAGTGCCAGCAGCGCCGGCAGAAAACCGAGTGCCGGAATGCGCAATCCGATGGCGCGCATCGTGACCGACGAAACAGCCAGCAGGATAGGATAGAACAGCGCCAGCAGCGCCAGCCCCGGAATCGTCTGGATGATGCTGGCGATGGACAGCACTGGCTCCCGAAGAATTCGCGAATGTGCCGCGGCAATCGCCAGCGGCAGGCTGATGACGATGCCCAGCAGAATGGCGGACAGGCTCAGCAGCACATGCTGGCCGAAATACTCCGGCAGAACAGCCCAGGCCGCGGCGATGCTGCCGCCGTTCATGGCGCGGCACGCAACAGGTCTGCGAGGCGGGTTGCGCGGCGGCGCGGGTTTTCGATCATTTCGCGCACGAAATCATTCGCCGGCGCGCGCACCAGTTCCGCCGGCGTCCCGCTCTGCACAATGCCACCATCGCGCATGACAACAATGCGGTCCGCAAGCAGCAGCGCTTCGGTCATGTCATGCGTCACAAGCACCGTTGTCAGTCCGAGACGATTGTGGATGCTGCGAACTTCGGCGCCCAACTCATCGCGCACCAGCGGATCGAGCGCGCCGAACGGCTCATCCATCAGCATGATCTTCGGTTCTGCCGCCAGCGCGCGCGCCACGCCCACCCGCTGCTGCTCGCCGCCGGACAGTTCTCGCTGGTACCGCGCGGCGTAGCGTTCCGGCGCAAGCCGGACCAGTTGCAGCAATTCCTGCGTGCGCTCGGCGACTTTACTTCGCTGCCAGCCCAGCAGCCGCGGCGTGATGCCGATGTTTTCCGCGACCGTCAGATGTGGAAACAGTCCGATGCCCTGGAAGACAAAGCCGATGCGCCGCCGAAGCGTCACCGCTTCGCTCTGCGCGATATTCTCTCCATCGATCTCGATGGTGCCCGCCGACGGCTCGATCAGGCGGTTGATGAGCGAGAGCGTGGTGCTCTTTCCGGAACCGGATGGTCCGATGAGGACGACAAATTCGCCGGCCTCGATGTTCAGCGACAGATTGCGAACGGCGGTCCCGCCGTTCGGGTATGTCTTGCTCACATGAACGAGGCGAATCACGTCGCGGGCAGCCTCCACTCGGGCCTTACCACGCGGCGCGCAGGCTCGCTACGTTGGCACTGATGACTGGCCTTAAGCCGAGGCTGCATTGTTCCCGCGCGTCATGGCGCGTGATAGGGTTGGGCTTGAGCGGGAGAGCGCGATGGCTTCGGTGAAACTGGGATTGGTGGCAGTGCTGTTGCTGTCGAGCGCTGTGGCGCGGGCGGATGTGGAGATCTCCAACAAGCCGACGCAGAACATGAGCTGCAATGCGGGCGTATGCACGGCGACTGCGCAAAAGGCGGTGCTGAACGTGGGCGACCTCGCCACCATGCTGGCGGGCGGCGACGCGACAGTGAAAACCGGGAGCGTGGCGAAAGACATCGACGTCGGCCAGCCGCTCTCGTGGACAAGCACCGCGCGGCTGACCTTGGATGCGCAGCAATCGGTGCAGATCGAAAAGCAGGTGACCGTAACCGGGCAGGGCGCGCTGACCGTCACCACCAACGACAGCGGCGCGAAAGCAAAAAACAAAACCGGCGAGTTCGTCATCGTGCCGGAGCACGGCAGCGTGCAGTTCTGGGATTTGGCGAGCAGCCTGATCATCGACGGCAACAGCTATATGCTGGTCGGCGACATCAAGACTCTCGCGTCCGACATCGCGGCCAATCCCTCCGGCTTTTACGCCCTTGCAAAGCCTTACGATGCGTCGGCAGACGGGATCTATACCTCCTCGCCTACGCAAGTTGTGTTTCAAGGTGTCTTCGAGGGAATGGGAAACGGAATATCGAAGTTTTCCATGAACTCTGACGCTGCCAGTTCCACTGGTCTGTTTGCGATGGTCGGAGACGGGGGAAGCGTTCGCGATTTAGCGATAGTCAACGCATTATTGGATTCGAAGGGCACCCAACAGGTCGGGTTGCTGGCCGAGTTGAACTACGGCCAGATTGTCCGGTGTTGGGTCACGGGAAACATACATTTCTCGCGTGCAGCATATGACGTTGGCGGTCTTGTCGCCGGCAATCTGGGTACAATCACGAACAGTCATGTCGATATGAGGCTAAGCGGTTCCGCGGGGAATTTTTATACTTTCGCTAACGTCGGAGGGTTAGTTGCCGCCAATGGCGGGACAATTACGTCGTCCTATGCATTGGGTTCTGTCGCGTACAGACACACGGATCGATCGGACATGGGTGGATTGGTCGGGGAAAATTTCGGCATTATCGAGAATACCTATTCCCTGAACCGGGTTAAGAGCGGCAGGAAGACTACTGACTCCAACAACTTCGGCGGTTTGCTCGGCGTGCTCGATAGTGCTGGTTCAGTTTCAAGCTCTTATGCTGCGGGTGAAATCGAGGTGGATCAAGCGGCATCCCCTGGCGGGCTCATAGGATGGTACGCGGATGGCCATATTAAAAACACGTACTGGAATCTCGATGGCGGCATTAGCGATCCCGCGCAGGGCGCTGGAAATGAGAAGAACGTTGGCGGCATCACAGGCCTAACAACGCAGCAACTCCAGTCTGGATTACCGGACGGTTTCGATCCGAAAACCTGGGGACAGGCGCCGAACATCAACAACGGTTATCCGTATCTGCTTGCCAATCCGCCGCGATAATGGCTCGCCAGAAGCAACCAACTTACCGCCATTCGCCACTTCGGGACGCAAAACGCGAACGGAATCAACGGCGAAAATAAATCCGTTCCCCACTACCGATTCGGCCTTACACTCGCGTGCGTGAAACACATTTCGTCATGGCCGGGCTCGACCCGGCCATCCATCGCGCGAGCGTCTGCGAGTGATAGAGTCTCCCCGGCGCTCTGTTGGCGAACACGCTCGCGCGCGCTTCGTCGCACGCACCGGATGGATAGCCGCCTAGCTTGCACTCCGGCGGCGCTTTGCGCCGACCGGGGTGGCGGCCATGACGATGGAAGTGGGCACGCAGGATGTGCGGAGGTGCACATGAACTTTGCGGAATCTTTGATTTCAATGCTCGTCCGCGCGCGGAGCACAATGTCCGGTGTTGTGGGGGAGTGGCAGGGGGCACCCCTCCCGATTTCCGGAGGTTCGAATGGGAACTTTGGGAACTCCGCATGTCCTATCTTCCCTTTCAGTGCCCAGCAGCGCCGGACGGGGGGAGGGGTGTTGCGAGCGTGACTTCAACAATCAAGATGGTGAGGTGAGCTCACTTAGGAGAGCTACAGATAGATCGATTTGCCGCGCTGCGGGACCCCGATGGAGACTTCGGCCGGTATTGCCGCCCGCTTCGAATCCAGCGTAAAAGCAGCGCGAACGACCTCGAAAAGTCACGCAACCAGGCTGGCTCAAGACCGTTCGGTTTCGGCCGGAGCCGAAATTTCGGTACGCCAGCATGCAGCGGACGGACGGGTGCGCTCAAGGTCCCCTTACATCGCTTCCGGCTGCCGTGGCCCAGGCGCGCGGGAAACTCCGCAGCGGTGCGGGCCGCAAGAGATTGTTAGGAGCGTACGGCCATTCTGGCCGGAAGGCCGCAGCCTGTATTGTGAAAGGAATGGCTAGCAAAAAATGTTTGGCAGCTTACTCGGCATCCTGTCGAGCGACATGGCAATCGACCTCGGGACGGCAAATACGCTGGTCTATGTTCGCGGGCGCGGCATCGTTCTCAATGAACCCTCCGTCGTAGCGACTTACACCAAAGGCGGGAAACGGCAGGTCCGCGCCGTCGGCAACGACGCCAAGCTCATGCTTGGCCGCACCCCCGGCAACATCGAAGCCATTCGTCCGATGCGCGACGGGGTGATTGCGGATTTCGAGATCGCGGAAGAGATGATCAAGCATTTCATCCGCAAGGTTCACAACCGGCGCTCCTTCGCCAATCCGATGATTATTGTCTGCGTGCCGTCCGGGTCCACAGCCGTGGAACGGCGCGCCATTCAGGAATCGGCGTTGTCGGCCGGCGCGCGGCGCGTCTTCCTCATCGAAGAACCGATGGCGGCGGCGATTGGCGCGGGGCTTCCCGTGGGCGAGCCTACGGGTTCCATGATCGTCGATATCGGCGGTGGCACGACGGAAGTGGCAGTGCTCTCACTGGGCGGCATCGTCTATTCCCGCTCCGTGCGCGTGGGCGGCGACAAGATGGACGAGGCGGTGATCGCCTATATTCGCCGGCACCAAAACCTGCTGATCGGTGAGGCCAGCGCCGAGCGCATCAAGAAGGAAATCGGAACTGCAGCGCCGCCGGCAGACGGCAATGGCATCACGCTGGAGATCAAAGGCCGCGACCTGCTGAACGGTGTGCCCAAAGAGATCACCATCACGCAGCGCCACATTGCCGAAGCGCTCGCCGAGCCCACGAGTCAAATTGTCGAGGCGGTGAAGGTGGCGCTGGAGGCGACTCCGCCCGAACTGGCCGCGGATATCGTGGACAAGGGGATTGTGTTGACCGGAGGGGGCTCGCTGCTCGCCAACCTCGATCAGGTGTTGCGCGAAGAGACGGGATTGCCCGTTTCCATTGCGGACGACCCGCTATCCTGTGTGGCATTGGGGACCGGGCGCGTGCTGGAAAACCCCAAATCCATGCGCCATGTTTTGTCCACAGCGTTCTAGTAAGGGACGGGCAAAGGTTTGATCAGACTGGCGGCGTAGAATGGCCTACGGGACTTGGCGGATCACGCGCGGCAGAAACACTGGCCGGGTTCCGCTGCTTGTCGCTGGTTTCCTTGCGATTCTGCTACTTCTCGCGGGCAAGGCGCATTTCGTGCCGTTCGAGCGGGCGCGTGCGGCAATAACGGATCGTTCGGGGCCTCTGATACGTGCCATCAATGCGCCGATCGTTGCCGTTGGCCGCTGGGCCGGCGGTATTGGACACTTCTTCGACGTCTATAGTGAAAATCAGAAATTGCAGCAGGAGAATGCGCGGCTCCTTCAGTGGCACGGTGCTGCCTTGGCTCTGCAAGACAGGTTGAAGCATTACCAGCTTCTGTTGAAGACCGTTCCCGAGCCTTCCTCTTCGGCGGTCACTGCGCAGGTAATCGGTCGTTCGAGCCAGCCGTTTCTGGAAACGCTGGTGCTCAATGCGGGCCGACGGAACGGTATCAAGTCCGGACAGGCGGTTGTGGATGCGCGCGGCATGCTGGGCCGCGTCTACGTTGTGGGTGACCACACCTCGTGGGTGATCCTGCTAACGGATCTGAACAGCCGGGTTCCGGTTGTGCTGCGGCCGGGGAATGTGCAGGCGATCCTCTCGGGCAGCAATACAAGTAATCCCTCGCTGGAAGCGTTGCCTCAGAACTTGAGGCTGAAGGAGGGACAGGACATCGTTACGTCCGGCGACGGAGGGCTACTCCCGGCCGGATTACCGGTGGGTGTTCTCACGCTCCAGGAACATTATCCGCGCGTGCGTCTCTACGCGGACGGGCAAACGGCCGATGAAGTGCGCATTCTGGATTTCCGCTCGCCCGCCGAACCGATGCCGAAGCCATCGGACAAGGACCTGCCGGCACCGGACACACTCACGCCGCCGAGCCCGCCACCCGCGGCCTTGGCCCAACCCAAACCTGCAGGAGCAACCGCGGTACCGCCTTCGCGAACGCATGCAACGGCACGCGTTGCCGCGCGGTCCCGGAAACCGTTGGTGGAACCGCGACGGGACAACCCCGGGCAGCAACCCATATCAGCGCCGGCAGAACCGCAAGCCACCGAACCGCCTCCGTCCGATCAGACCGATGATCAGGACAACAACCAGTGATTTTTCGCCGGCCGGACCGATGTCGCCCATTTCACTGCTCGCTGCGATAGTTCCGGTATTTTGCGGCCTGTTGGGCGCCGTTCTGTCAAACTTGCCCGTTTCGCTGACCGGTGGCCTGGTGCCCGGTCCTTTGCTTGCGCTAATGCCGGTATACTTCTGGTGTCTTGTGCGTCC
>DATAVW010000189.1:0-10841 GCA_036267515.1 Rhizomicrobium sp.
TTCGCCTATGCCTGCAATTCGCGGAACGTAAGCACCGTGGCCCAGCAAGCCTCGATTGTATTTCTGGCGCAAGCCAAAGAAGGGGAGCGGCTGGTGGCGGAAGCCCGCGAGCAGGCGCTCAGTGGCCGCTCCGGGGTTTACGCGGTCACCATCACTACCGCGGAAGGGCGGGGGATCGCCGTTTTTCAGGGGCTTTCCCGGAGTTTGAACGAGCCGGTGCTGCAGCCGCCTTAACGCGCCGCTCGTTCCCATATAGTAGAGAGGTGTGGCCGGAGACCCCGATGTACACGACGGAACTGAAGGACAAGAACCAGAAATCCGCCCCCGTTTCGCTGGCCGACGAGGACCCGGAGAAGCTCGCCGCCTTCGAGGCGCGGGTGGCCGCCGACGACTTCATCGAGCCGAAGGACTGGATGCCGGAGGCCTACCGCAAGACCTTGGTCCGCCAGATTTCGCAGCACGCCCACTCCGAAATCGTCGGCATGCTTCCTGAAGGCAACTGGATCACCCGCGCGCCAAACCTGCGCCGCAAAGCCATCCTGCTCGCCAAGGTGCAGGATGAAGGCGGCCACGGACTCTATCTCTATGCCGCCGCCGAAACACTGGGCACTTCCCGCGAGGAGATGATCGAGGCGCTGCATTCTGGCCGCGCGAAATACTCCACCATTTTCAATTATCCGACGCTGACCTGGGCGGACATCGGCGCCATCGGCTGGCTGGTGGACGGCGCGGCAATCATGAATCAGGTGCCCCTGCAGCGCACCTCGTATGGTCCCTACGCGCGGGCCATGGTGCGCATCTGCAAGGAGGAAAGTTTCCACCAGCGCCAGGGCTACGAGATCATGAGCGTACTCGCGGCCGGCACGCCCGAGCAGAAGCGCATGGCACAGGATGCGCTGGACCGCTGGTGGTGGCCGTCGCTGATGATGTTCGGCCCGCCGGACGACAAATCGCCCAACACAGCGCAGTCGGTGCGCTGGCGCATCAAGCGCGAAACCAATGACGAGCTGCGGCAGCGGTTTGTGGACGTGACGGTGCCGCAGGCCGAAGCGATCGGCTTGCGTGTGCCCGATCCGGCGCTCAAGTGGGACGAGGCGCGTGGTCACTATGATTTCGGTACGATCGACTGGGAGGAATTCTACGCGGTGGTGCGGGGCGAAGGTCCCGTTGCGAAAGAGCGGACGGAGGCGCGGGTACGCGCGTGGGATGACGGCGCCTGGGTGCGCGAAGCCGCGGCCGCGCATGCGAGCAAGCACGCGATGAGGATTGCCGCGGAATGACGAACGCGAATTGGCCTTTATGGGAGGTGTTCGTGCGGGCCAGGAACGGCCTTGCGCACAAACATGTGGGGAGCGTGCACGCCGCCGATGCGCGCATGGCCATCGAGGCTGCGCGCGATGTCTACACGCGGCGGATGGAAGGGGTGAGTTTATGGGTGGTGCCGTCCAGCGCCATCGTCGCGTCAGACCCGAAGGAAACCGCGGACCTGTTCGAACCGGCAGCCGACAAGGTGTACCGGCATCCGACTTTCTACACGATCCCCGAGGGCGTGAAGAACATATGAGTTGCCACGCCCACTCCTCGTCATGGCCGGGCTTGTCCCGGCCACCCATGCACACCGATGGCTGTGGTGTTCATGGGTGGCCGCCACAGGGGCGGCCATGACGGATAAGAACGAGAACCAGCTTTTCCATCACGCGCTGCGGCTGGGCGATGACGCGCTGATCCTGGGCCAGCGGCTTTCCGAATGGTGCGGACATGCGCCGATGCTGGAAGTCGATCTCGCGCTCGCCAATATTGGGCTCGATCTGATCGGGCAGGCGACGCACTTCCTGAATCTTGCGGGCGAAATTGAAGGCCAGGGCCGCGATGCCGACGCGCTTGCTTTCCGTCGCGATGTGCTGGATTTCCGCAATTGCCTGTTGGTCGAGCAGCCGAACGGCGATTTCGCACAAACCATTGCGCGGCAATTCCTGTTCTCCAACTGGCAGGAATTGCTGATGCGCGAAATTGCGGCGGCACCCGAGCCCCGGCTTTCCGCCATTGGTGCCAAGGCGGTGAAGGAAATCGCCTATCACGCGAAGTTCGCCAGCGAATGGGTGGTGCGGCTGGGTGATGGCACGGACGAAAGCCGCGCCCGCATGATCGCCGGGCTCGACTGGATGTGGCGCTTCATCGACGAGCTGTTCGATCCCAAGGACGGCGCACCCTCGCTGCGTCCGGAATGGGATGCGCGGATCACGCGCACCTTGTCCGAAGCGGGGCTCGAACTGCCGAAGCCGCGGCGCGGCGCGGTGGGCGGCCGCGCCGGACATCACTCCGAGCATCTTGGGCATTTGTTGACCGAAATGCAGTTCCTGCAGCGCGCCTATCCGGGAGCAACCTGGTGAGCGCGGTCGCCGAACTGTCGCTGAAGGATCGTATCTTCGAAATACTTTCGCAGGTGCCCGATCCAGAAATTCCGTGCGTTTCTGTTGTCGATCTCGGCATTATACGCGAAGTGCGGGGCGATACGTTGGTTATCACGCCGACCTACACCGGCTGCCCGGCGACGATCGCCATTGAGCATGACATCCGTGCGGCGCTGGATCGCGCAGGGCTCTCGCAGGTGAAGATCGAAACCACCCTGTCGCCGCCCTGGACCACCGACTGGATCAGCGACGAAGGACGCGCGAAGCTGCGTGACTACGGCATCGCGCCGCCACCGAAAGGCACCGCGAAATATTCCTTGCGCGAAAGCCCAGCAGAATGCCCTCGCTGCGGCTCCACGCACACTGAGGAAATCAGCCGGTTTGGCTCGACACCGTGCAAGGCCCTGCACCGCTGCCTCGATTGCCGCGAGCCGTTCGACCGCTTCAAGTGCCACTGAATGTCCATCAACACCGGATTTCACAAGCTGAAGATTGCGGAGGTGCGGCGGGAGACTCCGGATGCCGTTTCCATCCGCTTCGAGATTCCCGAACATCTGAAGCAGGCGTTTGCGTTTGAGGCCGGTCAGCACCTGACCTTGCGCGCCGAACTGGATGGCGAAGACGTGCGGCGGAATTATTCCGTTTGCGTGGCGCCCAGCGAAAATGAAATGCGCATCGCCATCAAGCAGATGACGCCGGGGCGCTTTTCGGTATGGGCCAACGCAAACCTTCGCGAAGGATTCGACATCGAAGTGTTGCCCCCGATGGGCCGGTTTGTGGTACCGGAAAACGTTCGCCCAAATCCTTACTACGTCGCGCTGGCTGGCGGCTCCGGCATCACGCCGGTACTTTCGATCATAAAGACTGTCCTCGACACGCAGCCCCAGGCACGCTTCGTGTTGCTCTACGGCAACCGCAACACGGCATCGGTCATGTTTCTGGAAGAGCTGGCGGGGCTGAAGAACCGTTACATGAATCGTCTCGAGCTCTATCACTTCCTCGAAGACGAAGCGGAAGAGATCGAGCTTTTCAATGGCCGCCTGGATCAGCAAAAATGCGAAACGGTGTTCGACTCGCTGATCGATGCAAATTCCGCGGATGCTTTTTTCATCTGCGGGCCCGGGCAGATGATGGACGCGGCCGAAGCCGCGCTGCTGGCGCGCGGCGTGTCACCCGAAAATATCCTGATCGAGCGGTTCACCTCCAGCGCCCTCTCTGCCGAGCAGCTGGCCACGCGCGAGGCCCTGCAGCAAAAGGCGGCCGGGACCGAACTGGCCGTCACCCTCGACGGCCGCCGCAGCCGGATCACCTTCGATCCCACCCAGGGCAGCATCCTCGACTGCGTGCAGGCGGCCGGAATGCCTGCGCCTTACGCCTGCAAGGGTGGCGTATGCACAACCTGCCGGGCCAAAATCCTTGAAGGGCGGGTGACCATGACGAAGAATTATGGTCTGACCGACCAAGAAGTGGCGGACGGCTACGTGCTGACATGCCAGTCGGTGCCAGCCAGCGAGCACGTCGTGCTCAGCTACGACGAATAGGGGACCCGGAGGGAAGCATGTTCGAACAGCTGAAGCCGCGCGCGCCCGATCCGCTGCTCGACACCATTCGCCAGTTCCGCGCCGATCCGCGGCCCAACAAGCTCGATCTGGGCGTGGGCGTGTTTCAGGACGAACAGGGCCGCACGCCGGTGTTGCGGAGCGTGAAAAAGGCGGAAGCCATTCTGCTGGACACGCAGCAAACGAAAACCTATCTGGGCGCTGAAGGCGATGTGGAATTCGCCCTCCTGCTTGGCGGCATTGCGCTCGGCGATCAGTTGGTCAGCGATGGCCAGACGTTCGGGATTCAGACCCCTGGCGGTACCGGCGCATTGCGTCTTGGTGCCGAGCTTGTTCGTGCTGCGGATCCGGACGCACAAATATGGCTCGGCCGACCAACCTGGCCCAACCACGATCCGATCTTTTCGGCGGTGGGTGCGCGGATTCGCGATTACCGGCACTTCGATGCTGCAAGGCAGTCCGTGTGTTTCGATGAACTGATGTCCGCCATGGGAGCTGCCAAGGCGGGCGATGTCTTCGTTCTGCAGGCGGGCTGCCATAATCCCACCGGCGCCGATTTCAGCATGCAACAGTGGCGGGAGATTGCCCGCGCCCTTGATCAGTTTGGGCTAGTCCCCTTTCTCGATGCGGCTTACCAAGGCTTCGCGCGCGGCCTCGAGGACGATATGGAAGGCACACGATACGTGCTCGCCAACGTGCCGGAGGCGCTGGTCTCCGTCTCGTGTTCGAAGAACTTCGGCCTCTATCGCGAACGCACCGGCGCCCTGTTCATTCGCGTCGCGGATGCGGCAAAAGGCGAAACCGCGCGTGGTAATCTGCTCGCCATCGCTCGCGCCAACTATTCGATGCCGCCAGACCATGGGGCCGCTATCGTGCGCACGATTTTGGGTGACCAAGATCTCCGCGTAGAATGGTCCGCCGAAGTAGACGACATGCGGGTCAAACTGAATGCTGTACGCGACAGAGTGGCGAAACTTCGCATCAACAGCCTCGATCTGTCCCCGCTTGCGCAACAGAACGGGATGTTTGCAACTTTGCCCTTGAGCAAGGGGCAGGTCGCCCGCCTGAAGGACGAGCACGCGATCTATATGGCTCCTTCCGGCCGGATAAATGTCGCGGGCCTGATGGCGGCGGATCTCGAGACGTTTGCTGGAGCGCTGCGCTCCGTGTTGATCGACGTCGCTGCCTGAAATCGATCCGCCAGAGAATCACATAGCCGCAATTGCAACCGTTGCGTTGGGTTCTGGGCGGAAACGCGTTTGCCATTGGGTCTGCGGCGACGCTTGCAAATAGTCCGGCCGAAACCCCGCGGCGTTGGCAAGTTCATCTGAGTTGCGGATTTCCAGTGAGTCTTCGGAAATCGAAATCAACCCCATGCCGCGCATCTGTTGCAGCACGCGGTTGACATAGGGTGTGGTGAGGCCGGTGCAATCTGCGATGTCCTGCTGCTTCAGCGGAAACGGGACTGAGGCATCGCAGCCAAGTCCGCTGTTGCGCAAGCGTCGCTCAAGTTCAAGAAGAAGGTGTGCAATCCGCGGAAAGGCGGGCCGCCGGCCCAAATTCACCGTCCACTCCTGCAGGATGGCACCATCACGCAGTCCCGAGAGAAGAAAGGCTGAGGCGAGCCGCGGAAATTCCCGTTGTGTGTCTTCGAAATCTTCCCGGGAGATCGGAGCGACCGTGCAGTGCGTCAGTGCGGCGGCGGAGTGCAGCGCCGTTTTGTAGAGCAGGCACTCCACGCCGGTCACCTCGCCCGGCAATCGGAAATTTAGGATTTGGCGACCGCCATCCCGCAACTGCCGGTATTCGGAGAGCCAGCCCGAGATGACGATGAAAATATCATCGCACGGCCGATTTTCGTCAATCAGCTTACGGCGCGGTTTCAGCTCGATGACATTTTTGGTAAGATTTGCGAGATAGCGCTGGCCCGCATCGCTCAGCGCGATAAGGCGGCTCAAGTTACGAGCTACCGGCGAGTCGAGGTTCGCAGTCACAGACGTTCCCTCCGCTGTGTGAAATCGGAACGCCTCAACTGTAAACCAGTTTCATTTAATAGGTTAAGGGGATGTTCCCGGCCTCTGGCCTTTCGAGAACGGTTCCCTGGAGTCCCAAGGATGCGTCGTCTGCATTTTCTCAGGCGGTACCCCAACCACATACATCGTGCCGTTGACGATCAGCGGCGCCGCTTCCTGTCCGTGCGATGAACCAAGCGAAAAAGTCCAGGCAACCCGTAGCTGACCAGCATTGCCGGCATTTACCTGATTGAGGCCGCGGAAGCGCGTGCTCGCGTAATTCTTCGCCGGCATGATCCACGGCTTATCATCGCACGACATCTTATCGAGATCGTCCGCGGACACATGCATGGTGAGAAGCAAGGGCAGCTCCGGAAAGCGCCAGACTTTTCCACCAAGGGGTGCGGTTCATGTGGCGCTCATCCAGCTAATCGATGGTGTAGAGATAGGCGGCGATATCGTATCGCGGTTGTCAATGCCGAGCGCTGGCATTGCGTTGCCCGGCATAATCTTTTGCGGGTCTCGAATCCACTCCACCAGATTGTCCGGGATGTTCCGCAGCATGCAGGCCAGCCGCTACAACTGGTTTAAGACCGATTTGGGAACGATGTGAGTGTCCTCACGATTCCGTTGGTTACACCTACCAGATACGGACCCGCTCTGCCGGCGCCACGTAAAGCTTTTCTCCCGGCTTCACGTCGAAGGAACCGTACCAGGCGTCGATATTTCGGACCACGCCGTTCACCCGAAACTGGCGAGGGCTGTGCGGGTCACTAACCACCTGCTTCTTCACGTAATCGTCGGTGACTTTGCCTCGCCAGGCTTGTGCCCAGCCAAGAAAGACGCGCTGATCGCCAGTGAGGCCGTCGATCACCGGCGCCGGCTTACCGTTCAAGGAGGCATGGTAGGCGTCGAGCGTCAAGGTGAGGCCACCCAGATCGGCGATGTTTTCGCCCATGGTGAGATCACCGTTTACGTGTACGCCGGGCAATGGCTGGAATTCAGAATACTGAGCACCCAACCGCTTCGCCCGCACCTCGAACTTCTGCGCATCTTCTTTGGTCCACCAGTCGCGCAACGTGCCGGAAGCGTCGATCTTGCGTCCCTCATCATCGAACCCGTGCGTCATCTCGTGCCCGATTACGCCGCCAATCGCGCCATAATTGACGGCGGGATCGGCGTTGGGATCGAACATCGGCGCCTGCAGGATGCCCGCCGGAAACACGATATCGCGCAAGCTGCCATTGTACGCATCATTGGTTTGCGGCGTCATCGACCAGTCGCCGCGATCCACCGGGCCGAAGAGGCGGCCGGTGTAGAAGGCCCAATCGGCCGCGCCCGCTCGGCGCACATCGCCCACGAGATCGTCGTCTGTAATCGTCAGCTTCGAATAATTGCGCGGGTGATCGGGGTATCCGACTTTGATGGTGTAGGTATCGAGCTTCTTCAGCGCTTCCTTTTTGGTGGCCGGCTCCATCCAGTCGAGATGCTCGATTCGGATGCGGTAGGCGGCCTTGAGAGTGGCAACCAGAGCCTCGATCTTCGCCTTCGATTCCGGCGGAAAATACTTGGCCGCATAAAGTTCACCGACGCCGAAGCCGAGTGTTCCAAAGGTGCCAAAGCGGTCGCCTACACCGAAATCCCCGCCACTCACCGCAAAGACTGCACGCTTCCAGCATACCTTCTGCTGCTGTTGCCCGGACAATGTTTTGTCCCGCATCTCGAAATACGCATTGGTAAAAGCCTTCGAGAGGTACGGCGCCGCATTGTCGGTCACATGAAATGCCGCCCAAGCCTGAAGCGTGGGGACTGGCGTTTTCGAATAGACAGCAGCGAGTTTCGGAAATGCCGATTTCTCCGCGACGATCACGCGCTTCACCTTGGAGAGGGTCGCATTCGCCAAGAACGGCTTCCACGCAAAGCCGGGCGCGAACGTCTGGAGCTGAGCGACCGTCATCGGGTTATAGGTGGCGATCGGGTCGCGCTGCTGCGCCTTCGTCCAGCTCGCTTTCGCAATCGCAGCTTCGAAGCCGACCACGTCCTTCGCGGCAGTATCGGCATCGGGCCAGTCGATCAGATGAAGGAGTTGCGCGACATAACTCTGATACTTTGCCTTTTGCGCAGCGAAGTCGGGCTTCAGATAGTAATCGCGATCCGGCAGCCCGAGCCCGCCTTGTCCGATATACACCGCATAGTGCTTGGGATCTTTCAAATCGGCATCGATGCCGAAATTGAACAGCGTCCCTTCGAAGCCCGACTGGTTTCGGCCCATCAAACCAGCCATCCCATCGCGTGTTTTGGCCGCACGAATGGCGTCGAGCTCCGGCGTCAGCGGTTTCGCGCCCAGTTGTTCGATCTGGCTCTCGTCCATGAAGGCTTTATAGAAAGCCCCCATTTTCCCCTCGAGATCGGAGCTGTGCGATGACTTGGCGGCCGCCTGCTCCATCATGTCATGCAAGCGGGCCTCGGTCCGGTCGGTCATCTCGAGTCGCAGGCTAACCCCGGGCTTGTCCGGCGGAATTTGCGTACGGTCGAGCCATGCGCCGTTCGCGAAACGAAAGAAATCGTCACCGGGCTTCGCGGATTTGTCCTCGCCTGTCGCATCGAAGCCCCATGTGCCGTATTGCGGCTTGGTGGTGCCGGCCTCTTGCGCATGCAGAGCAGATGACGATGCGGCCATTATCAGCAGTGCTGCGCCCACGCAGAATCGTGCGGCTAAGAACATGGTCTTCCCTCGACGTTGGAACCGGACAGGATCGCCCCTAAGATCGGCGAATAGCAAATCGCGGAATATGGCGGCGTCAAGCAGGAGCGAGAGAACATGGCAGCTCGCATCGCCTTTATTGGGCTCGGAGTGATGGGATATCCGATGGCCGGGCATCTCGCCCGCGCTGGCCATCACGTGGTTGTGTTCAACCGCACGGCTGCGAAGGCGAAGGCGTGGGTGTCGGAGTTTGGCGGTCGGGCGGCGTCCACACCGGCCGCAGCGGTTGCCGATGCCGAATTCGTGCTCTGTTGCGTTGGACGGGATTCGGATGTGCGCGAGGTAACGACTGGCTCCGATGGCGCCTTCCGCGCCATGCGGGGGGGCGCAGTGTTCATCGACCACACCACGGCTTCGGCAAGCCTTGCACGGGACCTGGCGGCGGAAGCGCAGGCGCACGGTTTTGGTTTCGTGGACGCGCCGGTATCCGGCGGCGAGCAGGGCGCAAAAAATGGCCAGCTCACCATCATGTGCGGCGGTGATGAGTCCAGCTATGCCAAAGCCGAGCCGATCCTGAAAACCTATGCACGGCAGTGCAGGCGGCTGGGTGCCGCGGGCGCCGGCCAGTTGACCAAGATGGTGAACCAGATTTGCATCGCTGGCGTGGTGCAGGCCCTCTCCGAAGGCTTGAGCTTCGCGCGCGCCGCCGGTCTCGATGCGGAAGCAGTCATCGAAGTCATTTCGAAAGGCGCGGCGCAAAGCTGGCAGATGGAAAACCGGTACAAGACGATGCTGGCGGGTCATTTCGAGCATGGCTTTGCGGTCGAGTGGATGCGCAAGGATCTCGCCATCTGCCTCGATGAAGCGCGGCGCAATGGTGTTTCGCTGCCGATTGCCGCCCTCGTCGATCAATTCTATTCCGATGTCGAGAACATCGGCGGGAAGCGCTGGGATACGTCCAGCCTGTTCGCGCGGCTTGAATATCTGCGTGAGGCGAAACGCTGACCATGCAAAGCGCTTCTTCCGACCTCGTCAGCCTTGCTGAAATTCGCACCGCAGCAGGGCGCATCGCGCCGTACGTTTTCAACACACCCTTGGTGCCGATGGTACCAAGCGGCCTATCGTTGAAGACGGAAAGCCTTCAGCCAGTCGGCGCCTTCAAGATCCGGGGGGCGTTTAACGCCATACTTTCCCTTACACCAGAGGAGCGGAAGCGCGGCGTGATTGCACATTCCAGCGGCAATCACGCGCAAGCGGTGGCATACGCGGCACAGCGGCTGGGCGTGACGGCCATTATTGTGATGCCGGACAATGCGCCGGCGGTGAAGTTGGAAGCGACGCGGCGCTGGGGCGCAGAAATTCATCTCGTCGATTTCCTGGGCGATGCGCGCATGCAAGTGTGCGCCACTCTGGCGCAACAGCATGGATACGTCGTGGTGCCGCCCTTCGATTCCCCAACCATCATCGCAGGTACCGGCACGATCGGCCTCGAAATCCTTGCGCAGAGGCCAGATGTAGAATCGATCTACATTCCGGTTTCCGGCGGCGGGCTGATCTCCGGCATCGCTGCGGCCGTGAAGCAGAGCAATCCGGCAATTCGCGTGATCGGCGTCGAGCCGGAATTCGCCAACGACGCCCAGCAGAGTTTTCGGGCTGGCCACATTATTAGTGTTCCGCCCGAACAGACGATCCGCACAGCCGCAGACGGTCTGCGTGTTTCGCAACTCGGCAAGTTGCCATGGGCGCACGTTCGCAAGTGGGTGGACGACATCATCACCGTTACGGAAGCGCAGATTAAGGAGGCGATGCGGCGTATCGCAGCCGAAGCACGATTGGTTGCGGAGCCAAGTGGCGCCGTTGCCGCCGCTGGTGCCCTGATGACATCGTTAGGTCTGGAAATATCTGTCGCAATTCTCTCGGGCGGTAATGTGGACCCCGCGCGCTATGCCGCAATTCTTGCGCAGTGATGTACGCGGCGGCGCGGCGGAAAGCATTCATTGACCATCGAAACGATATTGTGTGGCTCGTCGCCGCGCGGTGTGCTCCATTGAGGTTCTCGTAGCGCGCGACCGCATTTGGAACCTCGGGAGGCTCCGGAGATCGCGTCCTCAAGAGGCTGGGCCTCCGGTCCCCCCAACCGCGCCCGGTCTCTTTT
>DATAVW010000190.1:0-29841 GCA_036267515.1 Rhizomicrobium sp.
ATATTACACAGGTCCTGTGTTCGAAGCCCAGTTGAAATTTCCAGTCACCAACGAGGCAGGCGAAACCATTGTATTCGGCTCCGTGGCAGGCGGCGGACGATATGACGATCTGGTCGCGCGCTTCACTGGCCAGCAAGTGCAGCGACCGGTATTTCCATCGGTGTGAGCCGTTTGCTATCCGCCCTGCAGCAGCGGAATGAAATGATGCCGTCCCCACTGGTGATCGTTCTCACGATGGACGACCTGGCGCATAGTTTCGCCATGGCGGCCGAGTTGCGCGAGGCAGGTTTGCGTGCAGAAGCTTATGTTGGCGCCCGCAAGTTCGGCGACCAGCTGAAATATGCCGACAAACGGGGCGCGGCCATCGCGGTGATTGAAGGCGCAGACGAGCGCGCGGCCGGCAAGGTGACGCTGAAGGATCTGAAACGCGGCGCCGAACTGTCCATGACGGTCGGGAGCCGCTCCGAATGGCTCGGCGAACGGCAGGCGCAGGTGACGGTCGAACGTGACCGGCTGGTGGCAGAAGCGAAGGCGATACTTACCCGCGGACGCTGGTGAGCGCGCGCGCAAGCTGGATTGCATTGTCTTTGTTGTGATAGATGCCGAAGCCGACGCGGAGCCGGTCGCCGCGGTAATCCACGATGATGTTCTGGGCGGCGAGGGCGGCGGTAATCGCGCTCGCGTCTTCCGTTCGGAAGGCAAGGAAACGTCCGCGTTGCGCTTCGTCCGGCACCAGAAGGTCCGATGGACGGATCGGCGCAGGCAAGTGTTCGAGGGCTGTCAGGAAAGCGCGCTCGATCACTCGGACGTGCGCGAGCATCTTTGCAGTCGTCCAGCCTTCGTGTTGGAGCCAATCCTGTACCGCATTGAAGCGGTAGAGGCCGGAGAGATCGAACGTCGCACCAAGAAAGCGGCTGCCATCCTCCGCGTACGGAACGCCGCCGCCACTCTGTTCCAGAGCCGAAAATCCCGCGTACCAGCCGGTGTCGCGTGGGCGCGGGCCGTAATGTGGAGGGCAGTGCAGGAAGCAGGCGCCTTCGCCTGCCATGGCATATTTGTAACCGCCGGCGAGATAGAACGCACGTTCGGCAATTGCATTCAAATTCGTCGGCACGGCCATAAAGCCGTGATAACCGTCGATTACGACAAAGGTGTCCCGCTTGGGAACGGCCGCGACAATGGATGCGAGATCGCGCACGCGGATTCCGGAATCGAAGAACACCTGGCTGAAAAAAACGAGATCATGCCCACCAGCATTGGCTGCTTCAGTCAAACGCGCTTCGAACGAATCGAATGGCTCGGTGGCAATGCGCGTGGCCTGCACCAGCCCATCCTCTTCCAGCCGTGCCAGTTGGCGCGAAAAGCTGTGAAACTCGGAAGAGGTGGTCAGAACCCGAATCGGCCGATCTGGCGGGAAGCAGGAGAGAATGCGCGCCACAAAAGAATGCGTGTTCGGGCCGAAGGCGATCGTTGCAGGATCGGGGAGGCGCAAAGCTCGGGCAATATGTCTCTGTGCTGCTGGAATCACCTCACTGAAAACACGATTCCATTTTCGATCGAGCAACTGGGCTGCGTCCTCCCACGCCGCCTGCTGTGCGGCGAAACTGGCGTCAGGCCACGGATGGTGGCTGTGCGCCGCCGCATGCAGCGGCGCGCCACGGCGATCGAAGCTTCGAGAAAACCCTTTCATTGCGGCGAGATAGGTCCCGCCTTGATGTCCGGATCCGAGAGATGCTGCGCCTTCCAGCGCATGGACATGAAGATGCGGCTCCTCCCGGAAGGGTGATCGTAGAACACGAACTCCTCCAAGGGCGAAGGGTCGAGCTTGCGATATTCGCTGAGCTTGAGCGTCGCCAGCGCGAACCCGTCCGGCTGTCGCGCGGTGTTGAGGCCGAAAATGTCGGCCTGCGCCTCCAGGGTGCGCGTGATGGTGTTCGTCACAGGCGTCGCGATCAGAAGGAAAAACGTGAACAACGCTATCGCCAGCGGCAGGCCCGCTGGATCGGCGATGTCTCGCACATCCCAATTGCCGCCAAATAGGGCAGCGAGCCACCGGTAGCCCCAGTTCACAAACCCAAAGGCTATCAAGAAGACGATGCCGAACCAGGTGATCCCGATGGCATTGTGGCTAAGGACGTAATGCCCCATTTCATGGCCAAGCACGGCATACACTTCGCGCGGGCTTGAGCGGTTGAGCAGGTTGTCGGTCATGGAGATTCGCGTAGTGCCAAATGCTCCCGAAACGTTGGCTGAAATCCGCTTGGACTGCCGTGAGGCGTTGAATTCGTACACATTATCGACCGGGATACCGTTCGAGCGCGCCAGAGAAAGAATCTCCGCCTTCACGGGACCTTCCTTCAGGGGATAGTAGTTGTTGAACATCGGGGCGATGAACACCGGCGCGATGATCATGGCGATAACAACGAACACCATGGTGATCAGCCAACCCCACATCCACCAAGTCCGCCCTGCGGCGCGCACGGCTGCATAGATCAGCGTCAGAATAATTGTGCCGAATACAAGTTGGATGCCAAATCCCTTCACAAAATCGCCCAACCACTGCGCAAAGCTCATGTTGGAAAGGCCATAGGCGTGCTCGCGAATGTAGCCCTCATAAACCGCAAGCGGGAACTCCGCGATGGTGAAAACGATCAGAAAAAGGATCACGTAAATCGCCACCTGCCAGAAACGGGAGCGCGTCCAGCCCTGCGCCACATTTCGCATCCAGGCGGAGATCCGCAGCCACAGCAGCAGCGCCGCAACAACAATAGTGTAGAGCGCATCGACTAGCAGCAGCACGTAACCGCCCTCAAAAATACGCATCTGAGTTCTTGCGGGCCTGGCCTTTGATCGTGGCGAGGTAGGCGTTGGTCGCCTTCTCGGCATCGAATTGCGAAGCGGGCGAGGGGGCATCAATTGCGTTGAGTGGCTGCACCTGCACCTTCGTCGTTGGCGCCGGCGCGGGCTGCGCCGAGGCGGAGACGGCCATGAAGGTACCCGTCAGCAACAACAGTAGAGCGCAAACCGCGCGCGCGATCGTCTGCATACGTCCCTCCCTGAGACGCCGATACCCTCGAATCTAGCAGACGTCGGCGGCTTGTGACAGCAGGCGGCGGTAAACAGCAATCGTATCCGCACACATGCGCTCAAGGGAGAAATTGTCGCGCACATGCTCGCGGCCCGCTTGCCCCATGCCGCGACGCTCCTCGTCAGGCGCCGAAAGCAGCGAACTCAGCGCGTGACCGAGCGCCTCAGTATTGCCGGGTGGGATAAGCAGGCCGGAGCGATTGGGAAGAACCGTCTCCCGTGCGCCACCGTGATTGCTGGCGATCACCGGCCGGCCCATGGCGCCTGCTTCCGCGGCAACACGACCGAAAGCTTCGGGGTCCGTGGAGGCGGAGACGACAATATCACTTGCAAGATACGCTGCCGGCATGTCGATAATGTGCGGCGCGATCCGCACCGTACCTTCCAGACCGTTCTGCGCAATCGCCGCGCGCAATTCAGCGGTGTAGTCGTTACGACCCTGTGCATCGCCGGCCATTACCGCCCTCACATTGTCGAGCGCACCTGCCGTCGCGAGTTGCGCCAGCGCGGCGAGGAAGACCAATTGTCCTTTCCATCGCGTGAGCCGGCCGGGAAGCAGAACGATCATCCGGTGTTCATCGACATTCCACTGGGCACGCAACGCGGCGATGCGATCCGGCAAGACACCTGCGGGATCGAACTCCTCCAGATCCACACCACGATGGATCACCGCAATCCGGTCGCACGATGTCCCGTGCTCGCGCGCGATGTGATCCGCCGTCCATCGCGAGTTGGCGATCACCGCATCGCTCCTCACCATTACGGAATTGTAGTAGCGCTTGAATGGATTCGAGGCATTGTAGATGCCGTGATAGGTGGTAACGAATGGAATCCCCGTCCGCCGGGCTGCCAAAAGCGCGCTCCAGGCTGGGGCGCGAGACCGCGCGTGGATCAGCTTGACATCCCGTGTTCGGATCAGCTTTGCCAAGCGCCCCGCATTTGCAAAAATTGTATGCGGCGCCTTGGAATTCAGCGGCATGCGGGACAGCTCTACTCCGGTGTCGGCAAGCAGTGGTTCCATGCGGCCGCCTTCGCTCGCCACCAGCGAGCGCCAGCCGCCACGCTCGAGCGCTCGCGCCATGTCGATGGTGGTGCGTTCAGCTCCGCCGGCATCCAGTCTTGGGATGACCTGCAGAATGGCTGGATTGTCACTTGAGCTCACGGGAGGGATGGGTAGGGTTCCGATCTTCGCGAAGAACCATTGCCGATTTCTGCGCGAGCAGAAAGGTGCGCTGAAAAATGCGAGTTGCCGTATTCGCTATCCTTCTTTTGGCAGCCGGCAGCGCGGCCCAGGCCGCCAATCTTTCTGCTTTGGATGATTCCGCGCTCCCTGGCCGTAACCGCTATGACCGCTGCCTTGAACTCACGCACCGCAATGCGCAACAGGCGCTCGAGCTCGCGCGTGTCTGGCAGAGCGACCGCGGCGGACCAGCGGCGACCCACTGCGCGGCCCTCGCGATGGTGGCGTTGAAGCGCTACCCGGAGGCCGCAAGGCAGCTCGATCAGATGGGCCACGCGAATATAGGCGGTGCGGTGGAGCGCGCCACTTTGTTTGACCAAGCAGGCAATGCATGGCTCCTTGCGCATCGGGGCGGAGAGGCGACCATCTCGTTTTCCTCAGCGCTGGCGCTTTCGCCGCACGATCCAGACCTGCTGGCGGATCGGGCCCGCGCTGCTGCGCTGCTCGGCGACTGGAAAGCAGCTGATATCGATCTCTCATCGGCGTTGAAACTGGATGCCAGCCGCGCCGATCTTCTGGTGCTGCGCGCCTCTGCGCGGCATGCCATTGGCCGCACGGGTGACGCCCGCACCGACTTGGAAGCCGCACTGCACATATTGCCGGGCTATCCGGAGGCGTTGCTTGAACTCGGCACGCTGAAGTTGGAATCCGGCGACTCAAAAGGTGCACGCGCTGATTGGCAGCGCGTTGTTTCGGAGGCGCCGACTAGCGATGCTGCGGCGATCGCACAGCAACGGCTCACTGCGTTTCAGCCGTCGAAAGCGAAATAGCAGCCCGCCATTCGGCGCGAACATTCGAATCATCTTCCGTGAGCAAGTATTGCCGCGCAATCTGATCTGTGCGCGGAGCATCGAGCTGAGAAAGCGCCCAGACCGCCATCGCACGAACGAGCGGGGAAGCGTCGCCCAGCAGTTGTTCCGCTTCTGCAGCAAGCGACTGATCGGCGGAATTTCCAACCGCGATCAAGACATTGCGAATGAAGCGATCACGGCCGACACGCTTGATAGGCGAGCCGCGAAATAGCGCCCGGAACTCAGCGTCAGTAAGTGGGGCGAGATCGGCGAGCCGAGGCTGTAGCAACTCGGCGCGAGCGTGAAATCGCGCCTCCTGTGCTATGCTTGCAAACTTGTTCCACGGGCAAGCCGCGAGGCAATCGTCGCAGCCATAGATCCGGTTGCCCATTTTTTTGCGGAATTCGGATGCGATATGCCCCTTATGCTCGATGGTAAGGTAGGAAATGCAACGTCGGGCATCGATTTGGTAGGAGGCGGTGAAAGCATCGGTTGGGCACACATCGAGGCAGCGCGTACAGGCGCCGCAATGGTCCGCCTCCATCTCATCCGCCGCAATTTCCAGAGTGGTAAAAATTGAGCCGAGAAACAACCACGACCCATAAAGCCGTGAAACCAGATTGGTATGCTTGCCTTGCCAGCCCGCGCCGGCCTGTTGCGCCAGCGGTTTCTCCATCACGGGGGCCGTATCAACGAAGACCTTTACCTCTGCGCCGTGTTGGTGCGCGATGGTCGATGCAAGGCGCTTCAGTTTACCTTTGAGCACATCATGGTAGTCGTCACCTTGTGCATAGCAGGAGATGGCTGCGTGATCGCGCGCATTCAGCCTTTCGCGTGGATCGTGCTTTGGGCCGTAGTTCATACCGAGGACAACGATGCTCTTCGCCTCGGGCCAGAGTGCGTTGGGGTCTGCGCGACGTTCTGCATTGCGCTCCATCCACTCCATCGTGCCATGGCGCTGTTCGCCCAGGAATTGATGGAGATTGGCTCCAGCATTCGGCGGCGCTTCAGCGCTGGCGAAGCGGACGACATCGAAGCCTTCGCGCACTGCATTCGCGCGAATTGCATCGCGGATATCAGGCGTCGAGTTCGGCATAGTGCGAGACAGGCGGCTGGCCAGGCACCCGATCGGCCAGCAGCGAACGGAACGACGGCCGTGATTTCATGCGCATGTACCACTCCGCGGCCGGCTGATATTCCCCCCAGGAAATCTCCCCGAAATAATCGAGGGCGGAAATGTGAGCGGCCACGGCGAGATCGCCCAGCGTGCACTCCCGTGCTGCGAGGTAGCCGTGCTGCTCCGCATTGGCGCCGATCTCTACGAGCGCCGCCTTCAGCCCTTCGCGCCCGCTGCGGATTGCCTCCATGTCCGGCGCACGCTTCGCTACCGCGCCCGTGAAGCGCTGCGAAGCCTTCTCGTACACAATCTTGCGGGTGACGTTTTCATGCAGCGCTCCCATCGCCCAGTCGATCATCCGCAGTGATTCCGCGCGCGCCAGGGCATCTTCCGGGGTCAATGGGTATTCGGGATAGCCGCCCTCCAGATGATCGACGATGGCCCATAGTCCCACCGCGCGCGTGCCATCGAGATCGATGAACAGGGGCAACTGCGCGGAGGGATCTTCCGCCGCCACCGGATCGAACGTGAGCCGCTTTTCGGCGATCAGCAGGCGCGCAAAGCGGGAGGGGGGCGAAAGCAGCAAATGCAGAAGGCGGCGCATGGATTTCAATCTAGTGAAAGCGGAGGTGGGGTCTAGGGGCGAATACAAGCATCAAGCCGATCACGATTGACGATACGAATCCGGCCGAGCAGTTCGCCGGTGCGCCAGGCCACGTATGGCCCGGGATGGACCGCGTGCCAGTCATCCGGATTGGGCAGAATGGCCGCAAGCCGCGCCGCCTGGCGGGCGGTGAGGGCAACCGCCGGCCTGTGGAAGTACCCCTGTGCAGCGGCTTCCGCGCCGAAATAGCCGTGCCCCCAATCCACCAGATTCAAATAGGCCGCAAGGATACGCCGCTTGGGCCACAAGACTTCCATCAGCACGGTCAGATACGCCTCGGTCCCTTTGCGTATCCAGCTGCGCCACGGGACCAAAAACAGGCTTCGCGCGGCCTGCTGCGAAAGCGTGCTGGCGCCGCGCAGCTGCCTTTTCGGGTGCCGATCGTGGGTCTTGATCGCCTGGTCGATGGATTGCCAGTCGAAGCCATGATGCCGGCAGAATTTTTCGTCCTCGCCGCCGATCACCGCTTTGGCGAGGTAGGGCGAAATCTCCGACATATTGCGCCAGCTGTAGTGTACCGCATCGCCGGAGAAGAAGCCGATGGCGATCTGCGGGGTAAAGGGCACCGGCAAAAACCGGAACAGCCCCAGCAGAACGACCGGCGCGATCACCAGCAGAAACACCAGCGCGATCACCGCCCATCTGAACCATCTTCCGGTTTTCTGCGCCGCCCTCGCCATCCCGACGGTGAAATCCGATTCCCCTGCGAAATGCAAAAAGGCGGGAGCTTCGCCCCTCTCACAGGCCGCGGCCGCAATATGTGGCGATCGCGAAGCACGGATGAGGGGGTGACACCCGCCTGGCCCTGAGGATGGCAGGCCGGCGGATTGCGAGCCCAGTTCAGTGGACTGCCGTGCGGCACCATTCTCTTCCCCACGGTCCTTGTGAGCTTTGGGACTTCGGCCCCGCGAGCTGCCTCGGCGCTTCGGCGGCGGATCGGCCAAGTCCCGTTCACGTGGGTGCGCGCGAGCTCGCACCCGGCCCTGTATGGTCTCGCGACAGCGCTACATCATGGTGAATAGACCTCCATCATTGGCTCTCCCCTGCGAAGCGGGGAGTACGGCCGAGGGGCCGGGAGGGCGGCGGCACCCACTGGCGGAATTGTTTGTTTTGTTTGTCGAAAAATGGGGAGGGGGTACCCCCTGCCACTGGCGGCAAAGCTTGCCCCGCACTTGATGCGGGTTCCCATTCGAACCTCCAGAAATCGGGAGGGGGTACCCTGGCGCGCGTTTTCACGGCCACAAGATGTTGTAGTTCGAAGACTATCAGAGCAGTCGAACTCAAAGATTCTGAGATTTGTCATGTTATTCGCGCCACTTCGTCTCTATTCCTGTGCCATTGTCCAATATGTGAATTTAAGCGTTTGCACCAGCGTGTCAAGGAGGATATCCATACCTCCGAGTGGCCGGAGGCGGGCAGGGGCGAAACCGAAGGAGGCAAATTTCGGCCGGTCGCGGTCGGGGTGCGCATTCGGGGTGCGGGAGGCGAGGATTTGCTGACCTTCTTTGCGATCACCACGCAAACACCTGCGGCCGGAGCGATTCGCGGCAGAAATCTCCGACACGGAGAAGCGGCGCGCCGGGCTGGATGGAAGGCTCCCGCCTCTGGATCGTCTTGGACAAATACAATCGGGATGAGATCGGGCGCTCAGGCCGCCGGTCCCCAGACGCGGCTTAATCAAGCGGGTTGCCTCTACGGCGAACTTCATTGTCTCGGCCCTTTCGAGTTGTTCTCCCAGCGATAGACAATGAAATAACGAATCGTTATGCACGAAACAGGAACAATCCGGCGATGGGTGGCATGCATTCTATAGGTGTGCACTGGCGCGGGTGGGCAGGCGCTTGGGTTGGAGGCGGCGGGCTTTCGTCACGAAGCATTGGTCGAAATCGATTCTTGGGCATGCAAGACGCTTCGGCTGAACCGGCCAGAGTGGAACGTATGGGAATGCGACATCGCAACCTTTCCCGCTCACAAATACAAAGACATTGAGCTGTACTGGCATCCAAAGCTCAGCAGAAACGTAGAACGCGACAAGCTCTCTATAGCATCACTAAAGAAGGAGGGATGGCGCGTTCTCGTGATTTGGGAATGCGAAACAAAGAATATTGAAAAGCTTGAGCGCCGCTTACGGCAGTTTCTCGACTAATGCTGATTTCCACCGCGCGTTCGGCTTGCCAGGCATCGCTGCGATTTCCGGATATCGGCGCGGGTGTAGGTAACCGGATCGTTTCCATGCCCCGGAGCGCCTGACGGAGCGAAAATTCTGCAAAAGCCGTTTCGTCGGCCGCGGAATCGTTGTGGCCAGCAAATCCATCCACCATGTGGTCCAGGAAATCGAAAATCTCTTCCTGCTTTTCCTTGGGCAGCGCGCTCAGCTTTTCCATCAACCCCGTCACACTCATATCAATCGTCCCAACTTCGCCGGATATTCCACCCTCCGCCAAGAACAAACCGGGTCGCCGTGTCCAGCTTCGCAGAAGGCGAATAGGCTTACGACTTCGGCTTGAAATAACTGACTGGTCAGTTATTTACTAGCGCATGGGCCAGGTGCAGCAGCGATGGAGCCGGCGCAAGGACGCCCGTCCGCAGGAAATCCTCGATGCGGCTCTGGCCGAGTTCGCAGCCAAGGGTTTCGCCGCCGCGCGGATGGACGATGTCGCGCGCCGCGCCGGCGTCACCAAGGGCACCATCTATCTCTATTTCCCGAGCAAGGACGAGCTGTTCAAGTCGCTGGTGCGCGCGGCCATCGGCGACACGCTCGCGCAGGTGACGGCGTATGCGGAGGCGTATGACGGCTCGGCGCGCGCGCTGCTGGTGCAGGTGCTGCGCACCATCGGCACCATCATGCGCACCAGCGATCGCATCGTGCTGCCGAAGATCATTCTCGCCGAAGCCGGCAACTTTCCGGAGCTGGTGCGCTTCTACCGCTTCGAGATCATCGAAAAGGGGATCGGGCTGTTTCGCGGCATTGTCGCGCGCGGGATTGCGCAAGGCGAATTCCGCGAGGTGGCGTCGGAGCATGTGGCGCGGTTGTGCGTGGCGCCGCTGCTGTTGGGTGCGCTGTGGCGCGCGACCTTCGCCCCATTCGATCCCGAGCCGTACGACATCGAGGCGCTGATCGAAACGCATATCGATGTGCTGCTGCGCGGTCTGGAGAGGGAGTCGTGATGTGAGGATGTTCGCGGCATTGGCACTTGCGCTGGTTCTCGCCGCGTGTTCGCGCGAACCGCCGCATGGCTGGCTGGGCTACGCGGAAGGCGACAACGCCTTCATCTCCGCCCCGCAGCCGGGATGGCTTTCGCACCTGAATGTCGAGCGGGGCGATGCCATCAAGCCGGGGCAGCTGCTGTTCACCCTGGACGACACGCGCGAAGCGGCCGCCCGCGCGCAGGCCGCCGCCGCCATTCCGCAAAACCAGGCGCAGCTGAAGCAGGCGCTGGCCAATCTCGAATATACGCGCACAACCTTGGCCCGGCAGCAGGGATTGGCGCGCGCGCATGCCGGCGTGCCCACCGCGCTCGATCAGGCGGTGACCAGCTACAAGCAGGCGGCGGCGTCGGTTTCGCAATTGCAGGCGCAGGAAAGCCAGGCGCGTGCTGCGTTGACGCAAGCCGCCTACACCTTGTCGCAGCGGGACATCGTTGCGCAGGTGAAAGGGCCGGTGCAGGACATCTATTTCCGCGAAGGCGAATACGTGCCGGCATCGACGCCAGTGCTGTCGGTGCTGCCGCCGAAAAATGTGTATGTGCGCTTCTTCGTGCCCGAAACGGAACTGGCGCACGTGCATCTCGGCGAACGTGTGCGCGTCACCTGCGATGGCTGCAAACCCATCGACGCCGCCATCACCTTCATTGCGCAGCAGGAGGAATTCACGCCGCCGGTGATCTTCTCCATCGGCAATCGCGAGAAGCTGGTGTTCAAGATGGAGGCGCGCGTTCCCGGCGGATTGCCGCTGCATCCCGGCCAGCCGGTTGAGGTGCACCCGCTGTGAGCGGCGAACTCGCCATCGACGTGCAGGGGCTGACGAAGCGTTTCGGCACCAAGGTGGCGGTCGATCACGTCGACATCGCGGTGCCGCAAGGCGAGGTGTGGGGATTTCTTGGGCCCAACGGTTCGGGGAAGACAACAACCATCCGCATGCTGTGCGGATTGCTGCGGCCCGACGACGGCAGCGGCACCTGCATCGGCTACGACGTGCGGCACGAGCCCGAGGCGATCAAGCGCCAGGTCGGCTACATGACGCAGCGCTTCAGCTTCTGGGAAGATCTGTCGATCCGCGAGAACCTTGATTTCGTGGCGCGCATGTACGAGCTGCCGGACAGGCGCGCGCGTGTGGAGGCGATGCTGGAGCGGCTGGGGCTTCAGCACCGGCAGGATCAATTGGCGGGAGAATTGTCGGGCGGATGGAAACAGCGCATGGCGCTGGGCGCCTGCACGCTGCACGAACCCAAGCTGCTCTTGCTGGACGAGCCGACGGCGGGTGTCGATCCGCAGGCGCGCCGCGATTTCTGGGAGCAGATTCACGCGCTGAGCGAGCAGGGGCTCACCGTGCTCGTCAGCACCCACTACATGGATGAGGCCGAGCGCTGCGACCGCATTGTCTACATCCTCAACGGCAAGCTGATCGCGCGCGGCACGGTGAACGAAGTGATCGCGCAATCGGGCCTCATCACCTTCGTGGTGCGTGGCAGCAACGTGCGCCGGTTTACGGACTCGCTGCGGGGCGAGCCGGGCGTGGAATATGTCGCGTTCTTCGGCGCCGTACTGCATGTGAGTGGGCACGACCGCGCGGCACTAGAGCGCGCACTGGCGAAGGTCCGCGGCCAGCCGGGTATTGAAATCGAGGAGGCGCAGCCGAGCCTGGAAGATGTGTTTATCCAGCTGCAGGAACAGGCGAAAACCTGATGCGCGCGTTCTCGTTGCGACGATTGTTTGCGGTGCTGGCCAAGGAGTTCATCCAGATGCGCCGCGACCGGCTCACGGCGGCTATGGTGCTTGGCGTGCCAGTGCTGCAGCTGATGCTGTTCGGCTTCGCCATCAACCTCAATCCGAAGAATCTGCCGACCGCCATTGCGATCGACGATCCCGGACGCTTCGGCCGCTCGATCGTCGCGGCGCTGGTGAACTCCAGCTACTTCCAGATCGTCGAGCAGACCAATTCGCCCGCGCATGCGCGGCGATTGCTGAATGAAGGCAACGTTACGTTCGTGGTGGAAATCCCGGTGGATTTCACCCGCAACATTGTGCGCGGCAGCCAGCCGCCGCTGGTGATCGAAGCCGATGCCACCGATCCCGCGGCGGGTTCTTATGCACTCGCAGCCTTCAATACCCTCGCGACCAGCGCGTTGCGCGACGATCTGGTTGGTCCGCTCGCGGCGCGCGCGCAGGGGCCGCCGCCCTTCCAGCTGGTCACACACCTTCTCTACAATCCGGAATCCAACACCCAGTACAACATCGTGCCCGGCCTGCTGGCGGTGATCCTCACCATGACGATGGTGCTCCTCACCTGCCTTGCGTTGACGCGGGAGCGCGAGCGCAGCACCTACGAAAATCTGCTCGCCATGCCGGCAACGCCGCTGGAAATCATGCTTGGCAAGATCGCTCCGAACGTTCTCATCGGCGCCATTCAGAGCGGCGTCATTCTGCTGATGGCGCGGTACGTGTTCGATGTGCCGATGCTGGGTTCGCTTACGATCCTGTCGCTGGGGCTCGGCGTTTACATCGTGGCGCTGCTGGCGGTGGGCTACACCTTCTCCACCATCGCCGAAAACCAGCTGCAGGCGATGCAGATGACGGTGTTTTTTCTGCTGCCTTCGATCTTGCTCTCCGGGTTTGCATTCCCGTTTGCGGGCATGCCTCGCTGGGCGCAATGGCTCGGCGAGATTCTGCCCGCCACCCATTTCCTGCGCATCGTGCGCGGCGTGATGCTGAAGGGGAACGGCTGGACCGAAACGTGGCCGGAGGTGTGGCCGCTGCTGATCTTCGTGCTGGCGGTAATGACGATCGCGGTCGCCCGCTTCCGCCGCACGCTCGACTAGCGCGATTCACTTTGGGCTTTGACGTACCGAATGCTACGTTGCCAAAGAGTCATTCCGTGCCGAAGGACGCTGCCATGGATCAGGAAGTTAAGGACCTGCTCGCGACCGCACGCGAGCATGCCTGGTCCATTCCCATTGAGGAACTGGACGTTGCCCAGCCGGCGCTTTTCCGGAACGACACCGTCTGGCCCTATTTCGAGCGGCTGCGGAAGGAAGCGCCAGTCCACTATCAGCGTGAACACGAGTTCGGACCCTACTGGTCCATCACAAAATACAACGACATCATGGCAGTGGACACAAACCACGAAGCATTCTCCTCCGAGCCTGCCATTACCATCGCGGAGCCGCGCGATGATTTCCGCCTTCCCATGTTCATCGCCATGGATCCGCCGCGCCACGAGGCGCAGCGCAAGGTGGTAAGCCCAATCGTATCCGGCCCCAATCTCGAAACTTTGGAGTCCATCATCCGCGAGCGCGCCGGCGCCATTCTCGACGCTCTGCCGGTGGGCGAGACGATCGACTGGGTAGACAGGGTTTCCATCGAACTCACCACCATGACGCTCGCCACGCTGTTCGACTTCCCATGGGAAGACCGGCGCAAACTCACCCGCTGGTCCGATGTGGCGACGGCCGGACCGAAGAGTGGAGTGTTTAAGAGCGAGGAAACGGCAGAGCAGGAGCGGCGCGAGGAGCTTTATGCGTGCGTCGACTATTTCACGCGGTTGTGGAACGAGCGGGTTAATGCGCCACCGAAAGGCGATCTTATTTCCATGCTGGCGCATGGCGAGGCCACGCGGAACATGGGCCGCATGGAATATCTCGGCAATCTGGTGCTGCTGATCGTGGGCGGCAACGATACCACCCGGAACACCATCTCCGGCAGCGTGGTGGCGCTGAACCTGTTCCCCGAGCAGTACGGCAAATTGCGCGGGAACCCGGCGCTGATTTCCAATATGGTCTCCGAAACCATCCGCTGGCAAACACCGCTTGCACATATGCGCCGCCGGGCCAAACGCGACGTCGAATTCGGTGGACAGACCATCCGCGAAGGCGACAAGGTGGTGATGTGGTACGTTTCGGGCAACCGCGACGAAGCGGTGATCCCGAACGGCGATGCCTTCGATATCGAGCGGCCGAATGTGCGGCGGCATCTCTCCTTCGGCTTCGGCATTCACCGTTGCGTCGGCAATCGGCTGGCCGAGCTGCAGTTGAAAATCATCTGGGAAGAAATTTTCAAGCGTTTTTCCAACATAGAAGTTGTGGGCGAGCCGCGGCGTGTCTTCTCCACCTTCGTGAGGGGCTACGAATATCTGCCGGTCCGCCTCACGCCGGTGTCGTTGTAATCCGGTGCAGAGAGTCCGCATCTGCTGACGCGCGTGCCGAAGCGTGGTAATTGACGGTCGCAGCCTTGCGATTCCTCTCCCTTATGCACGATCTTCTCATTGCGGTGCTGCTCGGCATCGTCGAGGGCCTGACCGAGTTCCTGCCGGTGTCCTCCACGGCACACCTGCTGATTGCCGAGCGCCTGCTGGGCCTCGCCGGTGACCGCTGGGAAGCCTTCACCATCGTCATCCAGCTGGGCGCGATCCTGGCCGTGGTCGCCGCCTACTGGCGCAAGTTCACCGACGTCCTCATCAACCTGCCGCGGAGCCGGCAGGCGCAGCGCTTCACCGCGGCGGTGCTCGTTGCCTTTGTACCAGCGGCCATCGCCGGCGCGCTGCTGATCAAGAAGATCAACGCCGTGTTGCTCGACCCCGAAACCGCGCTGCCGGTGATCGCCGTCACCATGACGCTCGGTGGCATCCTCATCCTCGTCTTCGAGCGCATCGCGCCCAAGCCGCGTTACCACGATGGCGACCACCTGCCGATCGGCAAGGCCTTCCAGGTGGGCCTCTGCCAGGTGCTGGCGATCATGCCCGGCGTGTCGCGCTCCGGCGCCACCATCCTGGGCGGCGAGCTGCTCGGCATCGAGCGCCCGGCCATCGCCCACTTCACCTTCTATCTTGCCGTACCAACCATGTTCGGAGCCACCGCACTCCAGCTTTACAAGAAGTGGGCGCTGCTATCGGCCAGCGACCTCTCCACCATCGCTATCGGCTTCGTGATTTCCTTCATCGTCGCCTATGGCGTGGTGAGAACGTTTATCGCCTTCCTGAGCCGCTATGGCCTGAAACCGTTCGGATGGTATCGCATCTGTCTCGGCCTTGTTCTTGTCATCGCGTGGCTGGCGTCCCGATAGCGCGCTCGTAGGCCGAATTCTCGAACTGGCCCTTCTTGCGGAAGCGCCAGAGATAACTGGGCAGTACGGATTCAAGCGATTCCGGCTCGATGCCGAGATCAGCAAAGGTGAGCGCATCGGGTGCCACAATATTGTCGGTCTTCAGGAACGTGACCTGATCCGGCGTCAGCAGCTTGCCGGGCAGGAACTGCAAAGCGAATGCGGGAATGCGGGCGAGCGCGAAGGGCGGGGGCACGAGCAACCGCCGCCGGTTCGTCACATGCAGGATGAGCTGCAGCATCTCCCGGAGCGAAAGAATGCTGGGGCCGCCGAGCTCGTAGGTTTGGCCGCGCGTTGCCGGGTTCTCGATGCACTTGACGATCGCGTCCGCCACATCGCCCACGAACACCGGTTGAAAACGAGTATGTCCGCCGCCGACCAGCGGCAGCACCGGCACGAAGCGCGCCAGATTGGCAAATTTGTTGAAGAAATTGTCTTCCGGGCCGGCCACCAACGATGGCCGCAGGATGGTCGCATCCGGAAATTCTTGCCGAAGCGCGACCTCGCCTTCCGCCTTTGAGCGCGCATACACGGATTCTGAATCACGACTGATGCCCGGCGTGGAAATGTGCACCAGCGATTGAACGCCCGCCTCGCGCGCGGCGCGGCCGATGGTGCGCGCAGCCTCGACATGGATCGCGTGGAAGCTCTGCCCCCCGCCCGCGGGATTGAGAATGCCGACGAGATTCACCACCGCTTCGGAATCAGCCACCGCGCGCGCCACATCGGCGGGGCGCAGCACATTGGCGCGCAGTAACTGGATCTGCCCGACATGTCCCATGGGTAGGAGATATGGTGCGCCGTTCGGGCTGCGCACCGCCGCGCGGATGCGATATCCGAGGCCACCCTTCGCCAGCCCCCGCACCGCATAGCGGCCGAGAAAACCGGAGGCGCCGAAAACTGTAACCCGCTGGTCGATCATGCCATCATCACCTCGAATGCCGCCCGTTCATACCGATGCCCCCACCTTATTCCAACGAATCTTCCTTCGCCCTGCGAGAGGGTTCCTTCCCTGCCAGGCGGGGGAGGGGGACCGTGCAAGGCGAAGCACGCGAGAGCGTGTTCGCGACAAAGGATGGTGGAGGGGGCGCTTGGCAAACGTCTCCCCACCACTTTGCGTGCATCCATCCCAATCTGTTGTGCGCCGAAGACGTGTCCACCACAGCGACTCGTTTTCGGGGATTCCACGCCCCTTCCCCCTACCGCGCAAAAGTTCCCATTCGAACCTCTGAAAACCGGGAGGGTATCCCTGCGTTGCCGTCGCCCGGTGCGGGCCATGACGGAGGAGCGCAGGCAAAATGGAAATTGTTCGTTTTGTTTGTCGAAAAAGGGGAGGGCGGTGGAGGGGTGTTGTTCGACGCAGTGAAGCGAGCGCGCTACAGCGCGCCTGCATGCCGCCGGTTGTCCAATCTTGTCTGCGTCTCACATCCATGACGAGGCATTATACCCCGACATTTCCAGTGGAGAACGAAGCGGCCGCAATTTTCCCTAGCCGCTGACCTCAGTCGTCAATCCCCTCTGTCCACGGAAATGGGAAAGCTAATTTCTCCGATGGTGTTTTCGTCAAATCCGGTTGTAGTGGTCAAGGGTATGATCCAATTTGGGCTGGTGAGGGAATGGCGGCATGGGGCACCCGTTCGACGACGACTTCGAACCGGATGGAGACAAAAAGGAACAGCCGCGAGATCGGAAGGTCGATGAGGCCAAACAAGGGTGGAAAAAAGTTTCTACCACTGGATTACGAAGAAGGCCCTGAACGAGTTGGCGAAACAGCGTTTGATTGGTTTTAGCGTGAACGTTTAGACCATCACCAAGCACACTTCTATTATCCTCGGCGACACCGATATCCGCGTAGGCAAATGGCGGAAACTCTGGCTCTTATCAGGGAGTTCTCGGATCCACTCTTCACACGTGCATTGGGCCACCACGGTGAGTTGTTGTTTGAGTCGGCTCTGGCCAGCACGGAATTTAGAGTAGAGCAACGGAAGGTTCGGAAAGTTGACGGGAGGGAGTGGAACGAGACCGAACATGACATGGACTTTTTGATTTCGAATCAGGGTGTGCGTTACGGCGTCGAAATCAAAAATCAGCTCAGCTATATTGATCAAACGGAGTTTCAGATCAAATTGAAGATGTGCAAATTCCTCGGAGTGCGGCCGTTTTTCTGCGTACGGATGATGCCGAGTAATTACTTTAGCGAAATAATCGAAGGTGGCGGCTTTTGCCTCGTGACTGAGAATCAGAATTATCCTGTTCTTGCGGCTGCACTTGCCAAGCGTGTGCGGGATCAACTGGGATTGCCGGTGGCCGTAATAGAAAGAATGCCGGATTCCGCGATGCGCCGTTTTGAGAAATGGCATGCTCGGACTGTGTGAATTGGTGCTGTCAATTCACACGCATAGTAAGGTAAGTGGTTGTTGGCAAAGGGTGTTTCTGTTCGCCCTATTAATACAAGATGTCTGGGCGGCGGGGTTTGGACGACATTGCCGTTTCCGTCGTCACCAAGGCCGAGTTGCTCTACGGCGTGGATATTTCCCCGCGGCCGAAGATGGACGAGGCGGCCGTCGCCGCCTTTCTCGCCCATGTCGCCGTGCTCGATTTCCCGGATGCCGCCGCGCGGCACTACGCCGGCATCCGCGGCCATCTCAAACGCAAGGGCTACTTTGCTGCGAACACGCTCTCGCGTGCTTCGATGATCGGCGCCAACGACCTGTTTATCGCCGCGCACGCTGCCTTGGCCTCACGCTCGTCACCAACAATACGGGCGAGTTCGGTCGCATTCCGCAATTGAAGATCGAGAATTGGACAGTGTGAAAACCATTACAGCATTGCGGCCGCGAACGTGTTGCACTCGTCCATGTCGCGGTCGGCGAGGCCGCGCCGCAACCAGCGCACGCGCTGCGCACTGGTGCCGTCGGTGAAGGAATCCGGCACCGGGTAAGCCTGCGACCATTTCTCCAGCGTGTCGTCGCCCCTCGCGGAAGCGGCGCGCCATTCGTCCACGCCATCTGTGGCGCGGCGCCCGTTTTTCTTTCGGTCGCCTGAACAGATTATTGCGAAATGGACATACCATCTGTCCCTGGTTCAGGGTATGTTGTGAATCCGATGGGGTGTCCATCGTCGGCCTGACGGTCGATTCAATCACACCGAAACTTGAGGGAACTCTGAATGAAAACGCGTTTCGCGTCGCTTGCGTTGCTGGCGACATCTATAGCGGCATTGTCCGCTTTCTCCGCGTCCGCCGACCAGGCGAACAACGCCCGTCCGATGTTCGGCGTGATCCCGGCGAATGTGCCGTGGCACGCAGCCACCGACAAGGTGGTCAAGTCGCGCAAACCGGCCGCCCAAATCACCCAGTGGAACGGCAGCTTCACCGATCATCACTCCACCAATCGCACGTTCACGATGATCGGGACGGATCCAACCAGCACCAACACCAACACGACGATTCCGGTGGAAGTCGTACCGGTGATCTTCAAGTATCCCAGCTTCGGCAAGATGAAGTTCAGCCCGAAGAAGGACAAGTATTCCGACGGCGAGACGGTTCTCAACAATTTCCTGAACTCCCCGCTGCTCGATACCAATGTAGACTTCCAGTCCGGTGGCGTGGATTTCGGCAAGAGCCAGTACATCGATGCGTTCCAGCGCGCCAATTTCTACGGCAACAACGTACAGAATGAATCGAACTATCACGTTGTGCTGGGCAGCCCGACCGTCCTGAAGCCGCTGAAGATCACAGTGCAGTCAGGGCAGGGCGTCGTTGAGACGAATCCGTTCGGCAGCCAGAAGATCGGGACCTACGGCTACAGTGCGATGGACCAGCAGATCAACAGCTACATCAGGGCTCACAGCCAGGTCACTCCGGACCAGTTCGTGTTCTTCATCTCGCACAACATCTTCCTGACGTCGGGCGGTTGCTGCATCGGCGGCTATCACACGGCGACCGGCAGCCAGCCGGGCGGCCAGACTTACGGCTATACCACGCTCGTCACCGAAGCTGGTTCATTCTCGCAGGACGTTTCTGCGGCGTCGCATGAGATTGGCGAATGGCTGGACGATCCGTTCACGGATAATCGCGTCGGCTGCCAGGACAACAGCATTCTGGAAGTGGGCGATCCGCTGGAAGGCCGCAGCAATTACGGCGGCTTCCCGTATCAGGATCACGGGTTTACCTACAACATGCAGGATCTCGTGTTCATCGACTATTTCGGCGCGCCGGACACTTGGCCGGTCAATAAGCTGAAGAGCTTCAACAAGCTTGAAACTGCCTACTGCCCGGGTCAGTAAAGACCGGACGAATTTTCGCCTACGACAAGGGGCCCTCGCGGGCCCCTTGTTATTTTCGCCGATCGAGAAAACCGCTCGGGCCGAACTATTTTTTCGCGATCCGAGAGGAGTCCGAGGGGAGAAGGTGGAACCGGACCTCCCAAGTTACCGAGGATAGTATGGGGTGTGTCCGCAGGCCCGGTCCCGAATCGATTATGAAATGCTATTCTGTCGTGGAGTTGCGCGGCAGCTTACAGAATCGTCATCTTCGGACGAATACGACGATAAGATGTGGCGCGCGCTAGAGAGTCTCGGCCTCGAACGTGTCGCACTGGTCCATGTCGCCATCGGCGAGGCCGCGCCTGAACCAGCGCACACGTTGCGCGCTGGTGCCATGGGTGAAGGAATCGGGCACCGCGTATCCTTGCGATTGTTTTTCCAGCGTGTCGTCGCCTACTGCGGAAGCCGCGCGCAAACCGCTCTCCACGTCGCCTTGCTGCAGAATCTGGAACTGCGCATTGGCGTGGTACGCCCACACGCCGGCATAGCAATCGGCCTGCAGCTCTCGGCGCACGGAATCGCTCTCCGCGCCGGTGCCGCCGCCGCCGTGGCTCTCGAATACGCCCATCAGGTTCTGGATGTGGTGGCCGTATTCGTGCGCGATCACATAGGCCTGCGCGAACTCGCCTGGTGCGCCAAAGCGATCAGAGAGCTCGTTGAAGAACGAGAGATCGAGATAGATCCGCGCATCGCTCGGGCAATAGAACGGTCCCGCGGCAGATTGGCCTTCGCCGCAGCCGGTTGGCGTTTCGACATCGTAGACGGTGAGCGTGGCCGGCTGGAACACCACGCCTTTGGCGCGCACCAGCGGCGTCCATACATCTTCGGCAGAACCAACGATGCGGCGTGCGAACTGGAACGAGGGATCGTCCGCGCGCGACCCGTTTTCGGCGGTGGTTTGCTGCGCCGGCGCGCCGCCCTGGTCCGTGCCGTTCAGCAGCTTTGAGGGATCGACGCCGAACAGCAGCGACAGGATGACAATTCCAACCAGGCCGAGGCCGCCGCCGCCCATTGCGAGGTGCGGGCCGTAGCCGCCAAAGGCGCCGCGGCGATCCTCCACATTGTCGCTGGGGCGAAGATCATCGATGCGCATAGCCATCTCCGGAATTGCGAACGCGGGGATATTACGCGGAAAGCCCCGGGAAGGCTCCCGCGGAATTGTCGGCGCTCGAACTATCTTCCCCGATGCTCCGGTGCAGTCACGGTAATGCCGCTTGTTGGGCACTGGCGTGCTTTCTTGCACCACACGAAGGAGCCCGCGTCGCTCGATACCGCCACGGCGCCCTGATTGTTGATGTTCCATGCAGCCACGCTTGTGGAGGTGGGGACGTGGATGTCGGTGAAGGTGCCGGTGGCGATGTCGAGAAGAAAGGCGCGCGTGTTGCCGAAGGAATCCAGCCACACGCCCACCGCCTGTCCGCTGTCGTTGATGCCTTCCAGCGCGGTACCTGTCGCGTCATCGGAAGGATAATCCACCGTCTGCAGTTTGTTGCCGCTGCCGATGAAGCCATGCATGGGAGGCTGGAAGTAATCGCCCACCACCACGCCGGCACTGTTGATGCCGTTGGCTTCGCTCGCCTGATGCACCTCGGGAATGCGCACGTCGTGCATGTACTTACCACGCCTGCCCACGAAGGCGACGGCCTGATGGTTGTTAAAGTCCCAGCGCGTGCCGGCGAAGCGGCCTTTCAAATTTTCAATGCCCTGCGCGCGACCGAAGATGCCGTCCAGTGTGCGAATCTTTCCATTGTCGAACATTTCGAACACAGGCTGATCGGAGGTGACACCGCTTTGCGAATTCGCAAATCCGACGACGTCGCCGTTGTTGGCGATGGCGCGGACTTCTGTGCCGCCGTTGCCGGCATCGAAACTGAAGTAGTTGCCGTCCAGCGTGCCGAGGAAGCCGTGCTCGATCCCGTCATGCTTCCCGATATAGCTGCCGGCGATCTCGTATTGGTCGTTGATGCCGAAGACGGTGGTGACGGTGGACTCCGGCGCCGCCGGAACAGGTATCAGCACAGCGGCCTGCGCCGAGGCCGATACGGCAACAGCCGCCATGGCACTCGCCAAAAACCCGTGCAGCGCAGACATCGGAAATCTCCTTTTTGAATATCCTCACCTAGCCGCGGACATAGCGGCGCTCTCCCGTTTTCGGCTCGAGCCACACGGTCACCGGCTCGCCGGTTTCGTCGTCGATGAAACGCTCGGATGTTTTCGTCCAGCCGGCGCCGGGCGCCTCGTGCTCCACTGGCTTGTAGCGGAATCGCTCGTACACGATGGACAGCACGATCACCGCGCCCCAGAAGGCAAATACGAATCCCGGCGGAATGTGCCCGAACAGCGCGGCCACGCCGCAGACGAATACGATCAGCGCAATACCGATCGTCCAGCTACGCAGCATTGTCCTGCCCAGCGATGACCGGCGTGCCGCAGGTCATCATACCCATTATGGATCTCCTCCGGTTACCGCGATGCCAAACCCGCCCTTTGTGCCTTGGACCAAGCTTTGATTCACGGCGCTGCCATCGATATTGGCTCGACCGATGGTGGTTCCCGAACCACGATTCCCCCAATCCGCCCAGAAGATGTATCTCTTGTCCGCGGCAATGAATGCGATCTGTCCGTTCAGCCCGGTAATAAAGTTCGGATCTACGTCCTTTCCGTTCATTGTCGCCCGCGCGATCCCGGTGCCGCTGGACGTGTTGAAATAGATATACTTTCCCTCGATGGCGATTCCCGAACTGCGTCCGCTGATGAAATCTTGCTTCGCGTTGCTGCCGTCGATGTTCGCGCGTCCTATCTGGCCGCTCTGGTAATTGGCCCAGTAGATGTGCGAGGCGGTGACCGCAACGCCACACACCCCGGTTCCGGTCGTGATGAAGTTCTGGTTGACGCCGCTGCCATCGAGATTGGCGCGACCAATCGAGCTGCCCACATCTCCGCCCCAATAGATATGGGCGCTGTCGACGGCGACGCCGCATGGGTTTTGCGCGCCGGTGATGAACGACGCGTTCACGCCGCTGCCGTCAAGCTTCGCCCGGGCGATCGTGGTCGCCGATCCTCCGTTGGCGCCGGTCCAGTAGATATAGGTGTTGTCCAGCGTCATTCCGGCGCCGCCCGCTGCGCCCAAGGTAAGAAGCGTCTCGGACGCGTGTTTGCCGGCGATACTGGCCCGGCCGATTGAGCCATCGTTGCTGTTGGTCCAATACACATATTGCTTTGCTTTGGCTGCAAGGGCTTGGTGTGCCGCGCCGAAAACAAGAACTGCAGCCATCGCTTCGGCAAAGATTCGTTTTTTTGTCATGTCGGTCCCCCAATCCAGACTCTGCTCGTCGATCGTAAACGACGGTCCTTCGCCATCATTCTCTGCTCATATGACAAAGTAAAGAACGGGCGCTGCCTATGGAGAAGTTGCTTGGCCGGCGGCCAACAACCCGGCTACGCAGCATTGTCCGGCTCCAGGATCGCGGCGGTACCATAGGCGACGATCTCGCTCATGTACTGGCCGATCTCAGAGGAATCGAAGCGCATCATGACGACCGCGTTGGCCCCCATCAGCGTGGCGTTCTTCACCATACGGTCCACCGCTTGCCGCCGCGTCTCTTCGAGCAGCTGGGTGTATTCGTGAATCTCGCCGCCGGCGATGGAGCGAAGGCCTGCGAGGATGTTCCCGCCCAAGCCCCGCGAGCGCACGACGACGCCGAACACCTGCCCGAGTGTTTGCTTCACGCGGTATCCCGCCACCCGCTCCGTTGTTGCCACCAGCATGCGAATCCTCCCTCGTTCGCCCGCATTATGCGCTGGCCTTGGCTGCCCGTGCAATTTGGGCAGGCTGGCCTAAACTCGCGATTCGAAAGGCAGGGAGGGGTCCGGATGGCACTCGCCGCGGACTGGTTCGGCTCGGTTTTCACCAATGTTTTGGCGTCGCTGGTGCTGCTAGCAGGCGGCTTTCTCATCGGCCGCTACCGCGAGCGCAAGCGCCAGCAGGGCAGGGCGCTCACCGAATATGATTTCTACCCTTATGTCGCTACGCCGGAGAAATTTGCAGAATTCAGCCTCAAGGATTTCCGCCTCGGCGTTCACTATTTCCTGCGCAACTCAGATCAGCGTGCAGCGCGGCAGCTCATCTTCATCGGTGAGCAGAACAATGTTCGCCAATTGCTTAGCCAAGTGGAAGGGAAGGCGTACGACCGGCTGGTGGCGAAATACCAGGGCGTCGCAGTGGCGGACGATGCACAGGAGTATATGGAGAATTACCGCAACATCGCGCGGCTACTCGGCCGCACTTTTCCGAACATGGGAATCGAGGTGCTGATCCACGATCTCTCAAACCCCACGCATTCCATCACCACCATCGAGAGCGGCGACGTGACCGGCCGCGTGGAGGGTATGGGCACAACCACGCTGCTGGTCGATCTGATGCGGCGCGTAAACCTGAAGCAGGACAAGCTGAACTACGAGCTCAATATCGGCGCGCGCCGCTTCAAATGCACCACTGTTCCCATCGTGCGGAAGGATTACGGCGTGGTCGGCGCCATCTGCATCAACATCGATATCAACTACATCCGCGATTGCGTGTTGGCTTCGCCCGAGCGCATCGCGGAATTTTTCCAGAATTACTGCCGCACGGACATGACTCTGGACGAGAACATCCTCAGCAAGGAGGAGTACAAGCGCGCCCTTGCCGGCAAGAAGCATTTTCGCGATTTTCAGATGCAGACATGAGGCTTGCCTCGTGGCAGCATTGGGAAACTTAGATAGGGCGGTAGTGGCCCCGCTGGCGGCCGTTCCCTAACAGCTGAACGGGGCGATGCCCGGATCGTTGGGGATGTTTCCCGCGCCCTGGCCGGGATCCGTGATGCCGCTCGATGTCGTGCACCAGCCATCGTTCGAGAAGTTCCCCGATGTCGCGTCGGCTCCAACGAAGCCGCCGATCAGTCCTCCACCGCCGTTTGTCACTGTGCCGTACGATTTGGAATTCGTGACGGTGCTTCCCTGATAGCTCTGCCAGTAACCGATGAACCCGCCGACATACGCGGTATTAGGTCCGGACACGGCACCGCTGGCTGTAGAAGCATCGATATTGGCGAAGTTACCGCCCACCAACCCACCAGCATTGTAGGCGGATGCGGCTCCCGTAGCGGAGGAATTCTGGATTGTGCCCTCAAATGCGAGACCAATCAGGCCGCCTGCCATCCAGCCCGCGTTCGATCCGGCATAGGCTGTAGCCGAGCCAGTCGCGGATGAATTCGCGATCTGACCGCTTGAGGCGCCGATGAGACCGCCAGCACAGGCGTTGTTGATTGCAATATCTCTGGCGGTGACATCGCCGATTGCAAAGGAGCTTGCGGCTGTCGCGCCCAAATCATAGCCATAGAGGCCGCCTGCGGCGATGCTGCAATCGCCTTGATCGCTCCCGTTTCCCTCCGCTGAGACTGTATTCGATGCACTGGAGAGATCGACCGACCCCCCACTCGAACCGGCGATCCCGCCTGCGCGGGCAAACTCGACGGTGCTGGTCGCGTTGACCGATCCCGACGCGGTCGCGGTGGCGATCGTGCCGTCGTTTTCGCAGGCGATTCCACCAGCCTCTACGTAATCCCCCATGCTGAAGGCGGTTACCGTTCCGCTGAACGAAACTCCCGTTAGCGTGCCGTTGTTAACGCCTACGATTCCGCCAACGCAAGCAGGGGCAAATGGATTGAAGTCAATGTGCGCGTTCTGCACATTGAGGTAGTCGATTTCTGCGCCGGGTCCCGTGGCGACGATTACCCCGCCATTATTGCCTTCGTCGCTGCTTTCCACTTTTAGGCCGGTAAGCGTGTTGCCCAATCCATTGAGATTGCCCAGCAACGTGGTTGGGATTGGAGCGTGGGTGTACTTGCCGTCTGGCTTGGCGTTGTAGCTGGCACTAAGCGCGAAGTGGCCGGAAGCATTGCGGGCGATGAGCTGTGCCAGCAACTGCACGTTGTTTGCGAGGATGTAGCCTTGGCCGTTGATGGTGAGAGCGTTGCCCGTGCTGAGAAAACTGATGTGGCCTTTATCACCGAAGGACAACGCGCCGCCGGCGCCGTTGGCATTGTAGTTGAGTGTGAGCGGAGCTGGACCAGCATCGGACACCGCCTTCTCGACCACGATATTGCGGATGGCCTGCAGCGTGAGTCCGTTCGGACTCGTCCAGCTGAAGGGTGCGTTGACAAAAATGTCCGGCGCTTGGGCCGTGGTGGCAATGGTCACGCTCCCATCGCCTAGCAGCCGGGTGAGATCGCCGACGTTGAGCGTCGCTTTGGCCGCTGTCGGCGTGCAAACGCCGCCGGAACACGACACATTCTTCGTCGCCTTGGTGGAGATGGTGACCCCCACCTGTTTGGCCGGCGGCAGTGCCTTGAGCAGATTCAGGAACGGCCGCCGCGCCGGCCCTTTAAGTTGCGCAAGCGCCGTCTCCGCAAACGCTCGGACCACAGCGGCGCCGGGATGGTTCGCAGGTGACGGATGTTTGACAGCAGCATCCGCAGGCGAAACCGCGATCGCCGACCAAAACGCAATAGCGAGAAAATAGAACGCGCGCATCGAAGCCTCCCCGATAATGCCGCATCACGCCCCAGCCCAAAACAGTTTAGCACAAGATGCCATGAGCCAAAACCAGCGAAGCCTGGCAGGGGCTTCAAAGGGTCAAGAAGCGATTGCGCGCCCGCCGTCCAAAGCAAAACGAGAGTCAGGTCGGCTTTGGCTTTTCTGTGCCGACGAACTCGACCGGCGTTCCCTTCTTCACCGCCTTGCCGAGCGAGACGGCGTCCCAGTTGGTGAGGCGTATGCAGCCGTGCGACGCCGTTTTCCCCACCAGGTCCGGATCCGGCGTCCCGTGAATGCCGTACGTCGCGATACTGAGCGCGATCCAGGTTGAACCCACGGGATTGTTCGGTCCCGGCGCAATCTTCAGCACGCCTGCTGATTTCGGACCGAACGTCTCGCGCTTGGGATCGTAGGTGTATGTCGGATTCTGCGCCACGGACACCACGGTCGCTTTGCCGCTTGGCGCCGGACGTTCGGTGCTGCCGACTGTCGCCGGATAGGCTGCGATCACTTTGCCGGTGCTGTCGTAAGCACGCAGCTGGTTGGCTGACTTGTCCACTTCGATGCGCGCGACCGGCGGCAACGCGCTGCTGTCGATCTTCGCAACCGTGACCGAGGTGCCGGCCTTGCTGAAATCTGCGTCCGGATTGAGCTCGCGAAGAAGCTCCGGACTCATGTGGAATTTCTCCGCAAGCCCTTCCTGCGGGTTGGCGTAGCCGATGTGCTTCAGCTTCGCGAGGGCGCGTAAATCCTTCGGAACGGTTCCGATGAACGGTCCTTTCTCGTCGTCTGCCGTGATGGTGTAGTGCTGCAGCACTGGCTGTTTGTCGTTGCCGGTCAGCGCCTGCAATGCCGCGCCATCGATCTGCTGTGAATTGACGGTCCCGTGCGCCTCCTTATAGGTGGCGAGCGCACGCCTCAGGTTCTCGCCCTCCTTGCCATCGATTTCGCCCGGCGAGAAATTGGCCCGGTCGAGCAGCACTTCGATTTTGACGAGGAGTTCTCGTGAGGGTTCTCCGGCGTTATTGTCGGCCCGGGCACTTTCGATTTTTTCCGCATCGAGCGGTGTCGTTTGGCTTGCACCCGTCTGCGCGTTGCTGGCAGGCTTTGGCGCTTGCGCCAATGCACTGGGGATCGCGAACAAAAGGACGGCCCCAAGCGTTGCTTCACGAACTCTCACGGACAATCTCCTTCCCTGGCGGTATGAAGAAGCTTTTGCGACCATTCTGGTTCCTTTACGCCTGTGCAGCGCTCCTGCTTTCGCCCGTGCTGGCAACGGCGGCCGAGCAGCCGGCCGGATGTGGCAGCGGCCCCGCAGCAGCGGCCACAGCCAATGCCGCCTCCGAGAACACGTTGCTGCTCAATCTGTTTGGACGCGAGGAAACCGGATGGCTTTTTTATGTTCCGCTGATCGCGAAGGAGACCGGCAGCGATTGCCCTGCCGAAAGCCCGGGCTTTTCATACGCGCTGGCCAGCTGGCAATCCGCACACGGACTATCCGGGACAGGCATTGTCGATGTGGCGACGCTGCAGAAACTGAAGCAGGTCTGGCAGGCGAAGCGGCCATTCGTGGTGCAGAGCGCACATCAATGTCCGGCGCCGCCGGATGAAGGCACTCTGGCGCAGGCGACGAAAGCGGAAAGCTATGGCGGAAAGCAAATTCAGCTGCGCGCCGAAGCCCTCTCGGCCTATCGCGACATGGTCGCGGCGGCCCGCATGGACGGCGTGCTTTCTTCTGATCCGAAGCTGCTGGAAATCTTCTCGGCTTACCGCAGCCCGGACTTCGACGCCGCGCGCTGCGCCGCAGAACAGAATTGCCAGGGCGTGGTGCGCGCCTCCTGCTCGGCACATCGCACGGCGCTGGCGATGGACGTGAATCTGGGTGCTGCCCCGGGCTTCACGCCGGACTCCTCGGCGGATATCAATCGCCTTTTCATCTCCAAGTCGCCCGCGTACCGCTGGCTGGTGAAGAATGCCGGCCGCTTTGGCTTCGTAAACTATCCTTTCGAGCCGTGGCATTGGGAGTTTGTGGGCCGCGCCGCGTCTCGTTGACTTGGGACGGGGCGGCACCTATTTATCGCGGTCACCGTGCCCAGATGGCGGAATTGGTAGACGCACTAGTTTCAGGTACTAGCGCTGCAAGGCGTGGAGGTTCGAGTCCTCTTCTGGGCACCAGCGGCACGTTCGCAATCGTTCATTCTAGATTGAAAATTCCGCAAATCTGAGACCTCGTGGCCGCCCACCTCCGGGGGTGCACGCGTCCTCGCCGTATCGCGCGCATTCGGATGTGAATGCTTCGCGCACAAGTGCGGCTGTCCATAATGCCGGCGCTCAAGATCGTGGATGCGGTCTTGGCTGAGCCGTTCGAGGGCGGTGGGCATGTGGCGCGGATGAGATGGAAAAACGCTGATGGGGGAGCGACGTTGTTGCGCTCGTCCGCGCGCTCTTCCGCTGTTACAACCCGGTTCGGGGTTATGCCCAATGGCCCGAACCTAGCCAAAAACCAACACGGAGATTTTCATGTTCAAGTCACACGCGCTGCTGCGCAGCGTGTTCCTCGGTTCGGCCGTCGCGCTCGTGGCCCTCGCACCCGCCATGGGCGCCGATGCGTCGCACGCGGAGTTCAAACGTATGCACGCGCTCTATGGCAATCGCGCCGTTGCTGCAGCGGCGAATACCGGCGCCACTATCCCCGCGTCAAAGGACCCGACCTACACGGATCTGTACAAATTCAAAGGCGGCGCGAATGACGGTTGCAACCCCGGTGCGAAGGTCACGCTCGATGCCGCCGGAAATATCTACGGCACCACCGATTTCTGTGACCCCTACGGCGACGGCGACGGCGTGGTGTTCAAGCTGGCGCCTGACGGCACGGAAACGATCCTGCATTTCTTCACCGGTCCCGCCGACGGCGCCCAGCCCGATGGCGCCATCACCCTCATGCGCAATGGCGACATCTACGGCGCCACGACCAGCGGCGGCGCAAACGACAGCGGCACGCTGTTCGAAATCACCAAGAAGGGCAAGTTCAAAGTGCTGCACGATTTCACTTCGAACGATGGCTCGGAGGCGCGCGGCAACCTTTATCGCGACAAGCTCGGCAACTTCTACGGCACCGCGCTTTTTGGCGGCACCAACAGCTCCGGCACGGTCTTCAAGTACAGTTCTGACGGCACCTTCACCGTGCTGCACACCTTCACCGGCGGCGCCGATGGTGAATTTCCAGAACACGGCGTCGTCGCTGATACGGCGGGCAATTTGTATGGCGTGACCGCGTTCGGCGGCGCGAACGGCGAAGGCTCGGTGTTCAAGATCGACACCGCGGGCAACTTCAACACGGTCTACAGCTTCACCGGCGGTGCCGATGGCGGCTTCCTCTATGGCGGCCTGGCCATCGACAGCAACGGCACCCTCTATGGCAGCACGGGCAATGGCGGCACGTCCAATGCCGGTACCGTCTTCAAGCTCACGCCGGGTGGCCACGCTGACCACGCTCTATAACTTCACGGGGGGCACGGACGGCGCAAGTCCTGAAGGCGACATGCTTCTGGTCGGCAAGAATCTCTATAGCACCGCCAATGCCGGGGGCGATCCGAGCTGCCAATGCGGCGTCGTCTATGAAGTTACCGCGAAGGGCAAGGAGAAGGTGCTTCACACCTTCACCGGCACCGCCGACGGCAGCGGCTATTCCGCCGGCCTGGTTTTGAGGGACGGCACATTCTACAGC
>DATAVW010000191.1:0-2702 GCA_036267515.1 Rhizomicrobium sp.
GCTGCAGAACGGCCTCAATCTGTCTCCCTGCGTATGGCTTCCGAAGAAACCGGCCACCGGTCGGCAGATCGCTTTCGCGCACCTGCGTCTGACCCGAGACCACGACGAGAGCGATGGGAGGCCAGCGGTTTCTCACAACGCAGGCCAGCCGGAGGCCATCCATTGAGCCGGGCATTTGGACGTCCGTGAAGACCACACGGATGTCGTTTCGGCTTTCCAGAATACGAATTGCCTCGTCCGCGTCCGCCGCCGCGATAGCTTCGAATCCGGCCTCTTCGATCATGTCGATAGCGCTCAGCCGGATCAGACTTTCGTCCTCCACGACGAGCACAACCTGCTTCTTTCGGGGAGGGCCTGGCCCATACTGCTGCAACGCTACCACAACTACTGTCCGCTATCCGACATCCGGAGACTAACCCCTCAAGGACGGCCCCAGTTCCTGGAGAATCGATCAACGCGCTGAAAAATCTACGGAATGTACCCCCTGCATCTGCGGGCACTGCGGGTCAACAATTGCCTTCGCCATAAGTTCAATTGCGCAGCGGCAATAACGGTTTGCCCTCCGGCACCTGCACGTCGAAGGCCGTCAGCAACGCTGCAGTGCCTGCGTAGTTGCCCATCAGCAGCACCAGATCGACCAGCTTGTGCAGGTCGAATACCGCCTTGATCCGCGCGTAGGTGTCCGAGCTCACCTTGTGGGCGCCGAAGGTCTCGCGGCCGAACGCGATGATCGCCGCGTAGGTCTCATCAAGGCCCTCGGTGCCGCGGCGATGCTTGATGGCGTCGATCACCTGTTGCGGCACGCCTTCCTTGAGCGCTTCCGGCTCGTGCGCCGCCCATTCGAACTGGCTGTCCATTTCCCGGGCCACGGTGAGAATCGCGACCTCGCGAACCGCCGGTTCGAAACCAGCCTGGAACCGCAAATACTGATTGGCAGCGGTGTGCGCCTCCACGGTGTTGGTGCTGTAAAGGTGAATGGCGGCGGGGCCGCGCAGTCCGACGATGGTCTTGCCCGGCGTGGTGGCGCGGTCGTAGGCGCGCTTGCCGGCCTCATCCAGATCTTCGCGCTTGAGCAGCGGCAGGCGGGATCCGGATTGCGGGTCGATGTCCGGCGGCATGGTCATTTCAGCTTTTCTCCAATGGTTCGTTTCACGCGGCGACGGCGGGCATCCCGTCATCGCCCGTAGAGCTTAGCGAATGAACGCATTGCAGGCACGTTGAGATTGCCCGATCATCCGCCCGGGTCTGGCGCCGGATGTGGCCGCCGGGCCGAAGTGCAGACAGCGCTGAATGGGATCGCGAATGTTCTTCGAGGGCTTCACCAAGACCGAAATCAAGACCAGCGGCGCGCGCATCGTCACCGTGCACGGCGGCAAGGGTCCGCCGCTGCTGTTGCTGCACGGCAATCCGTTCAGCCATCTGTCGTGGCAGAAATTTGCGCCCCGGCTGGCGCAGGAATTCACCGTGGTGGCCACCGACCTGCGCGGCTACGGCGATTCCGAAAAGCCGCCGGGCGGCGCCAATCACGAGAACTATTCATTCCGCGCCATGGCGCAGGACCAGATCGAGGTGATGGCGGCGCTGGGCTACGATCGCTTCTACGCCGCCGGCCACGACCGCGGCGCCCGGGTGCTGCACCGCATGTGTCTTGATCATCCGGACAAGGTCGCGCGTGCCGCGATCCTCGACATCGTGCCGCAGCATCATCTGTTCAATCATCCGACCAAGGACTGGGCGACGTTCTCGTGGCACTGGTTCTTCATGATCCAGCCATTCGACTTTCCTGAACACCTGATGAGTGCCGACGTCGATTTCTTCATCGAGAAGAAGCTTGCCAAGAGCGCGAAGGGCTTGAGCTTCTTCGATCCGCAATGCCTCGTGGAATACAAGCGCTACATGCGCAATCCCGCGACCGTGCACGCGATGTGCGAGGACTATCGCGCCTGTGCTGGCATCGATTTCGACATGGACACCAAGGACTTCGACGCCGGCCGTAAGATCAATTGCCCGGTGCTGGTGCTATGGGGCGCAACCGGCAGCGTCGGCCGCAACTCCCGGCCGGGCGCCGGCGAAGTCTGGCAGCGCTACGCCACCGACATCCGCGGCGCTAAGGCGCTGTCATGCGGACATTATCTTTCGGAGGAAGCACCAGAGGAGACCTACAAGGAGTTGCGGGAGTTTTTTGTTGATGGGGAGCTGGGCTAACCGTCATGCGCGGGCTTGTCCCGCGCATCCCGATAATCAACGCACAGTTCTCATTATCGAGATTGCCGGAACGAGTCCGGCGATGACGCGCGTCAGCTTGCCGCCGGTGCCGGCTCGGCCAGAAAATTCTTCATCGCGTACCACAGCAGCATCCGGTTCTTGCTGAAGTTCTCGCTGTGGGCGGTGTTCGGCAGGATCACGTATTGACGGTCGCCGTTTGGCAATTGGCGAAAGAAGTCGAGCAGATCAGTGTCGGTGGAATTGCCGTCCCATTCGCCGCGCGTCATCAGCACCGGCGACATCACCTTTTTGGGGTCGACCAGCGGCAGGTTCACCGCCATGTCGATATAGGTGCCCGCCGGTACGGTGTCGCCGAACTTCATCTCCGCGGCCACCAGCGCATCCACCATGGCCGGGTCGTAAAGTCCGGGATGGCCGTCGCGGGTGAAGATCGAGCGGATCATGCCGGCCTCGCGCTTGCGCCGCGGCGACGCGCG
>DATAVW010000192.1:0-3057 GCA_036267515.1 Rhizomicrobium sp.
TTGGGCCGGGTGCATTTGGGCGCTCGCAAAGCCGCAAGCTCGCCAAGAACTAAAAAGCGATAGTTTAAGGTTAGGCTGGTCACGGCGTCTGGTGACATCGACAGGGCGCAAAAGGGGCGTGATCACTCCAGAGAGGCTGCCTCGGCTCCCACGTCGACACGCTTAGGGTCATCTCGGGCTGAGTGCATTTGGGCGCTCGCAAAGCCGCAAATGCCGCAAAGAAGAAAAGCTACAGGGTTACCGGGGGCACGGCTGGTCACGGCGGCTGGCGAGAACGGCGCGCGGAGAAGAGCGGTGCGGATCACTCTGGAGAGTTGCCTCGGCACCCATGCCGACACGCTGGATAAGGGGCATCTTGGGCCGGGTGCGTTTGGCGTCCGCTAGACAGCAAGCCCGCCAAGAACTAAAAGCGACAGTTAAAGGTTAGGCTGGTCCGGGCGGCTGGTGACATCGACAGAGCGCAAAAAGGGCGTGGATCACTCCAGAGAGGCTGCCTCGACGCCACGCTACTTGCCACTGGTACGCTCGGGCCATTCGCCTTCGCGACGCCTGAACTATTTTCCTTCACGACCCGGATACGTCCTTTAGAACGCTGTGCGCGCACATCGACTGATGTTTTTGGCGATCGGTAGACGGCGCTGCACGGCCAATCCCGCGCGGGTGTGACTAGTCAACACGTAGCGCCACCAGCGGATCGACTCCAGCGGCCCTCGCGGCCGGCACGTATCCGGCCACGAGCGCCGCGACGGCCAGCACGGCTGCTGCGCCGATCGGCATCCACACGTCGTGGGGCGCAACGCTATACAGCATCGCTCCCGCGAAACCGGCGAGGAGGTAATAAAGCGGAATCGCTAGCGCGATCCCCAATGCTGTCATGGCGAGAACCTCACGCTGGATCGTGAGCAGCACTTCTCGCCGGCTTGCGCCGAGCGCCATGCGGATGCCGATCTCGCGCGTTCGCCGCGTTACCGAATACGACAGGACGCCATACAGCCCAATCGCCGCGAGCACCGTCGCCAGGACGGCGAAGACGGTCGAGAGCGCCGAAACGATGCGGTCGGCAAAGAGGTTCTCATCGATCTGCTGGTCCACTGTCTTCACTCCGAAAATGGGAAGAGCCGGATCTGTCTCCCGAACGATTTCGCGCGCCGCTCTCATGACCTGCGTCGTATCCAGCGCCGACCGCAAATAATAGGTCATCCCGCCCATTCCCGCATCCAAATGCTGCACGTAGGGATAGAAGAACAGCCGCAGTTTCGACTCTCGCACGTCGGTGTACTTTCCGTCGCGCGCCACCCCAACCACTTCGATAGGCGTCTTGCGATCACGCGATAAATAGAACTGCCGCCCGATCGGGTTCTGCGCGCCGAAATAGTATTCGGCGAACGTCTGGTTGACAAGGGCCACGTGCGGCGCGGCCGCATCATCCGAGGTCCGGAAATCTCGCCCGGCGACAAGCGGAATCCCCATCGCCTTAAAGTAGCCTGCGCCGACGGCGTTCACATTGGGCGCGTTCTCGCCTTCCTTGGTCTGATACCCGGGGATGTAGATGCCCGAAGCCCACGTCGATCCCGTTAACAGCGTGCGTTGCGACGAAGCGGCTGCAGTTACTCCCGGAATGGAAGCCAGGCGGTCCTGCAGCGATGTCATCATCGCGGCCACTCGCACGAGGTTGGGTCCGGCTAACTGCGGATCGATCGAAAATTCGATCAGATGATCCGGCCGAAAGCCCAGGTCTACACGCCGCAGATTGTCGAGGCTCCGCAAAAACAGCCCCGCGCCTGCAAGCAGCAGCAGCGATAGCATTACTTGACCCACTACCAGCGCCTTGCGCACCAGCACGTGCAGTCCGCCGGAAGTCAAGCTGCCCGCCTGAGCCTTCATTGCCGAGGCGAGGTCCAGCCGGCGGTTTTGCAGCGCCGGAGCCACCCCGAAAAGAATCCCACATGCCAGCGACACTGCCGCGGTGAACAGCAGGATGCGCCAATCGGGTTCGGCCGAAATGCCTGCCGCCAAGGTCCCAAACGGCAGGAAATTCAAGAGCACGCTCCCGCTCCACGCAGCCAGGAGCAGTCCGAACAGGCCTCCGGCCGCCGATAGAATGACGCCCTCCGTCAGAACCTGGCGGACGATCGCGCCTGGCGTAGCGCCTACCGCCATCCGGATCACGATCTCCTTCTGCCTCTGCGCCGCACGGGCGATCAACAGATTCGCCACGTTGGCGCATGCGATCAGCAGCACCAGACCTACGAGTCCTGTCAGCAGCATGAGGGGCTGTTCAAAGAGACTGCGCAGCACCGAAACGCCGTTCGATCCGTCCACCAGGGTAAGGCGCTGGTTCAGAAAATTGCGTCGCGTCTGTGCCGACCTCGCGGTCATCTGACTCAGTTCCTCCGCGAGAATCGGCCGCCAGAACGCGTTCAATGCCGACTCTTCGGAGGCGCGAGACACTCCCGGTTGCAGCCGCGCGATCAGGTTGAGCCACGCGCTGCGACGGCTCGTCATCTTGTCCGTCCCTGGAGTCAACTGCGGCTGCATTGTGAGTGGAATGTAAAGCGCGGGAATCTCGCCCACCGCCGGACCATCGAAGCCGCGCGCCGCCACGCCCACTACCGTGAGCGGCTGCCCATTGACGTCGATCTTCCGGCTCAATACGCCGGCGTCGCCACCGAACCTTTCCTGCCAGAATCGATAGCTGAGCACGGCCACCGCGTTCTCGCCCGGTGTTCGCGAATCGTCCACCACAATCGGCCGCCCCAACGCCGCGCCCGTTCCCAGGGTGTCGAAAAAATTACCAGAAACTAAGTTCGCCTCGACGCGCTGCGCTCCGGAGGCCGTGCCGACGGTCGCATCGATCGTGAACCACGCGGCCGTCGATTGGAGGCCAGGCGCGCGATCCCGGAAGTCCTGGTAGAGCGGATACGAGAAGCTGTAGTCCGCTCCATAATTCGCATCCACGGACCCGAGCCGCGAGCCCCCTGCCTTGAAAATCACCAATTGATCCGCATGGCGCACCGGCAGTGAGCGCAGCAGGACGCGGTCGAGCAGCGTGAAAAC
>DATAVW010000193.1:0-6146 GCA_036267515.1 Rhizomicrobium sp.
TCCAGAGAACGGGTGGCAACCATCCAACCTTCAATCTTAGTGCCTATGGCCAACGTCCGCTTGATCCGAAGGCGGCTCGGAACGCCATGCTGACGGGCTTCGCCTCCGTCGAAAATTCAAAATGACGCCCCCACGGGGCGATGTGAACCTCTAGCGAACTTGTAAGAAACCGTATTAGATATCAGTAGCTTACGCGCCCCTTGCATTACAGAACAAAACATGCACAGTCGCACCCAACGGTTCCCGCTTCCGGTGGGAGGCGGCTCGTGAAATAAGGAGAGGAACAGTGATGAAAGAGGCGCTTTTGCGGGTGGTCGGCAAGGAAGAGGGGTCGGAGCGCAAGCGCGCGCTGGATGCAGCGCTCAGCCAGATTGATCGCGCCTTCGGCAAGGGCTCGGTGATGAAACTGGGCCAGCGTGACCCGGTTACCGAAGCCGACACCATTTCCACCGGCTCGCTGGGGCTGGACATTGCGCTCGGCATCGGCGGGCTGCCGCGCGGCCGGGTAATCGAGATTTACGGGCCGGAATCTTCGGGCAAGACGACTTTGGCGCTGCACGCGGTGGCGGAGGCGCAGAAGAAGGGCGGGATCGCCGCCTATATCGACGCCGAGCACGCCCTCGATCCGATCTACGCCCGCAAGCTGGGCGTGGACGTGGACGAGCTGCTGATTTCCCAGCCCGACACCGGCGAACAGGCGCTGGAAATCACCGATACCCTGGTGCGCTCCGGCGGCGTGGACATCGTGGTGGTGGATTCGGTGGCGGCGCTGACGCCGCGGGCCGAGCTTGAAGGCGAGATGGGCGATCAGCTGCCCGGCCTGCAGGCGCGGCTGATGAGCCAGGCGTTGCGCAAACTCACCGGCTCCATCTCGAAGTCGAATACGATTGTCATCTTCATCAATCAGATTCGCATGAAGATCGGGGTCATGTTCGGCAATCCGGAAACCACCAGCGGCGGCAACGCACTGAAGTTTTATGCCTCCGTGCGCCTCGACATCCGCCGCATCGGCTCGATCAAGGACCGCGACGAGGTGACGGGCAACCAGACTCGCGTGAAGGTGGTGAAGAACAAGGTGGCCCCGCCATTCAAGCAGGTCGAGTTCGACATCATGTACGGCAAGGGCATATCCAAGACCGGCGAGCTGCTGGATCTGGGCGTGAAGGCCGGCGCGGTGGAAAAATCCGGCTCCTGGTATTCGCATGATGGCACGCGCATTGGGCAGGGTCGCGAGGCGGCGCGCAATTTCCTCGAGCAGAACAAGGATATCGCGGCCAAAATTGAGGCACATGTCCGGCAAAATGCGGGGTTGATCAGCGCGGCCCTTTCAAATGGAGACCCTGACGGCAGCGGTAGCGACTGATGGGCAAACGAGCTTGTTGTTCCCTGTTGGCATGGGGAACGACTCCCGGAGGGGCGGTTCGCAAGAGCCGCCCCTTCACACTTGATGCTGAGGGGGGACCCCCTCCCCCCTGTTTTTTGCAAACGAATACCAAGTTGGCGTCCGCCGCCCGGGGGAGGTGATTTAAGGCAGTGTGACCGCTACAACGATTCCCATGACCACCCTGGCCGATGTTCGTTCGAGTTTCGTCGAGTTTTTCCGCGCCCGCGGGCACGAAATCGTGCCTTCCTCGCCCCTGGTGCCCCGCAACGATCCCACTCTGCTCTTCACCAATGCCGGCATGGTGCAGTTCAAGAATGTGTTCACCGGGGCGGAGAAGCGCCCCTATAGCCGCGCGGCGAGCGTGCAGAAATGCGTCCGGGCCGGCGGCAAGCACAACGACCTCGATAATGTCGGCTACACCGCGCGCCACCACACGTTCTTCGAGATGCTGGGAAATTTCTCCTTCGGCGATTACTTCAAGGAAGAGGCGATCGCCTACGCCTGGGATTACGTCCGCAACACGGCGGGGCTGGCGAAGGACCGCCTGTGGGTCACCATCTACCCGACGGACGAACAGGCCCGGACGCTCTGGAAAAAAATAGCCGATCTGCCGGATGACCGCATTCTCGGCCATCATTCCAATCTGTGGGCCATGGGGCCGGTGGGGCCCTGCGGCTATTGCTCCGAAATCTTCTACGACCAGGGGGAGAGCGTGGCCGGCGGGCCGCCCGGCAATCCGGACGAAGATGGCGACCGCTTCCTCGAATTCTGGAACCTCGTGTTCATGCAGTTCGAGCAGGTGGACGAAAACACCCGGCTCGATCTGCCCAAGCCCTCCATCGACACGGGGATGGGGCTCGAGCGCATCGCCGCCATCCTGCAGGGCGTCACCGACAATTATGATACCGACCTGTTCTGGCATCTGATCGCTGCGTCGGTTGAACTCTCCGGCGCGCGTGCGGAAGGCGATGCGCGCTTCAGCCACCGCGTGATTGCCGATCACCTGCGCGCCAGTTCGTTCCTCATTGCCGACGGCGTGCTGCCATCGAATGAAGGCCGCGGTTATGTGCTTCGCCGCATCATGCGCCGGGCCATGCGGCATGCGCATCTCATCGGCGCCAAAGAGCCGCTGATGTATCGGCTGGTGCCGACCTTGGTGGCGGAAATGGGCACGGCCTATCCGGAGCTGAAGCGCGCCGAACCGCTGATCGGCGAAACCTTGCGGCTGGAGGAATTGCGCTTCCGCGAAACCCTGGTGCGCGGCATCAAACTGCTCGATGAAGCCACCGCAGACTTGCGTAACGGCAATCAACTGGCCGGCGAAACTGCATTCAAGCTTTACGACACCTACGGCTTCCCGCTCGATCTCACGCAGGATGCGCTGAAGGCGCGCGGCATTGCCGTCGATCTTGATGGTTTCAACAAAGCCATGGAGCGCCAGCGCGCCGAGGCGCGAAAGGCGTGGACAGGTTCCGGTGAAGCGGCCGACGAAGCGCAATGGTTTGCAGTCAAGGAAGAAATCGGCGCAACCGAATTCCTTGGCTATGACGCGGAAGAGGCCGAAGGCGTTATCGTCGCCATTCTGCGCGATCGCGATCGGATCGATAGCGCCGTCCAGGGCGAAACGGTGCGCATCCTCACCAATCAAACACCCTTTTATGCCGAATCGGGTGGGCAGATTGGCGACCAGGGCGCCATCTTCTCACGCGCAGGTGCGATCGGCGCGGTGATCGATACCGAGAAAAAGCTCGGTAGCCTTCATGTGCAGGTGGTCCGGATCACGCAAGGTGAATTCAAAACTGGCGACACCGTGGATTTGAAAGTCGATGGCGAGCGCCGCCGCGCCACCCGCGCCAATCATTCCGCAACGCACCTCCTGCATGCCGCACTCAAGCGCGTGCTCGGTCCCCATGTGAGCCAGAAAGGCTCGCTGGTGGCACCGGATCGCCTGCGTTTCGATTTCTCGCATCCCAAGGCGCTGACAACTGACGAGCTGGAGCGCATCGAGAGCGACGTGAACGCGGTCATCCGGCAGAACAGCGATGTCGCAACGCGCCTGATGCCGACCGACAAAGCCATTGAAGCCGGCGCCGAAGCATTGTTCGGCGAGAAATATGGCAACGAGGTGCGCGTGCTCACCATGGGCGAGGACCACGCGCATCACAAGCCGTACTCGGTCGAACTGTGCGGCGGAACGCATGTGCGCCGATTGGGCGATATCGGGCTGTTCACAATCCTCTCCGACAGCGCCGTGGCCGCCGGCGTGCGCCGCATCGAGGCGCTGACATCCGAAGGCGCGCGTCGTTACCTTTCCGATCAGGCAGAGCTGGCGCGGGAAGCCGCCGCGACGCTGAAAACTTCGCTGTCGGACTTGCCGCAGCGTGTGGCGCAGCTGGCGGAAGAGCGGCGCAAATTGGAGCGCGAGCTCGCGGACGCGAAAAGGGCGCTGGCGCTTGCCGGGCCTGCGCGCAGCGACGAAGGCACGGCGGTGAAGACGATCGCCGGTATCAAAACGGCCATGCGGCTCGTCGAAGGAATCGCGGCGAAAGAGCTGAAAGGTCTTGCTGACGAAGAAAAGGCGCGGCTCGGCTCCGGGGTGGTGGTGCTGATCGGCACCGCCGATGACAAAGCCTCCCTGGTGGTCGGCGTCACGGACGATCTCACGTCGCGCATCAATGCCGTCGATCTGGTGCGGCTCGGCGCGGAAGCGCTCGGTGGAAAGGGCGGCGGCGGCCGCCCGGACATGGCGCAGGCGGGCGGGCCGGATACGTCCCAGGCGGCAGAAGCGCTCAAGAAGATCGAGCAGCGCCTCGCAAGCCTGGAAACCGCGGCCTAGGCAATGGCACGGGCGGATCGCTCCCGAAAGAAGAAGCATCGCGCCGCGCCGCAGGTTGCGGACAGCAGTTTGCGGCGAGACGTCTACCGGGTCATCGAGGCCGGCCACATCCTCAACTGGAAGGTGCTGCTGTTCGAAACGGTGCTCATCACGCTGATCCTCGCCAATGTCGTGGCGGTCACGCTGGACAGCGTAAAGAGCATCGGTGGGCAGTACTTCACCTATTTTTACTGGTTCGAAACAGCGTCCGTTGTCATCTTCGCGGTGGAATATTGCACGCGCCTGTGGGTGGCGATCGAAGACCCGCGCTTCGGCGCATACGGGCCGCTATGGGGCCGCGTGCGTTACGCGATGAGCCCGGTGATGCTCATCGATTTCTTCTCGTTCGCGCCAAGCATCATCAACATCTTCATCCCGAGCGCGCTCGATCTTCGCGTGCTGCGGCTGTTCCGGCTGTTGCGGCTGATGAAAATCGCGCGCTATTCGCCGGCCCTCAGCACACTCATCGAAGTCATCATTTCTGAGCGCCGAGCCCTCTTCGGAACGCTGCTTCTGCTGCTTTGCGTGATGGTGATTTCGGCCGAGACCATGTATTTGCTTGAAGGGCCGGTGCAATCAAATTTCGATTCGCTGCCCAAGGCCATGTATTGGGCCATCACCACCCTCACCACCACCGGCTATGGCGATATCGTGCCGGAGACGCCGCTGGGGCGACTCGTGGCGGGCATCAGCATGATCTTTGGCCTGGCGCTGTTTGCATTGCCGGTCGGCATCGTCGCCACAAATTTCGTCACGGAGATCCACCGCCGCGATTTCGTTGTGACCTGGAGCATGATTTCGCACTTGCCGCTGTTCGAAGGTTTCAGTGCTGCCGCCATCAGCGATGTGATGAACGTCTTGCGGTCGCGGATGGTGCGCGAGCACACGCAACTCACCATGGCCGGGATGGAAGGAACGGAGATGTTCTTCATCATCTCCGGCAGTGCACGGGCTGAATACGAGCGCGGGGCGATCGCCCTCGGTTCTGGCGATTTCTTCGGCGAGACGGCCGTTCTCACCAATACGCCCTACGATTGCACCGTCGTGGCGCGCTCGTCCATGCGTCTTCTGACCCTCTCCGGCCCGGATTTCCTCCAGCTCACGCGCAAACATCCCAAGCTGAAGCGGCGGTTCGAGGCGGTGGTGGCGCGCAAAAGCCAGAAGATAGAAGCGCGCGCCCGGCGGCAGGAAGGCCGCACGACAACAGACCACGAGGAGCTCGATCTCGGGGACATTGCGGACGAAGCGCCCGCGGATATTGAGTGAGACGATGGCAAACGATCTCGATCTTTCCGGCCGCAAGCTTGTTCAGGTTGGGCTCACCTGCCGCGACCTGGACCGCGCCCGAACCTTCTATCGTGACACGTTGGGTCTGCCGCTGCTGTTCGAAGCCGGCAACATGCTGTTCTTTCAGCTGGAAGGCCTGCGCCTGATGGTTGGGCTCACATTGAATCCCGAGCAGGCCATCGGCGGCGCCGTCGTCTATTTCGACGCGCCGGATATCGATGCATTGGGAGCGGCGCTCGAAACCCGCGGTGTTAAATTCCTCGGGGCGGCCGTGACGGCGCAGGAAACCGAAACGCACCAATTGCGCCTGCGCGAGTTCTTCGACCCCGACGGCAACGTACTGGCGCTGATGGGCATGGTTCCGAAGACATCCTGACCCGCTCTCAGGAAAGCGCCTTCTTCAGATTCTCGTCCACCTTGTCGAGAAAGCCTTCGGTGGTAAGCCAATGCTGATCGGGGCCCACCAGAATGGCCATGTCCTTCGTCATGTGACCGCTTTCCACGGTTGTGACGCAGATCTGCTCCAGCGTATGTGCGAAATTCGCCAGTGCCGTGTTCCCATCCAGCTTGGCGCGGTGCGCAAGCCCACGCGTCCAGGCA
>DATAVW010000194.1:0-2320 GCA_036267515.1 Rhizomicrobium sp.
GAATATCGCTGACATATGGGACCATGCCACTCCCAAGCCAATAGGCCGAATGGCGGTGGAATAGATAGTTGATCGAAAAGGTTAGCGTTTTATCAGCGGCGGAAGGCGCCGTCACGGTCAACCTCAACGGGCGGCTGTCACCATGACCGGACGATCCCGGTAGAACTGGGGATAGAGCTGCTTCAGATGCTCGATCTTCGGCTGATCGTTCACCTGAATGTAGGCGCTCTCTGGATGATGGATGAGGTAGTCCTGGTGATAGCCCTCGGCCGGATAGAAACCCTTTGCCGCCTCCACCTTTGTGACGATGGAGGACGAGAAGACATGCGCCTTCCCCAGTTGCGCAATGTAAGTACGGCTAACCTTCTCCTGGGCCGGGCTCGTGAAGAAGATTTCCGAACGATACTGCGTTCCCTCGTCCGGCCCCTGACGGTTTAGCTCCGTCGGATCGTGCGCCACCGAGAAGTACACGTGCAGGATTTGCCCATAGCTCACCTGCCGCGGATCGAATGTGATCTGCACAGACTCCGCGTGCCCGGTACTGCCACTGCTGACGGTTTCGTATTGGGCGGTGTTCTTCGCCCCGCCCGAATAGCCGGCCACGACCTTCGTCACGCCCTTTACATGCTCGAATACGCCTTGCATGCCCCAGAAGCAGCCACCTGCCAGTACAACCGTCTCGCTGGAAGCGGTACTGTGCTCATCGAACGCCGGGTTGGGCAACGCATGGGCTTCGTCTGCGCGCGCAAGCCCCATCACAATGGCGCCCAGCAGCGGCAGCGCCAGAAGGCCGATTGCCAGGCGTGCCAGAAGCGATGCGATTTCCGAAACCGAACTGCGGCTCCTGCTCATCTCTTCTCCATCAGGCCGACTGTTTGCCCCGCGCGACGAATCGCAGCGAAGCAGAATTTATACAATATCGCAGCCCCGTCGGCTTGGGGCCATCATCAAACACATGGCCGAGATGTGCATCGCAGCGAGCGCATGAAACCGCCGTGCGGCTCATGCCGAGCGTGTCATCTGACAACTGCACCACATTCCGGCGGGAGATGGGTTGGTAGAAACTCGGCCATCCGGTGCCGGACTCGAACTTGGTATGTGAATCGAAGAGCGCGGTGTCGCAGCAGATGCAGCGATAGAGCCCGTCCGCATGCTGGTCCCAGTAAACGCCGGTGAATGCCGGTTCGGTGCCTGCATGGCGGGTGATTTCGAAGGCATTGGCGGACAGATGTTTCTTCCACACCGCCTCGCTCTTCACAACCTTGTGTACGCGCTCGAGCCCAAGGCTTTTTCCGACCGGCGAGAAATTCTCGATCGTCACCCAAGGTTCGTTGCCGGCTGCCAATGCCAGCGTCGGCGCAGTCGAGACAGCCGCGGCGCCCAATAAGCCAGCGCCAAAGCGCAAAAACGCGCGGCGGTCTGGCCGGGAAAGGATTGCGTGGGCGTTCATGTTGTCTCAGGTCGCGCAAAGGTTGGCAGAAACTTGTCTCCCACATAAGCGCACGTGCTTCGGAAGCAAGACTGGCCGGATTAATGTGTGAGTGCGGCGGCTGTCGCACGCCCTTGTGGCCGAAAAAAGACGACGCCGGCGATGAGTCCACCGATTCCCACCGCATTGGTGATGAGGTCGAAGGTGGAAATCGCGTAGGCGCCAAGGGCGAGGAGCACGATGCCGCTGAGCGCGGGGAAAAGCGCAAGCCCCAGCCATTGCGGAAGCGATTCACGCCACACGCGCCGAAACGCCCATCCCGCTGCAAGCCCGGCGAGTCCATAATAGTAGGCAACCAGCACGCCCACCGCGTTGACCGAATCCAGAATGATCTGATGCACAGTCGGCATCAGGCTCGATCCCCAGACGAGCAGCAATCCCACGCCGATCAGCACCAGCATGGCGCGCACTGGTGTGTGCGTTCGGGCGTCGACAAACCCGAACGAGGTCGGCATGGCGCCATCGCGGCCCATTGCAAACAACGAGCGGGAAAATTGGAGCATGGTGGTCTCGAGCGTCGCGATGCTGGAGAGGATCACGGCGGCAGATGCGAACAGGCCACCGGTGCGTCCCAATCCAGAGGCCACGGCAATGTTGTAGATGATGTTAGCGTTGAATCCCTGCGCGTCGTTCAGGCTGAACAGGAACAGCGCTGCGAACACGAACGCCACATAATAGACAACGGTGATGAACACGCTGACGAAGCCGCCATTACCCGCGTTCTCGCTGCCATTCGCCGTCTCTTCCCCAAGATTGGCGGTAACATCCCACCCCCAGTAGAAAAACACGACGACCAGCGCGCTGGCGGCAAAGCTCCCCGGCGAATATCCA
>DATAVW010000195.1:0-8484 GCA_036267515.1 Rhizomicrobium sp.
GACTTCGAAGGTTCACCAGCTCATAGCACAATCAGGTGGCAGGATTCTCCGCCGCCGCCCGAAGCGCCGACCGTTCGCGGAATATAAGGTACAGGTTGCGGGAATATACAATCAGGCCGGAAGCCTGGCCGACGATGAACACGGCATCGCCCACATAGATGGCGTAGGCAAGCAGAACGAGCCCGCCGCCGATACTGCAATACCAGAAGGCGAGCGGAATGACGCTGCGCCCTTCCCGCTCGCTCTGAAACCATTGCACGATGAAGCGCGCCGCGAACAGCGCCTGGCCGCCGAACCCGATCACCTTCCAGATATGGGGGACGGTGGAAAACCACATCACCACGTGGCCAAGCATTCACATCTCCTCGGGCTCGACGAGGCCGCGAAAGCGCTTCTGCAGCCAGCGCATGCCGAACGTGTCCACAACGCCCACCAGCGCCCGGTGCAGATTGTTGTACTTGGACGCCCCATGGGTGCGCGGCCGGTGATTCACAGGCACCTCGCGCACTTCATACCCCTCCCGCAGCATCAGGGCGATGAGAAAGCGGTGCATATGATCGAAATAGGGCAGCGCCAGATAGGCCTCACGCCGGAAGGCCTTCAGCCCGCAACCCGAATCGCTTGCGCCGTCCTTTAGCATGCGGCGGCGAAAGGCATTGGCGAGATTGGAGGCGAAGCGGCGGTTGGAAGCATCCTGCCGGTTCACGCGCACGCCACCCACCAGCCCCAGCTTGCCGGTGTTGTCGGCGCGGAGCATGGACAGAAGTTCAGGAATGTCGGCGGGGTCGTTCTGTCCGTCGCCATCGAGCGTGACAACGATGTCGCCGCAGGCCGCCCGCACGCCGGTGCGCACCGCCCGGCTCTGCCCGAAATTGCCATTGTGGCGGATGGCGCGAAAGTTCGGGAGTTCGGATTTCAGGGTCCGCAATTCGCCTGGCGTGCCATCGGTTGAGCCGTCGTCGACAAAGATGATCTCCGCAGCTTCGCCGGCTGTTGCGGCGGCGATTTCGCGGGCCAGCGAGGCCACGTTCCCCGCCTCGTCTTTGACGGGCACAACCACGGAAAGTGTTACCATCGGAAACGTGTGTCTATCGGTTAGAGTTGAGATTTGGCCGCTCTCGAATACGGCGCGGCCTTATACAGGCGGGCGCGGACCCGCAACAGCGGGTCTAGTCAGACGTTGTCGTTACGCCCGGAGCGGCGCTCGGGGTTTTTAGTTGCCTCCATGCACTCTGCAAAAGTGTCGAGGAGCCATTTGCGGTCTGGATTGGCTCCAGGCGAGCCTGCGGTTAGCGATTTCCGTTCGACCCGGGCAATCAGTCCGAGCATACCATATGCGATGTATTCAGGCGTTGATCCCGAACTATCCTTGAGCGATCGTTTCACGACGTTGACGGCAAGTGCGAAGGCAAGCGGAAGGGCAATCACCGCAACGACCGCCACAACTATATATCCAAGTTCCAACATTTCGTTCCCCTGTTGCTTCGCAAGTTCGGCCAACCGCCCACGCGGAGTTGTACCAGACATTCCGCCCGCTAGGCCAAGGCTGCTAGACAGGCTTCGGTGAGCGACTCGATTCCAGCGCCGGAAACACGCCTGCTGCAGCGACTCGGCCGACGGCCTGTGCCTGTGCTTTTGTTCATCTGTCTGTTGGCCTGGCTGCCGGGGCTGTTCGCCTTGCCGCCGCTCGACCGTGACGAGAGCCGCTTCGCACAGGCCTCCAAGCAGATGATCGAGAGCGGCGACTATATCGACATCCGCTTCAGCACGGTGCCGCGCTACAACAAGCCGGCCGGCATCTATTGGGCGCAGGCCGCCGCCACGCGGGCATTCGGGCATCCGCCCTACAATCAGATCTGGACGTATCGCCTCCCCTCGCTGATCGGTGGAGTGCTGGCCGTGCTGCTGACCTACTGGAGCGCCCGTGCTTTCGCCTCGCGCGAAACGGCGCTGCTTGCCGGTGCGCTGCTGGCGCTGTGCCTCGCGCTTTCGGCCGAAGCCGAAATGGCGACCACGGATGCCCTGCTGCTGGCCGCCATCGTGGCAGCGCAGGGATTTTTTATGCGTGTGTATCTTTACGCCCGTGGCCGTCTGGAAGCCGCGCCACCGCTTTGGATGGCGCTTGTGTGCTGGGCCACGATCGGGATTGGCATTTTGTTAAAGGGGCCGGTGGTCGTCGGGATTGTAGGGCTCACTGGGTTGGCGATCTCGCTTTGGGATCGCGACTGGAAATGGCTGCGCGGCATTCGCGCGGGTATCGGAATCCCGGTGATGCTGGCGGTTGTATTGCCCTGGGCCATCGCGATTGCCTTTGCCAGCCACGGCGCCTTCTACCAGCGCTCGCTGGGGCACGATTTCGCGGCGAAGGTTCTCTCTGGACAGGAAACCCACGGCGCGCCGCCGGGTTACTATCTCTCGCTATTCAGCATCACGTTCTGGCCGGCGACGTTGTTCGCCTTGCCGGGCATCGGGTACGGCATCGGGCAACGCGTGCAACCGGTATTCCGATATCTGCTCGCCTGGTCGGTGCCGGCGTGGCTGATGTTCGAGCTCGTTCCCACCAAGCTGCCGCACTACATCCTGCCGGTTTACCCCGCGCTGGCGATCATGGCGGCGGTGTGGTTGAGCGTCCCGCGAGACATTGTGACGAAGCTTTGGGAGCGTGTCCTTCCCATCATCGCGAGCGTGCAGTTCATCCTTATGTCGCTTCTGGCAGCGATGGCACTCGTTCTTGTGCCGGCTCGATTTGGGAACGGCACCGGCTGCATCCCCGTTGCTGGCGCACTTATCGTGCTGGCGCTCTCGGCGGCAGCGCTCCTTCTTCAGTTCCGGCGCAGAAGAGTGGCGGCGGCCGGTTTCGCGCTCGCCTCTGCTCTGCTGCTTTATCCGCTGCTCTCTGCCGGCGTCGCGCCAGAACTGAACCGCGTGTGGATGAGCCGCAGCATTGCCGAGCATGTCGCGCATGATCGTAAAGCTTATGATCCACCGCCGGTCTTGTCGGGATATGTCGAGCCGAGTCTGGTGTTTTTGCTCGGCACCGACACGCAGCTTGAAACCGGCAAGGTGGCGGGCAATACCATGGCACAACAGGGCGGCCTCGCGATTGTCGAGGATCGCGACCGCCAACGCTTTCTGGAATCATTGCGCGCAGGCGGAGGCACGGAGCGCGCGCTCGATCAGGATTCGGGCTTCGATTACTCCCGCGGCCGGTACGAGCACGTCACCATCTTTCGGGTGACGCCAGCACCGGCCGAAACGACGCCGCCGCCGGAGTGACGATGTCGGTCCCTTCGAAGGAACACAGGCTCTTTCGCCTCGCCGTACTGATTGTGGGCGCAATCACGCTCATCCGCGTCGCATTGCTGTTTGCCACACCGCTGCAGCTCTATCCGGACGAGGCACAATATTGGTGGTGGGCGCAAACGCCGGACTGGGGTTATTTCTCCAAGCCACCGCTGATCGCCTGGATCATCTGGCTGACCACGCGATTATCCGGTTCGGAATGGGCGATTCGCCTAGCCTCGCCACTGCTGCACGCGGCCGCGGCGCTTACCATCTTCGGCATCGGTCGCCTTGCTTACGACGCGCGCGTGGGATTCTGGAGCGCACTCGCCTACGCCACCCTGCCCGGCGTGTCGTATTCCTCGGGCCTGATCTCGACGGATGTGCCACTGCTCTTCTGCTGGGCCGTGGCGCTGTACGCCTTTCTGCGGGCGCGCGATGAGTCCGGCTGGCGTTGGCCGATTCTGTGCGGCGTGGCGCTGGGCACAGGTCTGCTCGCCAAATACGCCATGCTCTATTTCCTGTTGGGAGCCGCCCTTGCCGCCCTCTTCGATGGGCCGACGCGCCGGCTGGTGCTGTCGCGACGCGGATTGGTGGTTTTGGTTCTGGGCTTCCTGATCCTGTCGCCGAATCTTTTCTGGAACGCGAGCCACGGCTACCCCACGCTGGCGCACACAGAAGCCAACGCGAACTGGGGCCGCGCAAAGTTTAATCTCGGCAACGCCGCCGCCTTTATCGCCGGACAATTCGGGGTGTTCGGACCATTGATGATGGCAGGATGGCTGGGCGCCCTCTGGCATCTCCGCGCAAGCACACGTCGCCAGCCAGCGCTCGTTCTCGCGGCCTTCAGCGCGCCGGTCCTCATCCTGATTGTGATCCAGTCCTTCATCTCCGACGCGAACGCCAACTGGGCGGCATCCGCCTATGTCGCGGCTGTGCCCCTGGCGGTGGCGATGCTTCTCGAATGGTGGAAGAGCCGCCTGCTCTGGGGATCCCTGGCAATCGGCGCTGCTACGATGCTGACCCTCTGGGTGGCACAGGTGAGCCCCGCCCTCGCCGACCGCGCGCTCCTCGGCAATGCGCTCAAGCGGCAGGAAGGCTGGCGTGAGCTCGGCATGGCTGTCGCCGAACAAACGCGAGCCGCATCCTATGATGCCGTCGCCGCCGCGAACCGCAGCGTGCTTGCCGAGCTGCTCTATTATGCACGCCCGCGGAGCGTTCCGATCAAAGCCTGGGATCGGACTGCCGTCCCCCACGATCATTTCCAGATGACGATGCCGCTACGCGCCGGAACGCAGCGCGTCCTGCTCATCACCATGCCCGATGACTCTTCGGCAATACTCTCCAGTTTCGATTCGCGGCGGCTCGTGCGCCGCATTGTGATTCCGCTTGGCCGTCACCGCCAACGCGTAGTCGCGTTGTACGACGCGCATTTTTATCGTGGTGCACAGGATGCGCGGTCGGAGCGATAAGCAGTCATCGCGATATGCTCCGAAAAACTGGTGCTGCTCGAAACCGCAGCCCCTACCGTTCAGCGAAAAGTTTGGTGAATTTTCAGCTGACGGATCGATTTTTCTGTTTGCGCCCGCTGGACTAGCGGAAAACCCGCTGTGCAATGTTTGCGTCACATTTGGCGTGATTACTTGCACAGATTTCAATAATCCATGCCTTATATTATGCAGCTTTATTAGTGAAAATTTCCTGAATTCCAGTATTCGCACACACAACACTTGACAACCTGACAGATGGTCCAAATATCGCGCCAATTGCTGCCTTGGGCACGGAAGGCGCTGGGGTTTTCCGGGTCAGGGCGAGAGCGCAAGAGAGGACAATGAGTCTGCAGTTGTTGCGGGGGCACGAGTTGAAGCCTCCGTTGCGGCCTGTTCCCAAACCGGACCTGCGGCCGAGCCCTCCACCTCCAGAAGCGAAGCAAATTCCGAGCATTGGCAGGGGCCCGCGCAAAGCCGCGTTTCGCTTCCCCGTCAATCCTGAAACCAGAGCCTTTTACCGCCGCTTCTATCCCGGCACCTCCGTGGCCGAATGGAACGACTGGCACTGGCAGTTCCAGACCCGCATCCGCACCCTGGAGGAGCTCTCGCGGATCTTCCGTTTGTCCGCAGATGAACGGCAGGCGGTGGCGCAGCATACCGGACCTCTGCCGGTCGGCATCACGCCCTATTATGCAAGCCTGATGAGCCGCGACGATCCGACCGAGCCGCTGCGTCGCACGCACATCATGACGACGGCCGAAGGCATCCGTATGCCCGGCGAGTCGGACGACCCGCTGGGCGAAGATCTCGACACCGCCGCGCCTGGCATCGTGCATCGCTATCCCGACCGCGTGCTGTTCCTCACCACCGGCACCTGCGCCACCTATTGCCGCTACTGCACTCGCGCCCGTGCTGTGGGCAATCCTGGCGGCGAGTACCAGTTCTCACCCAAGCAGTGGGAGAAGGCACTCACGTATCTTGAGGCGCATACGGAAGTGCGCGACGTGCTGCTCTCCGGCGGCGACCCGCTGTCTCTCAGTGACGAAAGGCTCGATTGGCTGCTCGGCCGCCTCCGCGCCATGAAGCACATCGAATTCCTTCGTATCGGTTCCAAGGTGCCGATGGTGCTGCCGCAGCGCATCACCAAAGCGCTGGTGAAGGTGCTGAAGAAATACCATCCGCTGTTCATGAGCTTGCACATTACCCACCCGCGCGAGTTCACCGATGAATCGCGCGAGGCGCTGGCGCGGCTCGCGGATGCGGGCATTCCGCTCGGCAGCCAGACAGTGCTGATGAAAGGCATCAATGATGACATCGCGGTGATCAAACCGCTCATGCATGCCATGCTGAAGAATCGGGTGAAGCCGTATTATCTCTACCAGGTTGATCCCATCCGCGGGTCCAGCCATTTCCGCACCAATGTGCACAAGGGGCTCGAGATCATCGAAGGCCTGCGCGGCTACACCACCGGCTATGCCACGCCGATTTTCGCTGTGGATGCGCCGGGCGGCGGCGGCAAGATCCAGCTTGCGCCGGATTGCATCGTGGGCCGTGACGGCGACGATTTGCTGCTGCGCAATTTTGAGGGCGATGTGTACCGCTACCCCGACGCCGGCGGCACCCTGGGTGCGGGGAAATAGCCCATGCGCATCGGCGTGACCTACGATTTGCGCTCCGATTACCTCGCCATGGGCTATAGCGTCGAAGAAACGGCGGAGTTCGATAGCGAAGTCACCATCGACGCGATCTGTGACGCGCTCGCGTCGTTCGGGTGGAAGGTGACGCGCATCGGCAATGTGAAGGCGCTGGCCGAAGCGTTGGTGGCCGGCGAGCGCTGGGATGCCGTGTTCAATTTCTGCGAAGGGCTGAAGGGACTGGCACGCGAGGCGCAGGCGCCGGCGCTGCTCGATGCCTACGATATTCCCTACGTGTTTTCCGACGCGCTGACGCTGGCACTGTCGCTCGACAAATCCATGGCCAAGCGGGTGGTGCGCGACTGCGGCATCCCCACGCCGGATTTTGCCGTGATCGAACGTGTGGCGGACCTGCGCCATGTGAAACTGCCGTTTCCTCTGTTCCTGAAGCCAGTGGCAGAGGGTTCGGGCAAAGGCGTCAATGCGAAATCCAAAGTGAACGAACCCGCCGCCCTGAAACGCGTGGCCGCCGAATTGCTGGCGCGTTTTCAGCAGCCCGTGCTGGTGGAGACATTTCTACCCGGCCGCGAATTCACGGTTGGTATCCTCGGCACCGGTGATGAAGCGCGCGTGCTCGGCGTGAGCGAAATCGTGCCCAAAGAACACTGGGTGGGCGACGGCTACGGTTTCGAAAACAAGGACGAAGGCTGGCAGGACAAGGTGTCCATTGTGGGCGCCGATCCGGTGAGTGCCACGAGCGCGGGACGAGTGGCGCTTGCGGCGTGGCGCGCGCTGCGCTGCCGTGACGGCGGACGTGTGGACATTCGCAACGATGCGGACGGGCTGCCGAATTTCATCGAAGCGAACCCCGTCGCGGGGCTGCGTCCCGAACATTCCGACTTGTGCCTGATCGCGGCGCGTGCGGGCCTCACCCATCGCGACCTTATCGGCCGCATCATGGATTCCTTCCTGAAGCGGAACCCTGCGCTCGGTGCCCGGCTGCGCGTCGCAGCATAAATGCGCGTTCTCGTGCTGCATTCGGACGTGGCGCCGGACGCGCCCGCCGACGAGATCGACACGCTGATCACCGCGCGCGCCATCGGCGAGGCGCTAGAATCGCGTGGTCATCGTGTGGGCCTCGCGCCGTTTATCTTCGATCCAGACGCATTGCGAAGGCAGGTCACGGAACCTCGCGCTGATGTCGTCTTCAATATGGTGGAAGCGGTTTTCCGGCAGGGCGAGCTCGCGCCTATCGTTCCCACTCTGCTCGAAAAGTTGAACGTGCCGTTTACAGGTTGTTCCGCCGCCCCAATGGCGCTGGCCGGCGACAAGCCGCTTGCAAAGAAGCTGTTGCGGCTTGCTGGTTTGCCTACCCCAGAGTGGGAGGATGCGCCGTTCGATCAACTGCGCAATGACGCTCGATATATTGTCAAATCCGCAACCGAAGATGCTTCGCTCGGACTGGACTCCAAAGCAGTCGTGATGGGTCGCGAAGCAGCAAAGGCGCGTGCTGAATTCTGCCAGCGCGAATATGGTGGGCGCTGGTTCGCGGAAGCTTATATAGAAGGGCGCGAGTTCAACATTTCGGTGCTGGAGGAAAACGGGCGGCCGCGTGTGCTGCCCATTCCGGAGATGGTTTTCCAGAACTGGAATGCGGATTGCCCGCGCATCGTCGGCTACGATGCGAAATGGGCGGAAACTTCATCGGAGTACAATGACACAGCGCGGCAGTTCCACAGCGTGTCGGACGACCCTGCCCTCCACAAGAACCTGACGGAACATTCAGAAGCCGCGTGGCGGCTGTTCGGGCTGAAGGGTTTCGCGCGCATCGATTTCCGCGTCAGTGAAGACGGCGAACCGACGATCCTGGAGATCAACCCAAATCCCTGTCTGGAACGGAGCGCGGGCTTCGCTGCTGCCGCTACGGAAGCGGGCATGAGTTACGCCGAAATCATCGAGCGCATTCTCGAAGCTGCGATGTAGTGTAACGTTCCCGAACAACCGTCATCGCTCGGTCGCGCGAAACAGCGCGAGCCGGGCGACCCAGTTGATGGCAAAAATTGGATCACCCGCATAAA
>DATAVW010000196.1:0-9931 GCA_036267515.1 Rhizomicrobium sp.
CGGTACGGTTTGTTCGCGCCCTCCGACACCAGATAGACGCCGAACTCACCCTTGGGGGCTTCCACGGCCGCATACACCTCGCCTTCCGGCACGCGGTAGCCTTCGGTGTACAGCTTGAACTGATGGATCATCGCCTCCATAGAGCGCTTCATCTCTGCACGCGTCGGCGGCGCAATCTTGTTATCTTCCGTCATTACCGGGCCGTCCGGCATACGCTCGATGCACTGGCGCATGATCCTGGTGGCCTGCCGCATCTCTTCCATGCGGATGAGATAGCGGTCGTAATTGTCGCCGTTCTTGCCGATGGGAATCTGGAATTCCAGATCGTTGTAGCACTCATAGGGTTGCGAACGGCGCAAATCCCACGCCACGCCGGTCGAGCGCAGCATCGGTCCGCTCATGCCCCAGGCTTCCGCATCGGCGCGGTCGATCTTGCCGATATCCACGTTCCGCTGCTTGAAGATGCGGTTCTCGGTCAGCAGCGTTTCAAGATCGTCCAGCACCTTTGGAAAGCTGTTGGTCCAGGCGTAGATGTCTTCGAGCAGTTCAGGCGGACAATCCTGATGCACACCGCCGGTGCGGAAATAATTGGCGTGCAGCCGCGCACCGGACGCGCGCTCGTAGAAGATCATCAGCTTCTCGCGCTCCTCGAAGCCCCACAGCGGCGGCGTGAGTGCGCCGACATCCAGCGCCTGCGTGGTGACCTGCAGCAGGTGATTGAGGATGCGGCCGATTTCGCAGAACAGCACGCGGATATATTGTCCACGCTTCGGCACTTCGAGCCCGAGCAGCCTTTCCGCCGCGAGCGAAAAGGCGTGCTCCTGATTCATCGGGGCCACGTAGTCGAGCCGGTCGAAATACGGCAGCGCTTGCATATAGGTCTTGTATTCGATCAGCTTTTCAGTGCCGCGGTGCAGCAGCCCGATATGCGGATCGACGCGGGTGACCACTTCTCCGTCGAGATCGAGCACCATGCGCAACACGCCGTGGGCCGCGGGATGCTGCGGGCCGAAATTCAGCGTGATGGTGTTGTCGGTGACCGGCGCGCCGGCTGGAGCGTCGCTCATCAACCGCTCCCGTCGGTGCTGACAGGCGGTTCACAAGGCGCGCCATGCCGCACACCTTCCCACGGGCTCGAGAACTCGAAATCGCGGAATTCCTGGACGAGTTGCACCGGTTGATAGACGACACGCTTCAGCTCATCGTCATAACGAAGCTCGACAAAGCCGGTGAGGGGGAAATCCTTGCGCAGTGGATATCCGTCGAAACCGTAATCGGTGAGGATGCGGCGCAAATCCGGGTGATCGGAGAACACCACACCGTACATGTCGTAAGTCTCGCGCTCGAACCAGTTGGCGCCCGGATGAACGCGGGCGATGGACGGCACCGGTGTCTGCTCATCCGTTTGCACCTTCAGCCGAACGCGCTGATTCTTCGAAAGTGAAAGGAAATGGTACACGACATCGAAGCGCTTCTCGCGCTTCGGCCAATCGACGCCGCAGATATCGAGCAGCAACCGGAATTCGCATTGCGGATCATTGCGCAGGAATTCCACAATCCGTGGCAGCGCTTCGCCACTCACGGTCAGCGTCAGTTCGCCCCGACCGACATTCTGATTGGCGACGCCGCCGGAGACGCCCGCCGCGATGTGGTTTCCCAACGCGTTGAGATCGAGGCTCATGTAAAAGCCTCAGCGCTCTATCGTGCCGGTGCGGCGGATTTTCCGCTGCAGCAGCATGATGCCGTACACGAGTGCTTCCGCGGTCGGCGGGCAGCCGGGCACGTAAATATCCACTGGCACGATGCGGTCACAGCCGCGCACTACGGAATAGGAGTAGTGATAATAGCCGCCGCCGTTGGCGCAGGAGCCCATGCTGATCACATATCTGGGCTCCGGCATCTGGTCGTAGACCTTGCGCAGCGCCGGGGCCATCTTGTTGCACAGCGTGCCGGCCACGATCATCACGTCCGACTGCCGGGGCGAGCCTCGCGGCGCCACGCCGAAGCGCTCGAGGTCGTAGCGCGGCATCGACGCCTGCATCATCTCAACAGCGCAGCAGGCAAGTCCGAAGGTCATCCACATCAGCGAGCCGCTGCGTGCCCAGTTGATCAGCGCATCGGCGCTGGCGACGAGGAATCCTTTGTCCTGCATCGCCGCCTGCACCTCGCGGAAATAGGGATCGTTGTCGATGATCGCCCGTCCACCCTCCACGCCCCCGCGCGCCGCCATGCCGGCCGGAATCACTCCCATTCGAGCGCTCCCTTCCGCCATTCGTAGATGAAACCGATGGTCAGCACGCCCAAAAACACCATCATCGACCAGAAGGCATACACACCCGTCTTGCCCAGGGTGATCGCCCAGGGAAACAGGAAAGCGACCTCCAGATCGAAGATGATGAAGAGAAGCGTGACGAGGTAGTACCGCACATCGAACTTCATGCGGGAATCGCCAAAGGCGTTGAAACCGCATTCATAAGCGGACAGCTTCTCGGGATCCGGCTTGGAGGGCGCGATAATCAGCGGCACCAGCAGAAACGCGACGCAAAGCGCGCCGGCAATGCCGATGAAAAGCAGGATCGGCAGATATTCGATCAGCAGCTGATTCATTCCATACCCTTACCTTGAAACCGCGGGTGGTGGGCAAGGTTGCGGGCTCAAGGTGCGTCGTTTTCGCGGGAACGCCGGATGGCATTCGTGAGCGCGGTTTAAGCCATGATTTGCAAGGAGAACAAGCGGTTTTTCCGCCACAAACTGTTGGAGACGTTTGCCGAGCCGGAGCCGCAAGGCGGCGAAGACTGGCGGGAGCGACGGGGCTCGAACCCGCGACCTTCGGCGTGACAGGCCGACGCTCTAACCAACTGAGCTACGCCCCCGCGCGCGGAATTTGCCGCCGCAGAAGGCAACCCGTGTAGGGCTGCAACCGGCGGAGGTCAAGCAGACGGGTTCAGTCGTGACTCGGTGGCCGTCCGCTCTGCGGACGAAGCTCTTTCGGCTCGACTTTGCCATCGCCGTTCCCGTCCATCTGCTCGAACAGCGAGCGGGCGGTGGCAGCAAATTCATCGAAATCGATGCAGCCCTGCCCTTTGAAATCAACCAGCGGCGAATAGGTGGATTGATCCTGCTGCCAGCGCTGGTCATTGACCGCGCGCGCCTCGTCCGCGCCGAGGCAGCCGGTGTGCTTCACGTCAGCTTTGGCGAAATCCGCACGCAGGCCCTGCTCCATTTCGGCGCGCGTGACCGTACCGTCGTGATTGAAATCGTAACCTTCGAGAATGCTGCGCGCCGGCCGGAACTCCGGTTGCTCCTCGCGCGGCGGCGGGGAATGCCCGCAACCCGCAAGCAGGAGGATCCAGATGGCGCATGGAAGGCTCAGCCGCATAGCGCCACTCCGTCACGTGACGCGACACGCGTCAATGCGCCCGCCGTTAATACAGTCATGCCTTCGCGCAGCGAAGGCTGGTGGGCGGTGACGGGTTCGAACCGCCGACCCCATCGGTGTAAACGATAGTGTCGATTTATCTTGCCTCATTAGCTGACATTCGCCAAGATTGTGCTCGTCTGGGTTTTGGCTGATTTGCAGGGCATCCAGCTACCGTCCCAGCTTGGATGACATTCGCTGAGATTTCGTCCCGCTGCTTACCCTATGCTTACCCGGCGCCCGGGCGCCCGTCGAGGAAGGTGATGGCAAGGCTCACCAAACGGGCAGTAGACGCTCTAAGAGCGGCCCACAGAGGCACAGACGCGGTCCATTGGGATGCGGACCTACCCGGCTTCGGCATGCGCCTGAAGCCGTCCGGCGCAGCGTCATGGGTAATCCAGTATCGTAACGAGCAAGGCACCAGCCGCAGACTCACCCTGGGTCAGGTTGGGCGCCTCACCCCTGACGAAGCGAGAAAGGAAGCCAGGGCCAAGCTCGCAGCAGTTGATCGCGGCAAAGACCCCGCAAATGAACGCGATGAGTCGAGGAATGCCGCGACAGTTGGCGACCTTTGCGAGCAGTACCTGATCGCAGGCAAGGCGCGCATCAAGGCTAGCACCCTCGAAAACGATCGAGGCAGGATCAACGCTCACATCCTGCCCCTGCTCGGGCGCAGACACGTATCCGGGCTGCGGCCATCTGATGTCGAGCGGTTCTTTCTGGATGTACTGGAAGGCAAGACCGCGAAACCGCTGCCTCGTGACCCGAAAACTGGAAGGCGGCCGAAAGGAGCGCCAGTGACGGGCGGCACCGGTGCCGCAAGCCGCGCGCTCGATCTTCTCGGAACCATCCTGCAGCGAGGCGTGCGGGACGGGCTCTTGCTGCACAATCCGGCTTTCGGGATCGAGCGGCCCAAATCGAAACCCGTTCCCCCGCCCTTCTCGTTCCAAGCGCTAGCCCGCGTCGGCGCCGCTTTGCGCGATCGGGAGTCACTGGAGACCCAGAATGCGCTCCGCGCGGTTCGAACGCTGATCTTGACCGGGTGCCGACGCATGGAAGTTCTGACACTGCGCTGGCGAATGATAGACGCTGAGGCACACTGCTTTCGTTTCGATGATACCAAGACAGGTCCGCAGGTTCGTCCAGTTGGATCGGCGGCGCTGTCGCTCCTGGAAGGCTTTCGACCGGCTAAAGCGAAGCCGCAGGACTTTGTCTTTCCCAGTAAAGGTGAGAGCGGGCATTTCGTCGGACTGCCGAAAGCATGGACGCGGATCGCCAAGGCCGCTGAAGTTGAAGAGGTGAGCATTCACGGCTTGCGGCATTGGTTCGCCAGCGCTGCAACCGAGATGGGCTATTCGGAGCTGATCATCGCTCCCCTGCTCGGGCACAGCGGGCGCGGGATCACCAGCCGTTATGCCAATGCTCCCGACAGCGCGCTCATTGCTGCTGCGGATCGGATTTCACAGCGCTTGGCCGATACGCTGGACGGCATCACCGCGGAAGGCAAGATCATCAAGCTCGCGCGGCATCACTAGTCAATTCGCCGGAGCGGGTGTCCTAATTTCATTTTGTGAACCTGAGACCCGTCACCGCTCCGCTGATGGCGTCTACTTCCACCTCAAAGCCTGAGAAGGTTTGCGAAATTAGGCGCTCCCCTTGCCACCGCACACTGACAAAACAATCGTTTGGCGCCATGTATGGTTCTGCTCTCCAGACAAGCCGACCATCTTTGTCCAGCCGTACAAGATTCCGACCGTCCTTCACCTCTCCCCAGTTATAAAGGACAATTGAGCCGCCATCAGGCGAGGCGAGGCGCGCGAGGTCTTCCATTCCCTAGCCGTTGCCGGTCTCGGCTCCGCTTTTGCGAAAAGAGAAACGGACCAGCGGTGGGGGGAAACCCGTTACTGGCCCGCTCTCTCGCCGCCACGTCTTTTCGCAAAGACGGGTTCTGATGCGGCGCCGACATGTAATTGAAAACTGATTCCCAGCTCAAGGGCGGAGGTACTGTTACAGAGGTGGGCCGGGCGACAACATCGGCGGGGCGGCGGCACCTGTTGGAGCCTTGGCATGAGGCTAGTATGGCATCTCCCGAATAGGTTTTGGAGTAGCCGGTGGGCAAGTACACCGCCATGACGACAAATGAGCGGCTAACCGATGCCGGGCTGTTAGATGCCTTCCATCGTGCGGTGCGGTGCGGTGCGGAGATAGGGCCGAAATGATAAAGGTTTTAAGCCAAGTGGAGTTCGACACTGAAGGCGCAACGCGGATAGCGGAGTCGGTGTTAGCCCATCCGACACGTTACGGACGGCTTAGACTGTAAACAGTGCCGATTTTGCGAGGCGCTTCTAGCGCCAGCTGGCGCTTTGGGGCACTCTACCCCCGCCATTCCACAGGGGGATTCCAATGCGCCTGATAGCTCTAGCCGCGTTCGCCGGATTGCTCGCGAATGCGGTTCAGGCGGACCCGATCAGCGGTCGTGTCGAGAGGGACGGCTCGGTTGCCGTGCCATCTCCGCTTTATTCGGTGATTCATCCTAGCGCCGGGCACTACACGATAAAGTTCGCAACGCCCATGGAGCCGTCCGCCAGCTGTCTGTTCTTTCCTTTTGGAACAAACAGGCGTGGCTACGTTGCTACCGTTGTGAAAGAAACAGAATCTTCAACTGACTGTTCAATTGCCCTTAAGTCACTCGGCCGCGGTTCTTTCCATAACTATCCCTTCAGCTTCATTGCCGTGCCGATGTCGAACTAGGCAAGGCTCCAGAGCACCTTGCTACCGCTTCCGTGCTTCATCACCGAATGCCTCTCGCGCGACAGCTATGCATGGACGCCCGCACCCTGTGCCGCATGGCGGCGTCGGCTTCTGCTTAGGGTGACGGGGCTCCCTCCGCCGATAGGTGAAGCAGCGCATTACATCTGTCCGGCTAGTGGGAAGGCTTGCACATTGAATCGACCTTCTGAGCAAGGTCAAAATCGCCGGCGTTCAAGGCGGTAGCTTTTGCATCTGAACACTGACCCGCCATGACCATTTGCCCCACTATCTGGTGAATATGATCGCTTTCCGTTTGGCGGTGCCGTTCCATCATGGCGTTAAGGTCTGAGGCGCTGAAGGATGGTGAGCGAGGGTGCGGGATGGAATTTAGGTAGTCAGGTGTAGTTCCATGCGGAGGCGGTGCCGATGTGTTGCAATAGGTCGTGTTGCCGACCTGATTGCAGATCGTCGTAGTCTGCGCCAGCGCGCTACTGCCGATGGCAGCCAGTAAAACAGCGCTCGTAATCACATGCCTCATAGCTTTCCCTCCGCCTACAGCGCTGCTGACAGTTGAGCTAGTCGTCACGCTGTAAACCTACCGCCCTCCAGCGCCTGCTTGGGAGCCGGATCGATATTCGAAAACCGTGCCTGCAAGGTACTTCCCGCCTGCCGTCGTCGTTCCGAGGACGTTGCTTGGGCTTTGCAAAGTGACTCCTGCAAGTGGATGGAGGCCGTCCTTGCAGTCAGCGTCCAAACAGAAGGTGTGCAATATGTTGTATGTGGAGCCGCTCAGCTCAAACAGCACGCCGCCATCGCCGACGCCCCCAAAATATGTGACCCCGAATATGTTCCCGTCAGCGTCCAAAGCTACTTTGGTCTGCGGTCCAGCACCGTCGGTGCAATTTGCCTGAGCGCAAAAATTGTAGAGTACCGTTTCCTGAGAGTTCGCCCCGTTGGGGACAATCTTGAACAATGTGCCTTGCTTTGCAGCGCCGCCGCCTTGCGTGGTCCCATATAAGGCGCCATCCGGTCCAATTGTCACGGCGTCTAGGGGACGATCACCGTCCGTGCAGTTTGCTAGAGAGCAGAAGCTATGAAGAACAATCTGAGTGTAGCCCCCGTTATTGGGTGCCAACTCGAAGACAGTCCCTTCCTTCCCAGCGCCACCGTTTTGCGTTGTTCCGTACAGGTTCCCAGCGGAATCGATTACGGGCGTCCACGGAAACGAACCGTCAGGACATCCTACTTGCGAGCAGAAATTGTATAGCACTTTCTCGCTGCGCTTCTTCTTGCCTGTAACATAATCCAGTTCAAATACTGTGCCCCCGTCTGAACGAGCTCCACCTTGCGTCGTCGTTCCATAGAGCGGAGACACTCCGTCGTACTGAGCCCGCGTTTGCTGTCCTTGATATGTGAGTCCGTTTGGGTCTGAACCAGCGGGACATTGATCCTCTCCACCTGGGCAGAAGGTGTACAAAATCACCAGGGAGAACTTTGAGCGATCAGCATTCGGAATCAGCTCGAATACCTCGCCGAAAGCATTGGTACTGCCCTCTGTGGTTCCGTACAGATTACCGTGCACATCCTCGATTAGGCCGGCTAGCGGTACAGCACCATCTTTGCAGTCGGGAGGTCCACTCTTTGTGCAGAAGATGTGGATCGGGCGATATTTCAATCTGCCGGCAACTGGCGCGATCCGATAAACCACCCCGGCTCCACGACCACCGTACAGTGTCGTGCCGTATAAGCTGCCGTCCTTCGCTGATAGCAACGAAGAAATAGCTCTGCTCCCGTCGGGGCACGCTTGCTGGACCTTGCAAAACGCATGTAGCGCTTTGACATGAGGCGTCCCCGCGACAGCTTCTTCTGAAACTGACAAAGCAATTGCAGCCGCAGCCAACAAAGTCGCCTTCATATTCATACTGCCGAACACCTCAGTTATCTCCGCTTCCGCCTATTCGCCATGTCGAAGCTGTGACCGGACGGGGGACGCTCATCACGAGGGGTATACCCGTAGGTAGCGGATCGACCGGTTAGTCGCCCTTCGGCATATTGATGAAAATCAACACCAGCAGAACAATTATGACTGCTGCCCACGAGGGGATGCTTTGAAACCACTGCCATAGCGGTATTCCCAACCAGATCGCAATGCCAATACCAATTGGGACTAGGACGAGCCAGAGAAACGTGAAGTTGCCGACGCGCTCTGTTTTCTCATCGGGCCATGCAAATATGGCAGCACCGAGCAGAATTAGCGATGCAATCGAAAAGCCTACCGCACCAACGACTAAGGCGATGTCAAACCATGTGTGAAGGGCGAAGCCTCTCGAACCAGATAGCCATACGCATAAGGCCGCCATGCAGGCGAGTTCAGAAAGTGTCCCCCACCGGCCCTTCCTTTTTGGTTCAAAGGAGTGCTCTGCCGAACCCGGTTCCATTGACGCGCCCAGACCCTCAGCGTCTCCGCTTTCCTTTCGCCAAGTCGTAGCAGCGGAGTCCATCTTCTAACAGTGTGCGGATGGCCTCAGCTCGGCCCACGCCGCGCTTTTCAGCCCAATCGTCCAGTTCTGAAAGCGTCTGCTCCGGAACGCGAACCGACACTACCGGATCGCGCCCAGTAGCTGGACGTCCACGCTGTCTTTTTTGGTCTACCTTAATTGACTTTGGCATATTTACGGTCTACCAAAAAGGCAGGCCGAACGGAAGAGGCAACTTCCGTCCGGCCCTAACCGGCAACATGGAGGAACCCCATGCCACAGGCTACTTCACAGTCTATCATCCCCGCAGGATCGCGGGCACTGACACCGCAGGCTCATGAGGCGATGGCAATCCGCCGTTTGATCGGTCTTGACCATTTCGCCGGGACAGCCGTTAGCACCATTGTGACGCTATATCTCGAAAAATTGGCCGCGAAGGGTGGTGCGAAATGAGCGCGCACAAATTCGCGAAGCTGATGTCCGCGCTACGGGACGCGGACGCAGCACTCTCGGCTGCTATCGAGCAGCACAACGCAATCGACAGCCGACGCGGCACGGATCGCCAGCAGACCGGCGATGAAAAGAAGTTAAAGGCGATCTGTCGCGCGGAGTCCCGCGCGCACGACATGACTTCCGATGCTCTCTACGCGCTTTGCAAATATCAGCCGACCACTCCGGAGGAATTTTCGGAATATCTGCTGACGATCCTGAACCACTGGCGCGTCCGCGATTGCAACTTCGATCACGAGCCCGACAGGGACTTGCTGGTATCGCTGCTGACGAACGTGAACGGCACGGTCGCGACGCTCGTTTTTCGAGGGGGTTGCCAATGACCACTCCCAAACCCAAATACACGCGACCGGCACTCAGCATCCAGTTCACCAACCTGTTGCGTGACTTGCAGAAGGCGGACAAGGCGTTTTCCGACGCCTTGGACCGGCAGGGCGCGCATCAGAAAGCTGGAAAGCCGGACAAGAAGCTGACGAAGCATCTGGACGAGTTGGAACGCAGCACAAGCGATAAGGCAGATAGGGCGTGGCATGCCTTTTGTCGGCATCGCCCGAAGTCGCCCGATGAATTGTCGCTGTATCTTCTGACCACCCTGCAGCACGAGCGCGTGGTTAGCATGTGCCACGGCGACCTTACCTTAGCGGACGCGCCCTTCTGCATGCACATCTTGAAGAACGCCGGCGCCGCGACCGTCGATCTTCTCTTCGAGCCGGCGCGATGATGGTCTGCGTTCACGGCTGCGCTTATGTTTCGCTGCTGATATAGTTCAACCGAG
>DATAVW010000197.1:0-2404 GCA_036267515.1 Rhizomicrobium sp.
CATCGGCGCTGGCCCAGCCGGGCTTGCCGCAGCCGCCCGCTCCGTCGAATCGGGCGCAAGCGTCGCCATGGTCGATGACAATCCGCGGCCCGGCGGACAGATCTGGCGCGCTTCGTCCTATCCGAAACCGTGGCTGCGCGACAAAGTCGAACTCATTTCCGGAGCGCGCGTCTTCGCAGCGCCCACGCCGGGCACGCTCTCGCTCGAAACCTTCCACGGCGAGCGCGACGTGCAGTACAAAAAACTTGTCCTCGCCACCGGCGCGCGTGAGCGCTTCCTGCCCTTCCCCGGCTGGACGCTGCCCAACGTGATGGGCGCCGGCGGCCTGCAAGCCCTCGCGAAATCCGGCCTGCCGATGAAGGGCAAACGCGTGGTCGTCGCGGGGAGCGGACCGCTTCTGCTCGCCGTCGCAAAGCACTTGAAAGATGACGGCGCCAACGTGTTGCTGATTGCGGAACAGGCCGACGCCAGCGCTCTCTACGGCTTCGCGCTGGGGCTGATCACAAAGCCCGGGAAGATGTTCCAGGCCGCAGGTCTGCGCATGGGCTTGCTGGGCGTGCCCTACATGAATGGATGTTGGCCGGTCGCGGCGCAGGGCAATGGCAAACTCGCATCGGTCACTCTGCGTCGCCGCAACAAGACCTTCACGAAGGATTGCGATTACCTGGCGTGCGGCTTCGGCTTGATCCCGAATCTCGAGATTCCTGCGCTGCTCGGCTGCCGCACAGGCGCCACCGGTGTCGCAGTCAACGAATTCCAGGAGAGCTCCGTCCCCGGCGTCTACTGCGCCGGCGAAATTACCGGCATCGGTGGTCTCGACCTAGCATTGGCTGAAGGCCAGATCGCCGGCTACGCAGCCGCAGGTAATGCCAGCGGCGCTAGAAAACTCTTCGCCGCGCGCGACGACCACCGCAAATTCGCCGACGCTCTCGAACGCGCCTTCTCTCCGCGCGCCGAACTACGTGAACTCGCAACCAATGAAACTTTGGTCTGCCGGTGCGAGGACGTACCGCTGGGCCGCGTCAAACAGTGCACCAATTGGCGCGAAGCCAAACTGCATACCCGCTGCGGCATGGGTCCGTGCCAAGGCCGTGTGTGCGGACCCGCGGTGGAGTTCGTGCTCGGGTGGAAACCGGAATCGGTCCGCCCGCCTGTCTTTGCCGCGCGTGTCGGTAGTCTCGCAGGCAAAGCGGAAAACTCGTAACCAAATCGCGTTCGCGCAGTATAACCCTCAGGAGATACCATGCCCGAAGGCTTCCTGCGCGATTTACGCTATACGCTACGCACGCTCCGCCGCGACCTCGGCTTCACCACCTTCGCCGTTCTGATCACGGGTCTTGGTATCGGCGCCAGCGCCACCGTATTCAGCGTGGTAGATTCGCTGCTGCTGCGCCCGCTGCCGTTTGAAAATCCCGAACGGCTGGTCTGGGTGGCGAATCATGATAGCGCGGGCATGTCCGGTCAGACTACGCAAGTCGGACATCTCCTCGATCTTCGCGCGCAAAACCAGTCCTTCACCGACATCGCCGGCTACTTCGCATTCTACGAAGTCGGCGACAATCTGCTCACCAGCGGCAGCGGCGAACCCGAGCGCCTCAGCGGCGTGCCCGTCTCCCAGAACTTCTTTCCGATGCTCGGGGTGAAGCCGTTGATCGGTCGGCAGTTCACGGATGAAGAGTGCAAGTGGAACGGACCGAAAGCAGTGATGCTGGGCTACGGTCTTTGGAAACGCCGCTTCGCGTCCAATCCCGCAATCGTGGGCACAACGCTGCGCATCAATAATGAACCAGTGACTGTGGCCGGCGTGCTTCCGTCGTCCTTTGACCTGGCCTCAATCCTCGCGCCGGGCAGCCACTTCGATCTGTACTTTCCGTTTCCGCTGAGCCCTGAAACCAACCGCTGGGGCAACACCATGGCGATGATCGGCCGCCTCAAGCCGGGCGTCAGCGTTGCCTCCGCACAGGCGGAAATCAGCATCCTCGCCCAGCGGCTGACGCACGCCCATCCCGAGCGCAACGATTTCGAAGGCATCGTTACGCCGCTTTCCGATCACGTCAGCGGACGCATACGGCCCGCGCTCTTCGTGCTCACTGGCGCCGTCGGCGTGGTGATGCTGATCGTGTGCGCCAACCTTTCGAACATGCTTCTGGCGCGTACCGCCGCGCGTCACAAAGAGATGGCGATCCGAACCGCGCTGGGCGCGGGCCGCGGCCGCCTCATTCGCCAGATGCTCACCGAAGGCCTGACGCTTTCCGCGTGCGGAGCCGTGCTCGGCATCATCTTGGCAGCGATCGGAATTCGCGTGATGGCGGGCCTCGATGCGCTGAGCATTCCGCTGCTCGCGGGCGCACGTCTTGACTTGCCCGTGCTCGGCTTCTGCCTGGCGAGCGCAATCGTTACCGGC
>DATAVW010000198.1:0-34233 GCA_036267515.1 Rhizomicrobium sp.
CCAGGCAGCGCCCGCGATCGTGAGCGCCAGTGTTCCGATGAGGAGAGCCATGCTCACGCGGAAGCGGCTAAAGACCATACTTCACTTTCCGCCGGTACAGCGAGGCACGGGTCAGGCCAAGCCCCGCGGCAGCACGACTGACATTTCCGTCGCTCTCGGCTAGCGCGCGGCCGATCGCGTCTCTTTCCATGTCATCGAGCCTGGGCGTGTCGGGCGAGCCACGAGTGGAAGCATTGGTCCGTTCTGGCGCGAGCGAGAAGTCGTCGGCCTCCAGTATCGAGCCCTCGCTCAAGATGACGGCGCGCTCCGCCGCGTGTCGCAGCGCACGCACATTGCCATGCCAAGTGTGGGCCACCAGCTCATCCAGGGCAGTCGCGCTCAGCCGCTTGTGCGGAAAATTGTATTTTTGTGCATACACCGCAATAAAGTGCTCCAGTAACAGCGGAATGTCCTCGCGTCGCTCCCGCAACGGCGGCAGGGTGATTTCCACGGTATTGATGCGATAAAACAAGTCCTGCCGAAACCTATCGGCATCGGCGAGATGCTGTGGGTTGAGATTGGTGGCTGAGATGAGCCGCACGTCGATCGGTTCCGGTTTGTCCGCGCCGACGGGGACGACTTCGCGGCGCTCCAGCGCCGTCAGCAATTTGCTTTGCAAATGCAAGGGTACATTACCGATCTCGTCCAAGAATAGAGTGCCGCCGGTGGCCGCCCGAAACAAACCTACGCGATCTTCGCGAGCGTCAGTGAAGGCGCCGCGTCGATGGCCGAACAGTTCGCTTTCGAAAAGCTGCGGTGACAGTGCGCCGAGATCAACGCGCAAAAACACTTCGCAAGCGCGGCGTGAGTGGCGATGGATCTCGCGGGCTACCAACTCCTTGCCCGTTCCGTTCTCACCCAGGATCAGCACATTGGCATCCGTCGGGGCTGTCCGACGGACCGTGTCGAGCACGCGCAATGCCGCGGGCGATGTCCCGATCATTTCCGCTTCAGTATTGATTGCCGCGGCGAGTCCGCGATTGCGGTTGCGCAGTTGCACGGCCTCCATGCGTGAGCGGCGCAGATTGACCGCAGCCAAGAGCGTCGCGAGCAGTCTTTCATTCTCCCAAGGTTTGGTCACGAAGTCCGCGGCACCCTGCTTCATGGCTTGCACCGCCAACTCCACACCGCTGTGCGCGGTCACCAGCACGACAACCGCTTGCGGATCGAGCGTCAGGACTTCCGAAAGCCGTCTCAAACCCTCGACGCCATCATCAGCACCGGCGGTGAAATTCATATCGAGCAGCAGCACATCGAAGGCACCCTTTCGCACCAGATCCGGCAACAAGGAAGGATCTTGCGAGGTCTGAACGAAGGAGAAATGGCGTTTCAGCAGCAGTCGGGCGGCGAACAGGATGTCCTCCTGGTCGTCGACGATCAGGATGCGCGCGGGATTGAGTTCAGATGCCATATGTTCGAAAACGGACAGGTGTCCGGTCACTTGTACGCCAGCGGTCGCTTCAACGCTAGCCGGAGCCTATAACTCGTTGAAATTACAGGGCTGAGCGTCTTGGCCCGCTAGTTGCAACTCCCGGTCATGCACACTACGGACCGCATCACCCGGTTCTTCCGACGGGGTCAGAGCCCGCGCGCCGAGCAATCGGCAGCGCCATCGCCTGCCGGCGGCATGGACAGGCCGCTGGTGCGACAACCCGCTTGGCGGCGGTATGCCTCTTACGGGATCGGCGGGCTCCTCGTTCTCGTCGCGACGGTTTGGCTGCTTGCGCGCTCGCATGCCCAAGTCTACCGAGTCCCGATCGACCGACTCACGTTCGGGGAGGTAACACAGGGTCCGTTTGAAGACTTCATCGCCGTGCGCAGCACGGCCGCGCCGTTCACCACTCACTATCTCACCGCTGATCAGGGCGGCACCGTAAAACAGATCCTGGCCGAGGACGGTGCAACGGTAAAGGCAGGACAGCCGCTCATCATCCTGCTTAACACCGCACTGCAGTTGCAGGTCGCTTCGCGTGAGGCGGATACCGCCAGCCAGATCAACGCGCTGGAAAATACAAAACTGCAGCTCGAGGAGACTCGCTTTAAATATCAACACGATTTGCTCGACATCGAACATCAGATCAGCAAACTGACCGGGGATCTCGCGCGCGACAAGATTCTGCTCGACGGCAACGCGATCGCGCCGGCGATCTACAAGCAGGAACAGGAAGAGTATTCCTATGAGCTAAAGCTCAGAGATGCCACCGTTGCGTCGCGCGATACCGAGCAGAAAGTGCGCTCGAGTCAACTTGTGCAGCTTCAGCAGACCCTGGCGAGGCTGAATGACAGTATCTCGACGGCCCACGCGAGTCTCGATGCGCTCACCGTGCGCGCACCGACCGATGGCCAATTGACCGCGCTCAACGCCGAAGTGGGCCAATCCAAAACGCCGGGCGCAGTCCTGGGACAGGTGGATTCGCTCGATCGCTTTAAACTCACCGCACAGGTCGATGAGTTTTATCTCGGACGCATGGTGCCCGGACAGGTGGCCCTTTTCGCCAGTGATGGGCGTGACCACAAAGCGAAAATTACCAAAATCTACCCGCAGGTCGCCAACGGCACGTTCCGGATCGATCTTAACTTTGACAGCCCGATTCCCCAGGGCATCCATACCGGCCAAGCATTTGATATCAGGCTGGAGCTAGGGCGCGCAGCCACCGCGAAAATGCTTCCCAACGGACCCTTCTACCAGGAGACCGGCGGCAACTGGGTGTTTGTGGTGGCGCCGGACGAACGCTACGCGACCCGCCGAATCGTTCGCCTGGGCCGACGCAATCCTGAACATGTTGAAGTTCTCGACGGCTTGCAGACCGGCGAGAAAGTGATCGTCTCCGGTTACGAGGCCTTCCAGAAGATCCAGCGCGTTGAATTCGAAAAGCCGGACCGCGGCAACCATTGATTACGGCGGAAAACACATGATTACTCTCAAACATCTCACCAAAATCTATCGCACCACCGAGGTTGAAACAGCAGCGCTGCGTGACATCAATCTCGAAGTCGCGGTTGGCGAATTCATCGCGGTCATGGGGCCGTCCGGCTGCGGCAAGTCCACGTTTCTGAACATCGTCGGCATGCTCGATAGTCCGACCGGCGGCGAATATTGGTTCGGTGATCAAAACATTGCCGGCCGTTCGGAGACGCAGCTCTCAGAATTACGCAAAGACTCCCTGGGCTTCGTTTTCCAGAGTTTCAATTTGATCGACGAACTAAACGTCTCCGAGAACGTCGAATTGGCGCTGCTCTACCACCAAGAAATCTCGCGCAGCGAGCGTAAAACCCGCGTGCGCGATGCCTTGGCCCGAGTAAAGATCGGGCACCGCGCCCGGCACATGCCGCAGCAACTGTCCGGCGGCCAGCAGCAGCGCGTCGCCATCGCCCGCGCCGTGGTATCGCGGCCGAAATTGATCCTGGCCGATGAACCCACCGGCAACCTCGACTCGGCCAATGGGGAAGAGGTGATGCAGCTGCTGACCGAGCTGAACGGCGAAGGCACGACGGTCGTGATGGTCACGCATTCTCATTCGCATGCTGAGTATGCTCATCGCATTGTCAATCTGCTCGACGGCGCTCTGGTGACCGAGAATATTCGGCGGGTTTTATGACCACCCCGTTCCGTCACTATCTGATCGCGGCCTCGCGCAATCTTGTTAAACACAAGCTCTACAGCTTCATAAATATTGTCGGGCTATCCGTCGGCCTGGCGTGCGCAATTTTTATCATCTTGTTTTTGCGCGATGAAGTCTCCTACGACCGATGGATTCCGGATAGCGCGAATCTCTACCGCGCCGAAGTGACGTTTCACGCGCCTGGCCGCGATCCGTTTTCATATGCCACGGCTCCGTTTCCGCTGTTGCGGGCAATGCGGGACAACTTCCCTGAAGTTAAGGCGACGACCCACCTGGTCCCCGAGCCGATAACAGTCACGATTGGCAACAGACAATTCCTGGAAACCATTGCCGCGGTCGATCCGAATTTCTTTCAAGTAATCAAGTTGCCCCTCGTGGAGGGTGATCCGGCCAGTGCTCTCGCCCAGCCTGAGTCAATTGTTCTCTCGCAGCGCATGGCTCGCAAATACTTCGGTGATATCGATCCGCTCGGGAAAGTGTTGACGGTTACGGGAAGCGGGATGCTATGCAATCGGAATGATGCTGCCTGCCTGACCGCGGTTCATCCGCTGACCGTGACGGGTGTACTGCGGGATCTGCCTTCCAATACCCAGCTCGCCATCGATCTCGTCATGCCAAACTCGTCGCTTGCAGACATGCTGCCGCGAGCTTTCAGGGACGAACATTGGACCGGTACGGACGGCGTGTACGACTACGTGGTACTCGCGCCGGGCGCCGATCCCGATACGGTGCTTGCCAAGCTACCTCCCCTACTGGATCAATCGGTCCATCAGAACGTACTGGGGGGAATGCGCGCGAGCGATTTGGAGCAGTATCACCTGACGCGATTCTGGGACGTCCATCTCACCAGCGACAACTATGGCGGCATGAAGCCGCCCGGAAGCCGGGCTACGGTTCTTGGTTTCGCGCTGATTGCTCTGTTGATCATGATCGTGGCGTGCTTCAACTTCATGAATTTGGCCACAGCGCGAGCAACCTTGCGTGCACGAGAAATTGCCATCCGCAAAGCCGTCGGCGCAACCCGGCCGCAGTTGATCGTTCAATTCCTGGGCGAGGCGCTCTTGATGGCGCTCCTCTCGCTGGTGATCGCCCTTGCGCTCGTGGAGGTGTTGCTTCCCGTCTATGACGCCTTTCTCAGCCGGCCAATCGTATTCAATTATCTGGCCGAATGGCCGCTTCTCTTGGCGATTGTGGCGAGCGCGATTGTCGCCGGCCTGCTCAGCGGGGTGTATCCAGCGCTGGTGCTCTCGAGCTTTCGGCCGGCGGATGCCCTAAAGACCAGCGTTTCGGCCCAGACAGGTTCCGGCCTCGTACGCATGATCCTGGTCGTCTCTCAATTTGCGGTTTCGATCGGCCTTGGGATTGCGGCAATCGTCGTCTTCAGTCAGATCAGCTTTGTGCGCAATATCAACTTGGGGTTTGACCGCAACGAAATTGTGATCCTGCGCGGGATCAGCAAGCTATCAGCGTCTGCAGCGGAAAGTTTTGCTCATGCCTTGAGAGCCAATCCAGATGTCACGGACGTGGCACTTTCCAACGGCGTTCCTTTCGATTTTTTCAACGTGAATAACATTCTGGCCAAAATACCCGGCAGCGCACAGTCCTTTACAATTCGGGTCGTAACCGCGAGTCCCGACTTTCCGTCCGTCTACGGCATGCGCCTGGTGGCCGGCCGGTTGCTTTCATCGGCGCGCGGTGAGGATGCCTTTTCGTCATTTCCATTCTCAGGGGCTGATCCCGATGCCGGCCGCAACGTATTGATCAACAGCGAAGCGGCAAGACGTTTAGGATACAACGCCGAAGAAGCCGTCGGTAAGACCATGCTTTGCGCTTTGGGGCAGGCCCGCATCGCGGGCGTCTTGGCCGATTCGAAGACTGACGGCGTAAGAGACGCTGTGTTGCCGGCGGTCTATGTCAACTATCCGCCCGGAAATACACTTCTCTCGGTTCGCCTGCGGGGCAAGCGAATTCCCGAGACGCTCGCCTTTATAGACAAGACTTGGGCGTCCTTTGCATCGAACTCTGCCATCGAAAGATATTTTTTGGATGATGCATTCGAAAATCTGTTCAAAGCGGACGAAAAGCTCGGCGTGATGTTCAGTTGTTTTGTCGGCATTGCCATAGCGATTTCCTGTCTCGGCCTGTTCGGTGTCGCGGCATTCACCGCGGAGCGTCGTACCAAAGAGATCGGACTGCGCAAGGCATTCGGCGCGCGAACGCGCGATATCGTGCGGCTGCTGCTGTGGCAGTTTTCAATTCCCGTCCTGATCGCCAATGCGATCGCTTGGCCGGTGGCCTACTACTATCTACATCACTGGCTGCAATCCTACGCCTACCGCATCACGCTCAATCCGCTCTATTTTGTGGCTGCCGGGATTGTCGCACTAGCGATCGCCTGGATGACCATTTTAGGCCACGCGATGCATATCGCGCGCGCGAGTCCGATCCTTGCGTTGCGCTATGAGTAGGGCAGCCTCAACCGGCCAATGGTGGTGGACTCTGCACCCGTCGATTCCGCCGATCTCCCTGCTATTGGCCGGCTGCGCGACGCACGTTCCGCAGGTTTTGACCCCGCAGATTACACCAAAGAGTTTCTCAGTTGAGATCGGCACGACCGAAGGAGTCTGGCCACAGCCGAATTGGTGGCAGAGCTTTGGCAGTTCAGAGTTGTCCGAGCTCATAGAAAAAGCGCACATCGCCAATCGGGATCTCGCCGTGGCGACTGCGCGCGTGATGGAGGCGCAAGCTCGCACTACCATTCAGCGCGCAGCACTCTTCCCGCAAATCAACGCGCAAACCCAAGCGCTGCGTTCACCTTCTGGACAAAGCGGGCAATCCCTGAACGGCCAAAGCTTTTCGGCCGGCAACTCCTTTGGCCTGACGATTGGAGCAAGCTATGAGCTCGATGTTTGGGGTCTTGCCCGTGACAATCTGCGCGTCGCCAAGGAGGCGCAAAAATCGGCGCGATTCACCCAGCAGGCAACAATATTGAGCGTTACGGCGAATGTTGCGAACTCCTATTTCAGTGTCTTAGCACTGCGGGCCCGCATCGCGATCGCCAATGAAGACATCGCCGCCATCAACGGCATTCTGGACACGATCAAACTAAGGGTCTCCACCGGCAAGTCTTCCCGCCTCGATCTCGCACAAGAGCAGGCTCAAGTGGAATCCGTGGAGGCACAACTCCCCATGCTTGAACAGCAGGAGTTGGAGGCTCGCGATGCGCTTGCAGTACTCCTCGGAGAACCGCCGGAAGGGTTCGAGGTCACAACGCAGACTCTTGACGGGTTCCATCTGCCTTCGGCGCAAACAGGACTGCCATCCGAACTACTGTTGCGGCGCCCCGATGTGGCCGAGGCGGAGGCCAATTTGGCCGGTGCGCACGCGAATCTCGATGCCGCACGAGCGGCTTTCCTACCGCAGTTCGCCCTCGCCGGTAACGGAAGCTTCGCCAGTACGGCCATCAATGCACTTCTGCATGGTCCTAATTTCGCCTGGGACTTTGGCGCCAACCTCCTACAAACGATCTTCGACGGCGGCAAACTGGTGGGTCAGAAGGATCTCGCGAAGGCCACGCAAAGGGAACTGATCGCAAGTTATCAGAGTGCGGTGCTCAATGCCTACGCGGATGTGGAGAACGCACTGGGCCAGGTGGCCAACAACAGCAAAGCAGAGCTTCATCTCGAGCGAGAGGTGCAGGCCGCCGGTGAAGCCTTCAGGATTTCGCAGCTTCAATACCGCCAAGGCGTCACCGAATTACTCACTGTGCTGCAAGCGCAGCAAACTCTATTCGCGGCCGAGGACCAACTGGCTCAGACACAGCTTGCCCATATGCAGGCCGTCATTCATCTCTTCGAGGCCCTCGGTGGCGGCTGGATAGAGCCACCTCAAGAACGGACACAATTTGCTTCGGGGCAATCGGGACGCAAATAGCGAGTCGCGCTGAAATTAGCGTTTGGCTGCTGCAGAGCTGCGCGTCGCCACCGATAGAAACCGATCGAGAGTACTCATTCGCGGGTAGGAACTCGTCAGCCGAATTCATTTCACCTTCACGGTGCGGAACTCTTATCCTTTGGGAATAATGAGTTTGAGCCCGACAATGCGCGCCAGTCGCTGCTGGCGCGCATCGAACGTGAGAAAGCTTTTGAATTCGAGCTCAAGCGCACTGGCGACGTGCAATATATCGAGCGTTCGGCAACCAATCGTGGGGGTGTGCTCACGACTTAGCTGAACCGCCCGTTGAAGCGTTGCGCGCCAGAGGATATCGCTTTGTACATAGCGGCCGTCGGAAAAGTCCTCTTCGAACGAGGCGATCGTATCGCTCCAGGCTTCGGAGGTGATCTGTTGACGGAAGGCGGCGAGCCCGATGGCGTTTGTGATTTCGGCTCTACCGTGATGGGTCACCGTTAGAGCCAGGGGATGGCGCCTGCGCCAGGCATTCATCGCGGCCGATTCGGGCTCGCGGATGTACAGCTTTCTGAGCGCGCTGGGATCTACGTACGGCGCAGGTTTAGCGGTCGCCACGATTGTCATCGTGGAGCGCTTCGACCTGCGCAGCGTCGAGGGCCCGTGGTTGGAATCGACTCATCCTTTCGATGTAGTCCTTGGGGGCGAGAGCTTTATTGCCAGCCGCGGGCGTATAGGCTATCAACCGGTAACGGGGCCGCCCCTTCTCTGTCAAGACCACCTCGCCTTGCATTTCTACGAGCTTTCGAACCTTGGGGAACTGGTTGCGGAGGTCTCGCACAGTGACAGTGGTGCTCATAGTGATACGATTCTGTATCACCTCGTCGCGACTGTCAATAGTGCCAATTACGGAAATGTTCCCGAAGCAGGCGGTCGAGGCCTCCTGCCGAAAACCTCCGTTTCGCATGCCCTGCATGCTCATCTATGGCGTTTGCGGCGCGGGCAAGACAATGCTCCTTGAAAAGGTTCAGCGCGATCACGCGCCATCCTTTGAGGAGCGTAGCGGCCGCGGAACAATCGTCTCGGCGGAGCCCCCCCCCAGTCCCGTTCCCGTTGCTGCGAAGTCTGTACGCCGAAATAATTCGCTCACTGAACGCCGACGTGCTGCCCCCCACGCCATCAAGTTCTTGGCCAACAAGCTGCGCATCTCCATCGTTGCCGCTGGTACCCATGAAGCGCTCCATGTCATGAGGGCGGACCCTCAGATTGCGAGCCGCTTTGAGCAGCTCGAATTGCCGGTATGGACGGAATCCCAGGAGCTGGCCAGCCAGCAGCCCGGATATCTCGGCGCGGAAAGCGCTCGCTGCCCGGATGGCTTCGGAATCACCGGGTCCTACTTCGACAGCGCAGAAGCGATCGGCGCCTGGGCATAGAAAAGGCTCAGCTAAAGCTGGCGGATCAGCCTGCTCAAGATCAAGCGGGTCTCCGCGGTGGGCGCCAGTTCGCTTTCGAGTACCGGGCGCCCCGCTTCGACCAGCTTTCGCGCAGCGTCGATTTGTTGAGTCGCGGCCAGCGCGGCGGCCAAGCGCACATTGGCATTCTGAAGGTAAACGGAATCCGGCGGATACCAATGCGCATACGCATCCGCCACTTGCTTCAACTGCGTCGCAGCCTCGCCCGCCTTTCCCTGCAATTTCAACAGCCATGCTTCGCTCTCCCGCAGCTTGGTAATCGTGGCGCCGCTGTTTGACTTGAATGACGCAAACTCGCGGGACGCGTCATTCAGCAGTTTGTGCGCCAGATCCAAGTTGCCCGCTTGCATTTCCAACTCTCCTGACCAGCGTATCCGCAGCGCGCGCACGTACTTGGCATAGCCGTCGGTTTGATCGCTGGGCACGGGAACCTTGAGCAGGGCGCGGGCCTCGGCAAATTGCCCGGTATACATCAGTGTGCGTGCGACATCGTAGCCGGCCGCGATGACATCGAGGCTGTCCGGTGCCCGTAGATTTTGATTGATCCGAAAAGCAGTGCGCATCAAGGGTAGCGATCCGGAGTAGTCACCGCGGTACATCATGATGCGGCCGACACGGGCTATGGCATCGGCATAGTCTTGGTTGCCGGACCCTTCCAGCCGCTGAGTGCCGTCGAGAGCGGCACTCGCGACGCCCTGGGCTTCACGAAAGTGACCCATCGCCATCAGGCACGTGGCGAAATCTCCCTCGGCTTGCAGCGTGCGCTGGCTTTCGGCGCCAAACAGTGTCTTATAGCCCACGACGACGCGCCGCAACGCTGCTGCCGCCTCGACCTCGTGATCGAGATTTCCCATCACGACTCCGAATTGCTCGAGCGCCTCCAGAAATTCAGGGCTGTCGTCGCGAGAGGTAACCTGTTTTAGCGTCATGCTGTAACGTCCGAGTGCTATGGCATCTTGCTCCCGGTCGGAATCTTGATAGCCCAGCGCCAGTGAGCCCAGGATTGAGACGTACAAGGCGGTGTTTTGTTCGTTACGGTCGTCGAGAACGCGGCGCGCGCGTTCCAAGGTCGCAACACCCTCCGCGGCTTTGTGCTGACCACGCTGCACATTGCCCAGGCCGAGCAACACCGTCGCCACGGAAGGGTCCGCAGCGGGCCCCGAGGCCTCGACAACCTTCAGACTTGCCGTCATTTCCTCCTCTGCCAATGAAAAGCGCGCCTCGGTCATGTCCGCCTGGCCAAGCCAGTACTGCAGCCGCGCCGAGATCATGGGTTGTGCATCGGGACGCGAACGCTCGATCGCGAGCGCTTGCGCGACATCCTTGCGGCAGGCTTCGGGAAAACCCAACTTGCAATACAGCGCGCCGACCGTTCCCAGCATGCGTGCGCGAACGCCGGGCTCGGAGAACCCCTCTGCAATCAAGGCATCTCCCCGCTGCAGCAGCGCTTTGGGCTCAATTGGCTTGCCACCGGCGTTTTCGGGTGTCGCCGCGTCGAACAGCGATACCACGTAGTTTGTCACCTGGTTCGAAACCAGCGCCTCCTGCCGGGCGCGCGCCAGCGCCAGCGTCCGAGCATGTTCGCTGTTCCACAGCTTCAATGCCAACACCAAGGTCCCGGCCATCCCCAGCATCAGGGCCGCGACGGTGTATCCAAGATAGCGGCGCCGAATTTCTGAACGTTCTAAATGTTTTGTCAGCCGTGCCTGTGCACGTTGTGCATTCTCTTGCTGCGTGCGCAGCACCCGACGTTCCTCGAGGCTGCGCAGGCGGCGCGCGAGCTCGGCGGCATCGGAGAAGCGCCGCGTGGGATCACCATCGACGGCCGCAGCAATATCCTCGCGCAGCAGATCATCCTGAACGTCCCGTTCCCATCCTGGGGCCAATGGACGCGACCAGTCGCCGATCACCGCTTGATAAAGCATCACGCCCAAGGCATATACGTCACCCTGCAGCGTTGCCGGTTGGCCGCGCTGCGCTTCCGGGGGTACATATAGTGGTGTGCCGCCGCTGACATCGCGCAATGCGCGAGTGGCGGTGAAGCCCAGCCGCGTAATGCCAAGGTTGCTGAGGCGGCTGTGGTCATCGACGCCGCCGCTGCCGAAATCGCCCAGCTTCACTTGCCAGCGGTCCGCCGCCGCGATCAATACGTTCGCCGGCTTCAAATCCTTGTGCAGCACCCCGACGCTGTGGGCCGCCGATAGCGTTTCCGCACATTGCGCCATTAAATCCAGGCGCAGCGGCATGGGTTGGGCAGCCAGTCCGCCGTGCGCCGCGCACCAACTCAGCAGATTCCCCTCCGGGAGGAACTCCGTTTCGAGAAAGCACGGGACCTGCTCAATGTTCCAGTCGAAAATGCGAACCAGATCGGGCCGTTCCCCAAGGGTGTCGTGCAGAACACGCGACAGCGTGATTTCGCGTTTCAGCGCGCGCAGCGCATCGCCGTCGACCGCGAACTTATAGACTCGCTTCTCCCCGGTTTTCTCGTGCTCGGCCACCCAAACGTCGGCGCTGGCGCCCGCTCCCAATTGCTCCGACAAACGCCACAGTGGTCGTAGCGGAGGATTATCGCCGCGCTTCAATTGCAGGCGCTGTGCCAGCGGCATTGCGCTGTGCTGCACGCTGACCGGCACCCCAATGCGATATCCGTAGCCATGCACGGTGCGCACGATGTTCTGAGCATCATCGCTCAATGCCGAGCGCAGCCGGTTCATAGTTGTCGCCAGCACCGACTCGGACAGGATGCGACGCGGCCAACAGGCCTCAGCCAGTTCTTCCTTGGTGACCACCTCGCTAGATCGCTGCAGAAGATAGAGGAGTACCTGCATGGGCTTGCGCCGCAACGCTATCGGCCGGCCTGCATGGGTCAGGGTGAAGGTGCGCTCCTCCAACGCGAAATCGGCGAACCGCCAATGACGGGTGCCGGCGGTGGCGAGTGGCGGAGTTGCCGGGGCGGTCAGCGTTATCCCCAAAAACGCAAATGTAAGGATTTTGTAAGGGGATTCTTAGGATTGACCGGCGACTTCAGGTCACCTTTATCCGGGTCGCGCAACTGCCGGGGACGGGACAATGTCAAATACGAGGTTCGGGTTGAGGTTCTGGATTGCTGCCGCCGTGGCACTGGCCGCGAATCACGGTGCTCTGACGTATGCCGCCGATGTCGATCCGTATGCATTGGTTAACTCACTGCCCCCGCCCCCCAACACGGTGGCCGCCGCCGGCGCAGCAACCCAACTCAATGGTAGCGCATCGCCGGCCGTTTTCATTGCCCCAGCCTACGCCGCTCTACAGTCCAAGATCACGGCACAGAGTACGTCGCTGGCGGCTCTGCCCGGAGCCGGCGCGGCGGTCGGCGGCATCGACTTCGTCCGTGCGGGAAATGACCCCGCGTACGCCGCGCAGATACAACAGCAGCTGCAATCCATGTCCGCGGCAGAGAAACTGGCATGGGCGCAACAAATGGCCGCGGCTCATGCCCCGGCATCGACGGCGGGCGGCCTCGTCGTGGCATTTCTCGGGCAGCAGCACCCGGTAGATCTGGTCGCGCAGCAGAGGATTCGCGCGCTGCTCGATGGCGCGTTGAACGCAACGGCGGCGCGTCACAAGGCAGCGGACGCCGAACTCAATGCGGCCGCCAAGAATTGTCCCGGCGATAAAACCGGGTGGCCTTTGGAGTCCTGCACCGGTGCGCTCGGCGAGAAGTCCATCGCGCAGCACCGCGCTATCGAGGAGGCCGCGCTGCCCGCGGAGATCAAGGCGTTCTTCGACGCCGTTGCGCTGGCCAACGTGGAACTCAACAAGGGACGCTCGATACCAGGCAGCAGCCAGTCCGGTCCGTTCGCCGCGTGGGTGCTCACCTACGTGCAGTTGCTGCGCGACTACGGTGAAGCCATTACGTTGCGTTCGGGATTCTGGGCACACGCCAACAGCCACAAATACACCGGGCAAGTCACCGTGTATATCGACAGCCCCGATCTGGGCGTTGCATGGCCGTTGCAGCGGCCGCTCTTGGCACACACCGGACTTTGAGCAGGAGACATCATGATCAAGCCCCAAACCTACACTTTGCTATTGCTGTTCGGTCTGGCCGCCGCGCCGTTGGGCGCAGCCACTCCCGCTGGCTGGCAGCAGGTCTCCGATAAGGCAGGCCGCTGCACCATCAGTGTGCCGGGAGACTGGAAGGCGCCCTTCATCAAGACCTCGGTGGAGTCCCCCGACAAGAACTTCAGCGTCATCATCAGCAGCAGTGACGCCACGCCATCCTTGGCGGAGGCCAAACCTCTCGCTCAAAGAATGATGCCGCCGGTGAAGACCTTCCAGGACAGTGCCACCCGCCTCTGGTATCAATACGAAGGCAATCAAGGTACCGGCACGCACTGGTACGTCGCCGTGCAAGCCCAGGGTGTCGTCTGCCTGGCGCAGCTGACGTACAAATCGGAGTGCGATTTGGCCGCCCTCAAAAGCGTCGCGACCTCGCTGTCCGCACGCTAGCGCTGGACGGGTTGATGAATCGCGGCGCGCCGATGCTGATCTTTCTGGCCGCAATGGCAGCCGCGGGGCAGACTTGGGCGCAGTCGCGTCCATCCTCAGTCACGCTGTTCGCGGATGACGCCGAGGACACCCAGATCATCCTGGACGGCATCACTTACAGCTCGGCGGCGGCGTGTCCTTCGGGTACTGCCAACATCTCCGAGTTGCGACTGTTCGGTCATGACCTGACCGCGGCGACAGCGGTCCTGCCGGCCGTGCCGTTTCAAAACATGTGCTTCGACGCGGTGGGCAACGTCATCGGCGGCGCCATCAAGCTGAATGCCGACTTCAACACACCTGCTCTGTTCAATGGATTGGGGCTGACGCTGGGCAGCGGCAGCAGTCTCACGGTCAGTTCGCAGAATGGCCTGCAATTCTCAGGCGCCGTAACCTTGCAGCTGCCATTCCGCGATAGCACGGGCAAGCAGACCGAGGTGCTGTGGCCCAACAGCTCACTGGCGCTGAAAGCCGGCCAAAGCTTCGTGCTGAAAGCCAGCGGACTGACGCTCAAAAACGCCCTTCCCTCGGCATCGGACGGCGGCGCCGGCAGAGTGCAATTCGGCGCGTTCGCTTTCACGCTGGACAATTTCGATCTGGACGTCGAGCGCAGCAACGGACAGACGCAGAAATTCCTGATCACCGCGCATAACCCGAAGATCGATGTCCCCTTGCCGGCGGCGGGACTGCTGAGCCAGGACGGCAAAGGCATGACCATTTCCGCCACCACCTTGGCGGTCAACCAAAACGGCGAGCTGCAAATCAACAACGGAACGGCGAGCAACGTGTCCATCGATCTGGCCGCGCCCTTAAATTTCTCGCTGCATATCGATCAAGTGAAGTTCGATAAGCGCTTCAATGCGTCGGACACCGGCGTGCCGAAAGACGATTGCATCCTGACGGGGGCAAAACTGCAGTTGCCGGTCATCCTCTCCGATGCCGATAGCGGGCAAAGAATTGAATTGACCCTCAGTTCGCCCTGGGACATCAGCACCACGCCGGCAGTATCCATTGCCGTCGCCCGCAACATCAACATCGGTTGGAACGGTTTTCAGGTGCAGGTGCCCAGCGGCAGCACGCTGGTCGCGGATTTCTCGAGCGCCGCGCGCGCACCTGCCGAGCCCGCGGCGCTCACCGATGCCTGGCAGGGCATCTATGTCGGCGCCGTGAAACTGCTGTTGCCGCCGCTGTTTTCGGACGCATCAGGCAACACGGTTGCGGTCGATGCCACCGGGCTTTCCATCGGCACGGCCGGTTTGAGTCTAAAGGTCGATGCGCACCTGACCGGTCAAGCGGCGCCCGCTTCGAGTGCGGCGGCTTGCCAGACCATTCGAATCGCGGGATTTTGCGCCAACCTCAAGGACGTCGCGCTCACCGTCGTCAACAATCATCTCGATGCCAAGAGCATGAAGATCGATGCCGATATTCAAATACCGGCACTGAACACTCTCACGAGCTGGGCCATGCAGTTCACCGACTCGGGAAATTTCGTCCTCTCCTTGCAGAATCCCAATTTGCATTTGCCCAGTTTCGGCGGCGGCGCCGCATCCGATGTCGGCGGCATCGATCTGGCGCTGACCAATGCCACCTTCATGTTGCCGAGCAGCGGCAGCCCGGGGGCGCTGCGCCTCTCCGGCACGCTGACGCTCGACGCCTCGAGCAACCCAAGTCCGAGCGAACTGATCGGGGGGCTTGTCAACGTTGCGCTGGATTTCAAGGATCTGGGCATCGACTCTGCCGGCAATCTGCTGCCGCCAGCCAGCGGACAATTTACCTTGACTCATCCGGTCGATGTCGACTTGAGCGTCATCAAATTGGCCGTCACCAGCTTCACGGTGGGCAGCGACGCGCCGGGGTCTCCCTATCTCTTGTTTACCGGCGGCGTGATCATCGGTGAGGGTCTACCGCAAGGCGCCGAGGTCGATTTCGACGGCATCAAAATCACATCCGACGGACGCGTCTCGATGCAGGGCCTGGAAGTTAAGGCCGACGTGGCCGATGTGGTGCGTGTCGATGCCCGGGTCACCCACTCGCCCAATGGATGCAGGCAAAACGCCACGACCACGATCGGCTGCGTGAAGGGCGGCATGAAACTTGGCATCAATCTCGGCAGCTTGAGTTTGGGTGCCGGCGAAGACGGCTTCAACTTCGAAGCGGCGAAGGGCGCGTGGCTTTTTACCGGCAAGATGACCTTGCCGGCGGGCATCTTGCTGGGTGACAGCGGACTCGCCCTGTACGGATTCCAGGGGGGAGTAGGTTACAAAGCCAATCCCGCAGACGTCAGCCAGCAGCCGCCCGGCGCGCAAATCGGCGATGCCAACTACCTGGTGTACTTGGATCCCACGCTGCCGGGCGCCGACTTGCTGTTCACCGCGGGCACCAACATCGGCAGCGATGACGATGGCTTCAACTTCGACGCAGACGCGGATCTCACCGTCACCACCGATCCCTTCTCATTGGATTTGAGCGCCCGCGCGACTTTCCAGCAGACCCGCGGTACGCCGTTCGCGAGCGCCGATCGCACCGCCTTTGCCGACATCAAGTTCACGGCACCGAGCACGCTGCACGCCAGCGCCAATGCGGATTTGTACTATCCGTTCAAATCCGCACACCTCATCGAGGCGCATGGCTCGCTGGACCTATTGATGAGTCCCGATGAGCAGCATCTGTTCCTGGGGTGGCCGACGACGGTCAGTCCCATCAACGTCATTGTGGGTATCCCGGACGTTGAGCAATTCGCCTTCAGCGGCGGCTTAGGGGTGCACACCAAGGGCACGGCGTTGCCCGCGGATCGCGATCCGTTTTCGGGCAGCACCGGCGCATGGTTTGCGGCCTCGTTGAATTGGCACGGCGACATCGGCCCATTGAGCGCGGATATCGGAGGATCGGCCGATGTCAGCCTGTGGGGTCCCGGAACCCCGGCTCCGGGCACTTTGCAGGATGTGGCAGGCACCGTGTACGCCAGCGGTCAAGCCGACTTCGGCCCCTTCACTGCCAGCGCGGAAGGTTCGCTGAGCGCTGCGTACTTGAGCGGCGGCGCGTCGCTGTCGTTTCAGAACTCGGACGGTGACACCGTCAAGGTGGGACCGGCCGGCGCCAACGGCGAGATCTACCTCGATGGCGAGTTCGAGGGGTGCGTGTCGGCATTGGTGGGCACGGTTTGCAAATCGCTGCACGTGACGCATGAATTCAACTAAAGGAATCCGACTGGCGCTGTTCGGCCTTTCCGCCGCCGGGGCCTCTTTGCTGGGCGCACAGTTCGCGCGTTCGGCCGGCACGACGGTGGCGACACCCTTGGTGGTTCTGCGTGCGGCAGCCGCGAGTACCTCCGGCGGCAAGATCGAAATGCGCCTGCGCTGGTCCCTCGCCGATGGCTGGCTGCCGGACGGCGGTTTCAATGTGTATCGCTCCGATCAGAGCAAAGCGTTGAACCCCGCGCCTCTGGGCGGCAACGCGCAGAGCGGGCCTGTTTCCATCGGTGCGAACCAAAGCGTCAATGTGCCGGCGTTGCTGGCGCGCGCCACCCAAATACCCATGGTCAGCGGATCGCAAATCAATTCCGCCATTGCGCGCGGCGCTTCGGCGCAATCGCAATTCGTACAACTGGCGGCTCAGGCGCAGCTGCACAAGGGCGCGAGCACCATCGTGCCGGCCGCCAATGCAGCGTCGGCCCACGCCACCGCGCTGTCCGCCACCGCACCGTCCGCCGCCGGCGCCGGCAAAACGATCGCTTCATTGGCCGCGCCGCATCCGCAACCGAGCATCGCACAGGTCCAGTTGAATGCGCGCCGCACCTTGCTGCTGTCATCCGCGCTACACCCCGAAGTCGCCACGGCGCTCGGACTGCAATTTGACGATACCTCAGTGCAACCCGGGGGCCTGTATACCTACACGTTGCGCCCCATCATTCAGGGCGTCGAAGGCAGCGCTGTCGCCAGTCTCTCAGTTGTCGTGCCGATGCAGAACCAAAGCGCCTCTTTGCTGCCCGCTGCGCCCTCGGGCCTGACCGCGGCGCAGCTGGGGAGATCGACGGTGGGATTGCGCTGGCAACGATTGTCGAGCGCGGAAGAATCGGCGATGGGCATCGCGCGCTACGATGTGTACCGCACGGTGAATGGCCAAACGTTGCAAATCAACTTGCGCCCCGCGGTGGTGGCCGACGTCTTGGATCGCTCCGGCAACGGCGGCCAGAGCGCGCATGAGCCCGTTTCGTTTTTTACGGACTCCGCGCCCGTCGTGGGCAACGCGACCTATTCGGTTGCGGTCAGCGACATTTTTGGCCGTACCAGTCCTAAGGCATCGATCACCGTTACGGTGCAGGATTGGTCTACGCCGCCCGCCCCTGTGTTCGCGGCGGCCCAATTGCTGCCGCCAAGCGCAGCGAGCGCGCATCGTGTACGGCGCGCGGCGCCTTTTCATATTACTGCGGCTTCCCCCTCCGCGCAGTCCATCCTAGTGGCCTTTACTCCAAGCGACACCAATCACTACGGGACAGTGTTTGTTTCCGGTGTCGTGGACGCCACGATTGTTTATCGGGTGTACCGGATCGACGTCGAGTCGCCAGGCCAGGCGCCGGTACTGCTCACCAATACCCCGGTTTCCGGCTATCCCAGCTACGCGGCGAAATTGCCGGCCGGCTTCATTCAAGACGCCTTGGCCAGCGCGTTCTGCACCGCGCTGTTCACCGCTCCTTCGGGAATGGTGGCGCAAGTTGCGCAGAGCAATTGCAAGTTTGGCGCAGCCTATCCAAACACGGCGCAGTTCGAGTCCTATATTTTTTCCGGGCAAAACTTTCCCATATTCAGCTATACCGACACTACGGCGGCGCCGGATCACTACTACCGCTATCTCATCAAGGCGGTGAATCCGAACAATCCGCTCGAGGTGAGTTCGATCTCATCCAATGTCGTGGCTTATCCGAACCTCACGCCGCCAGGCGCACCGGGTGGATTGATGTCCGCCTTCACCAAGGCCGCTGCCGCCAACCCGCCTGCGCCCAATGCAACTGCGGTCAATTGGACCGGCGCGTTGGTAAAGGCGGCGCCGCGCGATATGGGAGGAACCATGGTGTTGAAGTGGAGCGCGCCGGCGGACGCCGTGAGGTACGAAATATACCGCGCCAATGGCTCACGGTCCCAGCCCGGCAAAGGCAGCTCGGCTAACACCTCGCCAACCCGCCACTGCGCGCCGGCGGGCGCGGCCACGGCGACACTCACCTGCAGCAATGTCAATGTGAGTACCACCACCTTGAGTTGGCAATCGATCCAAAGCGACGCCAATCTCAAAGACTCGGATTTCGTGCTGCTGGGCCGGGTCACAAGCACCGAATACGACGATCAGCTGTCGCGCTCCAGTGCGAATTACTACGTGTACCGCGTGATTCCGATCAATCGCTGGAACGTTGCCGGCGCGACCAGCTGGATTGCCGCGCGTGCGCCGGCCACCATGGCGCCGACGGCGCCGAAGCTGCTGTTGGGCACGGCGTCGCCGGATGGCGGCGTGCAAGTGGAGTACCTGCCGATCGGCGATCAGGGCGAGGAGGTGGTGCGCTATGAATTGTGGCGCAGTTTAATCTCCATGAGCGCGGCGCCGATTACGGCCGGCGCAACGACCATTCCCGGTGCTACTACCCACGGGGCCGCCGGCAACTCAAGTGCGACGGTCGCCGGCGCGCCGGCTGTACCGGTCACAGCGGCCGGCGTAGCGCCAAAGCCATCCAACGTCAGTCAAGCGCCGGTACTTGCCAAGCATCTCGCGGTCGGGCCGACCGCCCCCAATCTCGCGGGCAGCGCTGCCCGCTATGGAGTCAGCATGCAACAGCCGGCGTTGTCAGCAGCCGTGCGCGGGGGCAACGGCATCGCCGACATTTTGACCTCGAGTCTGGCGCGCGGCCAAAAGGTCACCGACAGCAGCGCTGCAACGCTGCCCACAGGGAGCGATCAAGGCGCATGGTTCAGCGATGGCCAGGCGGCCTTAGATTGGCGCGCCAACTATGCCTATTGGGTGAAGGCAATCGATCAGGATGGTTTGGAAGCCGCATCCGAACCCATCGATGTCACGCCTCTAAAGGTAAGCGCCTCCGCGCCGACTCAGCTGCACGCCGCGTGGGACAATGGCCGCTGCGCCGTCTCGCTCACCTGGACACGCACCGATGCGGACACGGCGGGATTCATCGTGGAACGCGAACGAGCGGCGAACAGCTCGCCCGGAGCGGCAGTTCATAGCGGCACCACCGCAAGCGGCCAACAGACAACGCTCGGTTTGAGCTCGGCGGCATCGTTGGCCCGAGACAACTATGCGCAAATCTCCGGGAGCGCTGCGGCGACACCGTACGCGGACTTCTCGGCGTTTCCCAACAACGCCTACAGCTATCGCGTGCGCACCCTGGACAAGGCTGGAAACCTGTCCGCGGCTACGGTCACCGCCACGGCGATCAGCATCCCGGACGGCTGCGGCCCTGCCACGAGCGCCAAGCCGCGGCCCGCGCTGGTTGCATCGGCATCGCCATTGGGCAACGAAGCGAGCACCCCGGTGGTATCGCCATCATCACCCCGGGTAACAAAACCCAGCGATGCACTGAATGTGCCGGTGACATCGCCTGCATCACCCGTGGCCGCCAAGCCGGCCGACGAGATCACTGTGCCGGTGAATTCACCGGCCTCGCCGACGGCGCCAAAGCCCGAGGATGAGATCACAGTGCCCACCAAGCGGCCCAAGCCGTGAACCAAACTTTTCCACCCGTCGCATGGAGATTCGTATGCCGCGCATTCGCTACTTGCTGGTTCTGACTTCGTTCATCGCCACGCCGCTCTTGGCCGCCGATCCGGATGCCGAAGGCTGCAAGGATTTCTACGTGTCGCGGCTCACCGGCTACTCGATCAGCGACTGCACCCAAAGCGACTTCGATTCGTTCGTCTTTGCGGAGGGCCAGACCGTGGCAACCGAGGTGCAGGGGAAGATCGTCTTGAACAGGTACAAACAGCCTGACGACGCCGCGCCCAACTCCGCCGTCAAAGTGCAAATGAACTATCTCAACGCTCTGCAGGCGGGAGGCTGGACCATTGTGTTCAATAATCCCGATTTGATCGTTGCCAAGCAGATCAAGAACGGCGAGGAGCGCTGGTTCCAGCTCGATGACAACGGCGGGTCCTTCTACGATCTGCATCTTGCACAGAAAGCGGGAATGCAGCAATCCGTGGTGTCTTCGGATGACATGGCCTCCGCTCTGAATCGCGATGGCCGCATTTCGCTGCATATCAATTTCGATACGGGCAAGTCCAGCATCAAACCGGATTCACTGCCCATCGTCGATCAAATCGCGGCGCTGATGAAGAGCAGCCCGGCGCTGCAATTGGGGCTCGAGGGGAATACCGACAACGTGGGCAATCCGCAATCCAACGAGGCATTGTCATTGGCACGAGCGCAGGCCGTTGTCGCCGCCGTGGCCGGCAAAGGCATTGCGACGTCGCGTATGACGGCCGTCGGTTACGGTCAGGACAAACCGGTGGCGGATAACGGCACTGAGGCAGGCAAGGCGCAAAATCGACGGGTCGATCTCGTCAAGAAGTGAATCTCGATCCTCAGGGAGACTTCGCCTTCCACGCGTCGTTCACGGCAGGCGGGAGACTTTTCAGCTGACAGAGAAAAGCTACCGTCTGCCAGATCTCCTTGTCGGCAATCTCACCCCTCGATCGCTGGTCAAGACGCCGTCCCCGCAGTCACTGCTTTCAAAAGCGCGCCGCGCTCATTTCTAGGACCCAGGCACGATTCTCAAGTCGCGAACCACACCATCACCTCACGCTCAAGGCAGCGCCAATCCCCAGTACGAACAACGCGTCGCGGCGGGCCGTACCATCGGCGCGCTGCTGGGGCAAGAAAACGCACGCGCGAAGGCCGGCATGTTCGAAAGCGGGGCATTGGTTCGGAACCGAGCCGGCGCATGTCCGTCGTCGCGTAAACTTTCACGGGCAAAATCCGGCCTTTCCGCCGTGCACCAGTGCTGAGCGTAACCAATGAAAAACTGCTGCGCCGGAGTGTAGCCGTCCGCTTCCTTCTCTGTGATCCGGCCACCCAATTCTCGCCCTACGGCCGAATAAGCCAAGTAAATCCCGGTGAGCTCTCCAAAATTTTCCCCGGCAATCTGCTTGCCATCAAGGTGTGCGCCCTCGGCACCGATATACTCATCCGCTTGACGAATGAGGCAGGCGGTTTGCTCGTCGTGGGCCTGCTTATCCGCCGCATTCCACAACTCCTTCGGCTGGCCGTCTGCGTCGTAATCGTGGTACTCGAGAATGTGCCCCAATTCATGTCCGACCAGAAAGCCAAATGTTCCGTATTGCACTTCGACGGGCGCGGCGGCGTCGAACAGCGGCGCCCTTAGGAATGCCGCCGTCAGAATAATAGAGTTCGTGGTTTGGTCGGGAAATCCATTCGGTATTACGAGTCGTGCGGCCGCCATGCCCGGCGCTTCATTGGGATACACAATCGTTTCCCACGAGTCGCGATGACGCGTCTCTTGGGTACGCGCCCACGCACGATGCTGCTCGTACGATTGCGCCTGAATGACATTCGCCAAGAAGTCACTGTTGCTTAAGGCGAATGTGCCTGTGATCGGCCACCGATCAGGGTACCCCACCTTCAATTCCAGCCTCTTAATCCGTTGCTCAGTCGCGATGCGCGCATCAGAAGACAACCAAACGAATCCCGGCACCGCTGCCACGAGCTCGCCCTGCACATGGGCGGCAATAGCAGTCGCCCGGCCACGAGTCGCCGATCCAATAGATCGCTGCGAGAATTGGCGTGATAACTCCACGCCTAAGTTCTTGAGCGTTTCCAGTCGGCAGAACTCGAACCGCGCCTTAGGCTTAAGAGCTCCTGAGGCGAATCGCCGTTGTTCTGCGTCCCACGGCGCCGGCAGTGCCACCGCAAACGCATCCAAAAAACGCCAGCGCAAGAATGCGCGCAAATGATCGATGGATGAATTCGTTATTAACGCATCCACGGTGCTCGCGAAGTCCGGTGAGGCGACGTTCATGGTACGCGTTCTAGGCTGTCCTACCATCTGCAGATAACGTGCCCAATCGAAGTGCGGCGCGAGAGTGCCCAGATCCTGCGGCGTGACGGGGTGTTCGCTTATCTGCGCATCGAACTGGTAGAAATACGGCAACGAATGGGCGGCCAATGTCGTTTCCAGTAGAAATACCGCTTCAGCGTCTCTTTTGGCCTGTGCGGGGGCCGTATCGCTGGCGCCAGCAATCCCCGAGACCATGGCTAGAGTCCCTGGCGCGGACAGGCATGCTGCTGCTCGACCTGGAAATCGCATCCAGCTGGCTCTAGCTACTACCTTAATGTTGAACATCGCTTACTGCGTCCCCTTAAATTGGACCGGCCTCGGCCGTTCGATACGCAATGTCCGCTGAGTCCCTTGCGCAGGCTTCCTTAAAGGTACCCAGTGATTGGCGGCCGGACGACCGTCGAATAGATCCACCGTGCCAGACCAACCACATCAACCACGGGTCGACGCGCGGCCGACTGAATGGCATGCGCATAGGGAGATAGTTCGCTGCACTGAAGAACGAGCAGGCCAATATCGGGATGTGTGCGCACCAAATCCGCGGCATGTTCTGCTACCGCGACGCTCAATTCCTGGTGCAATATCCGGTAGGGTTGCTCGACCAGTGCGCGGAACGGCGCCAGCGGCATACAATCAGCGATCACCAAGCGGCTGAGATCATTGATGCCGCACTCCGCTTGGACATGTGCGGTGAAGCTCCGACGGTCGGCAAACAAGATCGCCAGACGTTTCCCGTGCGGTAGGGTCCGAAGGAGCCAGGGGATCTGAGTCAAAACGGAAGAAAACACGGGCACCGATACGGCCGCATTGAGCGCAGTCTGAAAATTGGCAAACGAGCCACAGGCACCCACAATGGCTCGTACACCGCGCCTCTCCAGCCGGGTGGCGGCAGACAGAAGCGCGGTTTCAACCTTTTTGTCGCCCCCTAGGAGCTCGGCGATACTGACCCCAATCGCGCACTCGTATGCGACCGGGAAGCCTAAGGTCGTCGCATTCTGGATATTTCCCGGCACAAACACAAAAGGAGTCGCAACACAGAGAACACCAATGGCGAAACCGGCGACGCCGCCCACGTCCGCGGCTTCGATCACCGCCTGTCTTGGGTCAATAAAAAACATAGGACATTTGCTGGTTGCGCGTCGATCGGATGAAAGGAAGCGTTGGACCGGTGCTTTGTGTATCTGTGTCGTATAGTATATATATGGATCGTTTAATAGACTAGTTACTCGAGTACGCGCCTCACGATTCCAAATGACTCCGATTAGCGCCGAAGCGCCCAAGGCGGGCATTGGATCAATACAGCTCTTTTCTCTGGCGATCGGCGCAATCTTGGGGGCGGGTTGGATTATCGGTGTCGGTCAGTGGATCGGCGCCGCCGGCCCATTAGGCACCATCATTGGCTTCGCCGGTGGCGCAATCGTTCTTTCCCTGATTGCTACTTGTTATGCCGAGCTCGGCACGCGTTATCCCCGTACCGGCGGCGAGGTGGTCTACGCGGGCGAGTTGTTCGGGGTCCGCGTTGCTTACTTTACGGGATGGTTTCTCGCTATCACATACATAGCGGTTTGCGCATTCTCGACCATCTCAATCGGCTGGATCGTCGAGGCTCTGATACCAGGTTTTACAGGCCCCACTTTGTATTCCGTGTTGGGCGAACCAATACATTGGCTTGGCTTGCTGGCAGGCATCGGCGCACTGACGGTCGTTATCGGCATCAGTGTTCGCGGAGTGGACATGACCACGCGCGTGCAGGATCTCTTACTCGCAGCGATGCTGCTGGCATCCTTCGTGTTCATTGCAGCGGCGCTCCATGAGGGACACGTTCAATACATCTTTCCGTTGTTCGCAATGGATGCGAAAGCCCGCGCGTGGCCGGGCGTGTTGCGCGTATTCGTCACAGCGCCCTTTTGGCTTTCCGGGTTTGCCGTGGTTTCACAGGCCTTGGGAGAGCGGGCCAATATTACCCATCGCCGTATGCTCATCGCAGTGTTTCTGGCCGCGATCAATGTGGCTTGCTTATTCTACTGCCTGGTTGTTGTCGCCACTTCTTCCGTTCTGCCCCGGGAGCAGTTGCTACAACTGAGTTTGCCGGCGGCGGGCGCGTTCATGAATGCGTTGCATTCGATGCTCCTCGGCAAGCTCGTTCTGCTGACAGGCCTTCTGGGACTTCTAATCGCGTTGAACTCCGTCTTCTTTTCGGCGGTTCGTGTGGTCTATTCCATGGGACGCGGCAGATTGATTCCAGAGGTGTTTGGCCGACAGGATCGCACCTACCCGCGCGCCGCAACCCTATTCGTGGCTTCTGCGTGCTTGCTGGGGACAATCCTGGGCCGCGGCGCAATTGTGCCCCTGGTCGATGCCACGTCAATTGTGCTCGCCGCGATCTATTTGATGGTCTGTGTAGCGACCTGGCGCGTCGTACATAGGACGACTACGGACACGCCGGGCGCTAGCCGATCCGTTCGGCTATTGCTGCCCATTGTGGCGACCGGTGTGACTTGCGTACTGGCTGTCATCGCGTTGATGACGCCGTGGCAAGAATCGCGGCAGGTCATACCACCGGAAATCCTCCTGCTAACCGTGGCAGCCCTGCTCGGCGAAACATTTCGCCTTTGGCAGCGCCGCGGCCGCGCGAAAATCGAAATGTCCGACCAGCGGAGATAGCAGTGAAACGAAAAGTCATGAATACACCGCGAACCTTGCGCCAAATGGCTGCTCGCAAGAAGGAATTGCGGGTCAAGCCCGAGCTCGAAGCATTTCAGATGGGGGATGTGCTGTTGGCCAATGAAATGGTCGTGGAAGGGCTCGTGGAGAGTCCGCCGTTGTATCAATTTGTCTTGGGCGGGGTGGGCCTTGAGGATAACTTATATCTCGGGCGGGGGTATTCGCTACCAATGGCCAGCTGACCGAGCGAGCGAGACGCATCATCCACGATGTCGGCAAAGAGGTTGCCACTCCGCAAGAGACAAGAGAACTGTTAAACCTGAGAATGAATCCTGTGCGCCTCGATTCCATCTCAGGCACTGATCGGACGCCGCAACAAGAGGCACTGCGCTGAAAAAATGAAGCGGCTTTATCTTGGGATATGCCTATTGCTGCTCGCCTATCCCGAAGTGTTTGCACACGCCGATACGATCGCCCCGACCGACTCCGCCCATTATGTCGATGTTGGCGGTTCATCACTTTGGTATGAGGAGTGTGCGGGCGCCGGCGCATCGCACCCCGCGGTGGTTTTGCTTCATGACGGCCTGGCTCATTCGGTTATCTGGAACGATGTCTGGGTCCCGCTTTGTTCCGAATATCGTGTCATTCGCTATGACCGCAGGGGCTATGGACGATCACAGCCGGCGAAAAGCCCATTCAGCCCGGAAGATGATCTCGCCAAAATATTGCATCACCTGCGGGTGAAATCGTGCGGTGCTCATCGGCAACTCCTCCGGTGCAGCCTTGGCCCTGGACTTTGCTCTCGCGCATCCGCAGATGGTGCAAGCGCTGGTGCTATTGGGACCGGTGGTCCACGGCATGCCCACGTCCGAATATTTCAGCGAACGCGGAAGTCACAACAGTGCACCGTTGCAGCGTGGCGACATCGATGGCGCTGCGAAGGCGTGGTCGAACGATCGATTTTTGATTGCCGGAGACGACCAGCGTGCGCGCGGCAAGCTTTACGACTTTTTGCGGAACAACCCTCAAAATCTAAAGGTCTCTGGAGAATTTGAACGCCGACCTTCGCCACCGACCGTCTCGCGTCTCCATGAAATCCAGGCCCCGACACTGATATTGGTGGGTGAAGCCGACATCGGTGATGTCTTTGCTTATGCGGGCGCAATTCAAGCCGCGCTACCCTTGGCCTCATTTGAAATCTGGAAAGGGACTGGTCACCTGATACAGCTGCAAAATCCGCGCAGACTCGTTTCTCGTTTCAGAGATTTCCTCGCCTTGGCGGAACGCCGCGAGGTTAATCTGCCCGCGCCTGTTCTTGATCGGTATGTCGGCGCCTACGCACTTTCAAAGAGCTCGGTCAGAATCCTTCGCACAGAGGGTCGATTGATTCTCGCGATTCCAGGGCAACCCTACTACCGCTTGTTTGCTGCCCCCGCAGCCTCATGGTCTTTTTTGGGAAATCGAACCGTTTGATCAAGACCATGAGGTCTGGACTTTTTGAGAGAAACGGCAGCGCAGGAATTGGTCGCAGAAGGCGCGCCCGCATATTCATTATCCGTGGCCGCCCGGCAACTCGTGCCTTCTGGAACAGTCTCTACCATTGCCGACGGTATGGCGGTCAGGGTGCCCGATGCGGCGGCCCTCGAGATAATTCTGGCGCATGCCACTCGCTTGGTTGTTGTGAGTGATGCAGAGATTCGAAATGCCATGCGACATCTGTTCACGGATACTCACAATGTGGCGGAGGCCGCCTGGGCGGCCGCGCTAGCGGGCCTGTTGAAGGAACGCGGTCGAATGCGCGGCCGACGAGCGGCGGTCCTTCTAAGCGGAGCAAATGTGATCGTGAGGTGTTCGCCAGCGTGTTGTCCGAGTATGACGAATGAAGGAGTCGATGTGAACGCTGACCCGGCGGAACGCCTTGACAATCTGAGTGTTCCCGGGATCAACGGCAACTGGTTGGAAAGGAACATGAGCCCGCGAGCGACGACGGCTTGGCTGCAGTGCCCATCGAATGGTGGGGCGTCGGGGGTTTCAATCAGGGCCAAGGTTCTACCTCCAACTCGCTCTGGAAAACGGCGACGGCTTGACCCGCGATCCGCACGCCGATGGCTGCGCGCGGTGAGCTACGCGCTACTTCGACTAGGACGGAGCCAGGACGGCCCATAGTCTCGCCTTGGCCGGCGACGAAAGTGACGCGCTCATCGGCTCCAATCACGATCAGTCCGGTGCGAAGGAGATAGGCGCCTAATGGACCAGCTGCGTTCCCCGTGACCGGATCCTCGGCAATTCCGATGGCCGGAGCGAACATGCGACCGCTGCTGAACGTGCCAACAGAGGGCGCATCCAGGGTAAAGGGATAGTAGCCGTTGCAGCCGAGTTCGGCGCTGAGCGTCGACAAGATAGCCAAGTCTGGCCTGAGCGCCTCTAGGGCTGCGCGCGATTGCAACGGTATCATCACCTTCGAGTGACCGGTCGACACGACCTGCACCTCACCAAAGGTCGCCAAAGCCTCGGCGGAAAGATTCAAGGCGCGAAGAAGTTTCCCGCGTTGGTCAACGGTCAGAATGTGTTCAAATGTCGCGGGCTTTTGGGTCATCCAGATGCGCACGCCGACTTCGGGGTTTTTCTCGATCTCGACAGGCAGGATCCCTGCGCCGGTGAGTTGCCGTATGACGCCGGCGGGTGCGCCCTCCAGCGCTCGGACATAATGAGCCGAGATGGTGGCGTGGCCGCAGGTCGGCACCTCGGTCTTCGGTGTGAAAAACCGGACTTGAAGATCGTGGTCGGGTCCCTGCGGTGGCAGAAGGAAGGCCGTCTCCGAATTGTTCAGTTCGCGGGCGATGGCCTGCATCTGTGCTTCAGTCAGCCCTTCAGCGTTCGCGACCACGCCGGCAGGATTGCCGGAGAAAGCACGGTTGGTGAACGCGTCGATTTGATAGAGGCGGCGAGTTTGCTGCATCCCGTTCAGGCGTTCTTCACCGTAAGCGGCAGGGATCGGAGCCGCGTTCCGATTGCCGCGAAGATCGCGTTGCTAAGTGCCGGGATGACTGGAGGTAGCGCGGGCTCACCGAGTCCGGTCGGCGAATTGTCCGACTTGACCCAGGCGATTTCGATCTCCGGGATCATGGGCATGCGCGCGAGCGGAAAGTCGTCAAAGTTACTCTGTTGCGCCACGCCGTCGATGAACTCGATCGCCTGTCCAGTCAGGGCTTGGGCGAGTCCTTCGATCACTGCGCCGCGTACCTGATTCTCGGCGCCCATTGGATTGACGATCTGGCTGCCAACATCTCCAGCAACCCAGACTTTGTGAGCTGTGATATTGCTGCCCGATACGCTCGCCTCGACGACCTCGGCAAAATAGCCTCGGTGCGAGAAGTAAAAGGCAAACCCCTTTGCCCTGCCGGGTTGCGTGGGCTTTTCCCTCCAATTTGAGGTCTGTACCACCTTCTCGATAACGTGGCGCGCGCGTTGAGTATCAAAAGATGGCCGATGATCCGGCGCGGGAATCTCGCGGGGCTCCCCCAGCAGCGTGAGCATCAGCTGCGGCAAATCGGTTCCCGAGGCCAGAGCCACTTCGTCCAGGAACGATTGCGAGGCGAAGCAAAGAGCGTTGGAGCCAGGGGCACGCAGCCAACCGGTGTTCACGATGGTCGGTATCATCGACTGGCCGTAACGCAGGTGCGCGATGAGGCCTGCGGGAAGGATCGCCGCATTCAAGCCCGCGGCCCTCGCGGGTTTCTCGCCATCGCCGAACGTCACAAAATGATCTGTGAACGCGATGATCTCACCGTGCGCGTTGAGTCCGGCCTCGAAGCTATGCCACCCGCCGGGACGGAAATAGTCGCGACGCATATCGTCTTCGCGAGACCATCGAAGCTGGATGGGTACACCGGGAACGCTCTTCGCGATCGCCACCGCCTGAATCATGTAGTCATTCATGAGTCTGCGGCCGAAGCCACCGCCGGCGCGCATTAGATGCAGGGTGACGGCCTTGGGCTCGATCCCTAACGCTTTCTGCAGCGCCTCCAATCCGTCCTGAGGAGCCTGGCTTGGTGCCCAAACCTCTATTTTACCGTCTCGGTAGAGCGCCGTGCAGTTCTGCGGCTCCATGGGCGCGTGTGCGACGAAGGGGTATTCATAGCGCGCCGCGACTCGCTTGGCGGCGGATGCGAGCTGCGCGTCCGGCTCGCCGTCAAGACGCAGTGCCTTGCCTGAGCCCGCCGCCAGCGCAGCATCAGCCCTGGTTTGATACTCCCTCGTGCTGTGGCCCTTGGCCGCACTCACGTCCCACTTGATTGCCAGTTTTGACCGGGCGCGATTTGCCAGCCACCAGTTGGAAGCTACGATCGCAACACCGTCGGCAAGCCCCTCATCGGGATCAGCGTTGCCTATGATCGGCACAACATGCTTGACACCCGGAGCCTGCCTCGCGGCATCCATGTCTGCTTTGACGAGCCGGCCGCCATTTGATGGCGCAACCTCGTACACCGCGTACAGCATCCCAGGCAGCCGTATGTCACTGCCAAAAGCCGGCTCGCCCCTCACGATCTTCGGGCTATCAACCCCGACCACGGGTTGCCCGATAATCGTAAACTGCTCGGGCGCTTTCAGGCGAAGGGTCTTGAGGTCGGGCGGAGTCAATGTCGCGGCCAGAGTCGCGACCTCGCCGTACCCAATGGATCTTCCGGACGCTCGGTGAAAGATTCGTCCCTTGGATGTCGTCAGTTCGGCGACCGGTAACTGCCACTTGAGCGCCGCCGCCTGGACGAGCATTGCGCGCGCAGCAGCACCACTTTGGCGCATCGGTAACCAGTTATCCGGCGTCGAGGTGCTTCCGCCCGCCGACTGTTCGCCGTAGCGCTGAGAATCGAGGTCCGCTTGGACGGTGCGCACCTGCTGCCAACCGCAATCGAGTTCATCTGCCACCATCATCGGGAGCGATGTCTTTACACCCTGTCCGATTTCGGGGGTCTTCGAGACAATCGTGATCGTCCCATCGGGCGCGACGGATATGAAAACGGAAAGCTCAGCGACAGAGGTCGTGCCCGCATTCGTCGTGCGCGCTTCGCTTCGCGCCAACCCAGGAGCGGGGATCAGAATGTGGAGCGCAAGACCGCCGCCTGCCAGCAGTGAGGCCTTAAGTACAGTGCGCCGGTCGATGGATGTGATGTCATGCTCAGCTGACATGGCTGCTCTCCTGGCCTACGTCGGCGGCGATTTCAATCGCAGTGCGAATCCGGTGATAGCATCCGCAGCGACAGATGTTCCCAGCCATTGCGCCATCAATTTGGCCAGCGCTGGGTCGGGGAGTCTGAGCAAGCAATGCGCTCGCGGCCATGATCTGCCCGGCCTGGCAATAGCCGCATTGCATCACATCGATCTTGAGCCATGCCTGCTGCAAGCGAGCGCCAATCGGCGTCGCACCAATGTGCTCGATCGTTTGGATCCTGGCATTGCCAATGTTTGCGACCGGCAATTGGCAGGAGCGCTGGGCGGTACCGTTGATGTGGACCGTGCAGGCTCCGCACAATCCCTTGCCGCATCCATACTTGGTGCCAACCATGCCCAACTCATCGCGCAGTACCCAGAGGAGCGGCATGTCGCTCGGAACGTCAACTTGCCGAGTCACGCCATTGATATCGAGTCGATACGGCATAACTCCTCCTACTGCGCCTTGCACGCCGTGTCCGCATGTGAGCAGATCTCAGAACCTCGTGCTTGTATTCGCGCACTGAGATTAACTGTGAGGCTCTGGTTCATAGGGCACGACGGGCAGCCACACGGCGCTCGCCGCATCCGCCGACCGCAGTAGTGTAATCGTCGCTTTTCGGAAGTCCCCGGTTTCGGAAACAGTGGATTGTCGACGAAGGTCTGCGGATTGCGGTCATAGAGCGGAAATAGCGTTGACTGGATCTGTACCATGATGCGGTGGCCGGGCTTCGGTCCACGAAAGCATCATAGGAGGCCGAGTCCCGCCTCGAATTGCGCAGCAACTTCGAGAGAAGTCCATTCCCCCCGCCATAGTCGAGGTGTCTGATAGACGCGTTCACGTGGCCAAAGGTGAATCCAAAACTGCCGCTTTCGCCCGCGGCCTGACTTCAACGTAATCGGCGCCGGAGGACAGGCTCGCCACCACCACTCCAACGTGAAGCGTTCGTTCAGCATTACCTATTTATAGACTGCATCGACCCGTACCGTCTCGGCAAGCACCGCATCGTCGTTGACGAACGCGCCGTTTTTCGCCAGCGAGATCACCGTAAACATCACCGGGCTCTTTTCGAAGACAGCGGTAAAGGCCTTGCTGACCTTGGCCATCCCATCGGCGGTCGGTGTCACGTAAGCCATACTTACCTGGCCCGCTGAATCGGCGCTGTAGCCGAAGACTTCCTCTCTGTCGATCTCGTACTCGACGATGGTGCCGTCGGCGAGCAGGCTCTCGAACAGCGGCACGTAAAACCAGGCGAGCGCCCGCATGGCGTCGTCGGGATCAATCCCTCTCCTCAGCGTAAAGGTCCAGCGTTTCCCGTAGGCGCCCTTCCAGGACCCGGCCTTCCAATTGTAAAACTTGGTGTAGTACTTCTGAGCCCAGTGCTGGGTCGAGTTGGTGAGCCGCGACGAGCTCGGGGCGCCGCCTTTCTCGAAAGCGTCGAGCACTTTCAGCACGTCGGCACTCGAGTTGGCCAGCCACCAGTTGCTGTGGGTGAAGGCTTCCCGGGAGCGCACCAGATTCTCGTCGTCGCCGTAGCCAACGAGGGTGCCGTCGGCGAGCGCAGGTGCAAGGGCCTTCTGGTTAGACGTGGCGTTGTCCTTGTCTACGTCGCCCCGGTGAGCCGGCGGAAACGTCCAGTACGATTCGTACTTGGTCAGTGGCGGCTTTTCCTTCACTGCGTCGGTTTGCGCGCCTGCCAACGTTGCGGTCATCCCGAGCACCGCCAGGCCGCCGACGCCCGCCATCACTCTACACGCTAATCTGTTCATGATTTCTCAAAACTCCTCGCGGCCGAAATAGCTAAGTATTTTTTCAATCCCTAGTCAGGGAATTCCTGTTTCATCGAATCCACCAGAGCGCCGGCGTCAGAAGCTATCGAAGCAAACAGGGATTACTTCAAGAAACGGATCGTTTGCGCCAGTGATCGATAAACACTTGATTCCACTCGGATCTCCAGCAACGAAATCTCCGACTATAATGTGCCACCGCCGCAATGTTGCGACGGCTTGATTTCTTCGATGGCGCGCTGCCGCTATCGTACGTAATATTCCCCTTCTTGCCGGCACCCCTGTTGTGCTCTCCAGCACCTATTATTCGGATTCTCGTTACGCGAAAGAGCGTGAGATTAAAGGCAAGAGGGTGAATGCGCCTCTGATGTTGAGGAGATTGGACTTGTTTGCCTAATCGTTGAGGCTTAGTTGCATGGATAAAGTCGACAAGCAAATCCTTCGCAGTCTCGCCGCCAACTCGCGCACGTCGCTGAAGGTCCTGGCCGGCAAGGTGGGATTGGCGGCCCCCAGTACGTCGGATCGTTTGAAACGACTCGAAGAGCGAGGGCAGATCAAGGGATACACCATCTCTGTCGACCTGCAGCGCTTGGGCTACGGTGTTGTGGCGATGGTTCGCATCAATCCGCAGCCGGGCAAACTGCGGATGGTCGAAAGGTTGATCATTGCCAATTCGGCGATCATTGAATGCGATAAGGTGACGGGTGAGGACTGCTTTTTCGCGCGGGTGTGCCTCAAATCATTACAAGACATCGACGCAGTCCTTGAACAGTTCCACGAGCACGCGCAAACCGTCACCTGTATCGTCAAATCGCAGCCGATCACACGACGCTTGCCACCGCTGTAATGTTGCAATGGCTTGATTTCTTTGATGGTGCACTGCCGCTATCGTAATGGGGTTCCGGTGCAAGTGCGGTTACGCAATACGATCGGAATCACGTCCCTGCGATCAAGAACGTTATGCGAGCGCCCGATCCCATAGCACCTTCAACGACCACTCGCGGCGCGGTCAGCCGATGCCAAATGAGAACTGCCGTTTATGAATGCGATGCGCCAGCTCGATTCCGGCAATGGTAATAGCCGCGTTGACGAACGACTGAAGCCGGCCATCGAGGCACAGCGCCGTTTGATCGCGCAATGGTCCTGCTCAACAATATTGTTGAGGTACTTGCAGGTCCTTACTTCGACGTTTCGCCACTTCGGATCTTCCCCTCGAAGCAATCGTAGGGCTAGATGACTCGGCACATGGCCATCCAGCGTCACCTTGCGCGGCCAACGATGCGATTCGTGGCGAGCGCCTTGCGAAAGAACGCTTGTGCCGCCGCAATGTCGCGGTCACGGCGCAGGAGAAAGTCGACCGTCTTCCCCTGCTTGTCGACCGCTCGATACAGGTAATGCCATTTGCCACGAATGGAAACGTACGTCTCGTCGGTGCGCCAGGAAATTCCGACGGGTCGAGAGAATCGGTTCCAGCGTTTCTCATATTCCGGCACCTATATAGGGTGACCCATCGCAAGATGGTGCTGTGGGCTACCATGACTCCGCGCTCCGCCATCATTCCAACCAGGTCGCGATAGCTCAGCCGGTAAGTGATGTACCATCAAACGCACACCTCGATGATTTCAGCGTCGAACACTCGTCGGCGGTAGATGGGATCACGGGCGATCGGTTGGGTCATTCGGAGCCCCTTTTTGCAGCCCGAATCTTACGGGAAAGTCCGCAGATGCACCCGAACCCCGGGTGACGATTGGAGCGCCAAGTGATTGATCGAGCGAAAATTGGTGCGCCCGGAGAGAGTGACCACCGCCGGTGGGGCCCGGCAGATTAATCACGCCAATGCGCTTCAAACCTGGGCGCGGGCTCTCGCCGGCCACGAGCATACTCAGGCCCCAACAGCGCCATAGCGACCGCGTTCATCACGCCTTAGTACCTC
>DATAVW010000199.1:0-3192 GCA_036267515.1 Rhizomicrobium sp.
GGATTGATCGTGATCTTTGCGACATAGCGCAGCACACGGAAATTATCGTTACCCGGCGCGTCTTCCGGCAGCTTACCGCGCCCGGTTTTCATCGCGTCGGCGGTTTGGATGCAGCGCAGCCAGCACTCTCCGACCCGCCCCATTGCCTGAGAGTCGCTCGAGAACATCGAGATCACGCCGAGATCCTGAAGGACATTCTCAGCCGCGATGGTCTCGGCGCGAATCCGGCTCTCGGTGAATGCCACGTCCGACGGTATGTCAGGGCTAAGGTGGTGGCACACCATGATCATGTCATAGAGTTCCGCCTGTGAATTGATCCCATACGGCAGCGTTGGATTGGTTGACGCGGGCAGAACATTGGGCAGGCCGGCAATCTTGATGATATCCGGCGCGTGCCCGCCGCCGGAGCCTTCCGTGTGAAACGAGTGCACCGCACGACCCTCAAATGCCTCGATCGTGTCGTCGACGAAGCCGGATTCGTTGAGCGTATCGGTGTGAATGCAGACCTGGGTATCCGTCTCGTCGGCGACCGTGAGCGCGCTGCGAAGTACAGCCGGCGTCGTGCCCCAGTCCTCGTGGCACTTTAGGCCGACCGCGCCGGCTTCGATTTGCTCCATCAGAGCCGCTTTCCCGTGGCCGTGCCCTTTCCCCAGAATGCCGACGTTGACCGGCCAGCCTTCGAACGCGCGCAGCATCATGGTGATGTTGGCCGGGCCTGGAGTAACCGTGGTCGCGTTGGAGCCGTCCGACGGCCCCGTTCCGCCACCGATCAAGGTCGTCGTGCCGTTGGAGAGTGCGGCTTCCGCTTGCTGCGGAGAAATGAAATGGATGTGGGTGTCAACGCCCGCCGCCGTCAGGATCAGGTGCGATCCTGAGATCGCGTCAGTCGCCAGACCAACTTCCAGGCCCGGCGTAATGCGATCCATTGTGTTTGGATTGCCCGACTTGCCGATGGCGCAAATGCGACCGTCTTTGATACCGACGTCGGCTTTCACCACCCCCTGGATCGCGTCGACGATCGTCACATTGGTGATCACGAGATCGGGGGCGCCATCAGCACGGGTGATCCGGTTGTCCATGCCCATGCCTTCGCGCATGCTCTTGCCGCCGCCGAACACGATTTCGTCGCCGTAACCACCGCGTAAATCGCGCTCGATTTCGACAAATAGCCCGGTATCGCCCAAACGAATGCGATCACCGGTCGTGGGCCCAAACAGGCCGACATATTCCTGGCGGGAGATGGTAGCCATCCGAAATCTCCAAGGAGCCTAACGGAGGCTCCGGCTCAACTCACGCCTGACCCGACGAGCGGAAGCCTCGCTTCGCCGCCAGCGCCACCGCCTTCGCCTTAACTGTTGCTGCATCCTTATCGGCGGTGGGACCATCGACGAGATTGTTGAATCCATAGAGGGCGCGCTTGCCGCCATAAGGGACCAATTGGACCTCGCGTTCGTCACCAGGCTCGAATCGAGTCGCAGTGGATGACGGGATGTTGAGGTGCAATCCGAACGCCGCAGCGCGATCAAATTCCAATGCGCGATTCGCCTCAAAAAAATGGAAGTGCGATCCCACTTGAATAGGCCGGTCGCCCGTATTGCGAACTTTCAGCGTCGTTACCGGCCGATCGGCATCAAAGGTGATCGAACCCGGAACGCACACGTAGCCGCCCACGGCCACGTCGGCGGTCGCAGGATCGACATTGGCGGCGACGGTAGGACCCGCATTGGCTCCTGCCATGACGACCTCCCGATTGGATCGCGCTATTGTATCGGCGTGTGTACGGTCACAAGCCGGCTGCCGTCGGTAAATACAGCCTCGACCTGCACCATAGGAATCAAATCGGCGACACCGTCCATGACGTCAGTCTTGGTCAGCGCGGTGCTTGCCTCCTGTGACACTTCTTCGATCGTCTTTCCCGCCCGTGCGCCGTCGAGCGCGACCGCGGAAATGATCGCAACCGCTTCCGGATAATTGAGCTTGATGCCTTTGGCTTTCCGCTTCTGCGCAACGTCAGCCATCATGTAGATGAGAAGCTTGTCGAATTCTCTTGGCGTCAGCTGCATTAGTCCGTCCGCCCCTCTCTACATCCGTACACTATAGAACGCTCAAGTTCCCGCAGGCAAGGCGTGTTCGTCACGAACACCTTCTTAATGTGAACCGGCAAGTTGAGGATCGTATCGATGGGACCGGCACGGCGATTTGTCTTTGCGCCACTGAGCATCATCCAGCTAGGATAGCAAAGCCTCCGTTGAAGTGAGGTGGTGCACGACGATGTCTCGCAGCCGGATGCAGTATAGCTGTCGAGGATAGCTGCGAGTGGCGGTGCGACGGCCCAGGTGCGGCACGACTTGAAGACCGGCCGTTCAGAACGCTCAATGCTCTGTTTTGATGGAGATCGGCGTGATGATGATCCCGATGTTGAAGCTCGCGCGAAATTCGGTACCGCTTATTTTGGCGGCAGTGCTGCTGGCCGCAGCCTGCCAGGCAAGCTTGGCGCAAGGCGACGCGGATTTGGAAGCGCCAGGCCTGGAGTCGTTCCCCGCTCCGGCTAGCAACGAGCCGACCGCCAAGCTGCTGGCGGACAACGGCATCTGGTGGAGCCTGCAGCCGCTCCTGGATGACGAAGATGCGCCCCCACTGGTGAACCCAGTGTCGCAGAAGAAGGCGCTAGAGGTCTTTGCCGGGACCGACAACGCCTACAAGCTCGCCAGGAAGTACAATGCCAAAACAGCCTGTGGTACGGACATTCTGTTCGACGCGCGGTTGACCACACGGCAGGGAGCGATATTAGCCAAGTTGGTGCGCTGGTACACGCCCGCCGAAACGTTGAAGATGGCAACTGCCGACAACGGCGAGTTGATGGCACTTTCCGGGTTTATCAATCCCTATCCCGGCAGACTTGGCGTGGTCGAGGAAGGCGCAATTGCCGATCTGCTGTTAGTCGACGGCAATCCGGTGGAAAATATCGATCTTATCGCAGACCCAGACAACAACTTTCTCGTCATCATGACGGGTGGCACGATCTACAAAGACACCATAACGAAGTAGTTGACGCATTCGTCGTTCCCGTATGCGATGCGACGGGGTCTGGATTGGCAGTCTGGATAAGATAGTAGAGACGCAAAGTTGGTAAGTCATTGAGGATAAATTCGATTGCAGCGCCCATCCTTGAAATCGCAAGAGCGGCTGTCG
>DATAVW010000200.1:0-5593 GCA_036267515.1 Rhizomicrobium sp.
GCGCTGCAGGCTTGCCAATCCCAGCTGATGTTCAGGCATGACCGCCACGTAATCTGCCCTCACGGCGTTGTGCGGCGCCTATGTCCGTCGCAGAAGTCCTTTGCGGTTGCGCCGCCACCCGCCGGAATGCCATGAAGGCAATGCGTCGCATGCTCTTGCAAGATAGGCGGCTGCCCTCGCGTCGGCAACGAAGGATCGCATTCGCCGCGCACATATGGACGAGTTGATGTCGGAAGCAGAAACTATCGATCGCCGGGACGAGGAAGAGGCCGTAGCGCGAGCGCGGCGGATCGCGGAGGGATTTGGACGTGTTCGCGAAGCGATTAGCCGCGTTGTTCTGGGCCAGCGCGAAGTGATCGACCAGACACTGATCACGCTGCTGGCCGGCGGACATGGACTGCTGATCGGTGTGCCGGGCCTCGCGAAAACCCGCCTCGTCGAAACGCTTGGCATTGTGCTCGGCATGGACTGGAAGCGCATCCAATTCACCCCGGATCTCATGCCGGCCGATATCGTTGGCTCGGAAGTGCTGGAGGAGGCCGAAGGCGGCCGCCGCTCCTTCCGATTCATTCGGGGGCCGGTGTTCACGCAATTGCTGATGGCGGATGAAATCAATCGTGCCAGCCCGCGGACGCAATCGGCTCTGCTGCAAGCCATGCAAGAACGTTATGTGACGATCGCTGGTCAGCGCCATGATCTGCCCTCTCCATTCCACGTGCTGGCTACGCAGAACCCGCTGGAGCATGAAGGAACCTATCCGCTGCCCGAAGCGCAGCTGGACCGCTTTCTTCTGCAGATCGATGTCAACTATCCCGATGAAGATGCCGAGCGGCGCATGATAATCGCCACAACGTTCGGAGAGGAAACGCCCCCGCGACCGATCTGCACACCGGATGATCTTGTCGAAGCGCAGCATTTGGTGCGGCGCCTTCCGGTGGGTGAGAAGGTCGTGAATTCGGTCCTGCGGCTCGTGCGCGCGGCACGGCCCGATGAAGGGGGGGCCAAAGAACTGCGCGACATGATCTCCTGGGGGCCTGGGCCGCGGGCGAGTCAGGCTTTTATGCTGGCTATTCGCGCAAAGGCGCTGCTCGAAGGCCGGTTCGCTCCGTCTACGGACGATGTCGAAGCGCTTGCCCGCCCAATATTGCAGCATCGCATGGCGCTGAATTTCGCGGTGCGCGCGGACGGCGCAACCGTCGGCAACGTCATCGACCGGCTGTGCCGGACATATCTTTGAGGTCTTCGTCCACCTTGGACGCGCGCCACACAAAACGATCGTCCGGTATTCAGGAGCAGGCGGAGCGGCTTGCAGCGGCGCTTCCGCCGCTGCTTGTGGAATCGGAGCGTCTGGCAGCGTCCGTTAGTATCGGCGTACACGGGCGGCGCAAAGCCGGGATGGGCGAAAGCTTTTGGCAATTCCGCCGCTATGCGTCTGAAGATCCGGCCACTGCCGTGGATTGGAGGCAATCGGCCAAGTCGCAACACCTGTTTGTGCGTGAACGCGAATGGGAAGCGGCGCAATCGGTGTGGTTCTGGCGCGATGGCTCACCGACGATGCGATTCAAGTCGCAATTTTCCAGCGCAACGAAGATGGATCGCGCGACTGTGCTGGCCCTGGCCCTGGCATCGCTGCTGGTGCGCGGCGGCGAACGCGTGGCGCTGTTGGGCGGCGGGCACGCACCCGTCTCCGGGCGCAACAGTTTGCGCCGGATTGCACACGACCTGATCGATGTGCCTTCCGATGAGCGTGCATTACCTCCGGAGGGACAGATTTCGCGGAAAGCGCAGTTTGTGTGGTTGAGCGATTTCCTCGCGCCTTTGTCCGAAATCGAATTGACGATGCGCCGTTTGGCGGGCGCAGAAGTCACCGGTCAGCTCGTTCATATCGTCGATCCTGCAGAAGAGAATTTCCCCTTCGAAGGGCGGACGCGTTTCGAAGCGCTGAAGGGCGCCGATCACGCGTTGTTTGGACGCGCAGAATCCGTGCGGGGCGCCTACCGCGCGCGCTTCGCAGCACATGCTGAAGCGATCGCGTCGCTCGCGCGGCGTTTCGGCTGGATGTGTCTTGCGCACCGCACCGACAAAAATCCCGAACTGGCGTTGATCGCACTCTATGCCGCGATTGGCGGCGACGTCGCACGGCGCAGCGCCTGATGTTTGCCGGATTGAGTTTCGCCGCGCCCTGGATTCTCGCCGGGCTTATTGTTCTCCCTGCGATCTGGTGGCTTTTGCGCGTCACCCCACCCGCGCCGCAAAGGGTGCCCTTTCCTCCAATTCGCTTGCTGCGCGGACTGACGGCCACAGAAGAAATGCCGGCGCGAATGCCCAGGTGGCTGCTGTTGCTGAGAATTGTCGTGGCGGCGATCATTATTGTTGCCTTGGCCGATCCGATCTTTGGCGCGGCTCCGGCACGGCGCGGCTCCGGTCCTCTCATTCTATTCGTGGACAATGGCTGGACGGCCGCCCATGCATGGAGTGATCGCGAGGCGGCGATGTCCGATGCGCTGATCAGCGCTGCCCGCGCCGGCCGGCCGGTCGCAATCGTCCCAACCGCAGCTGCAAATGCGCCGACGATAACTCTGCTCGACGCGGCAAAGGCGATGCGGACCGCTCGAGATGTTGCGCCGGAGCCCTGGTTGCCGGAGCGCAGCCGCGCAGTCGCCGCGCTCGGCAAGGCACGTTTCAACGGGACGCCGCAGATTCTCTGGCTGAGCGATGGTCTCGATTACGGCGATGCAGGCAAAGCGGCGCAAGCGCTCTCGAATATCGGGCATCTCACGATCTTTGCCGATCCGGTTGGCAAGGTGCCGTTGGCGCTGAAGTCCCAATCCAACCAGGCGGATGGCTTTAAGGTGACGGTGATTCGCGCGGGCGGCGCGGGCGAGCGGCAGGGTGATGTCGTTGCCTTGGGCGATCGCGGCGAAACGCTGGCCACGGGCCCGTTTCGTTTTGCGCGCGGCGCCAGCACGACGATAGCGAAGCTCCGGCTGCCGCTGGAGGTTCGCAACGAGACCCAGCGTATCGCCATCGCCAATGAGGATTCCGCCGGTGCCGTGCGGCTGCTGGATGTGGGCGCCAAGCGCCGTTCCGTAGGGCTCGTGTCCGCCAGCAATCTGGAAAATGAGCAGCCGCTCTTGTCGGACGTGTATTATCTCGAGCGCGCGCTGTCCCCCTACGCAGAAGTGCACAAGGGCACCATCGAAGAGGCGACGAGCCGCAACGTCTCCGTTCTGGTGCTGGCCGATATCGGCAAGATCGCGGGCGCCGACCACGGCCGGGTTGCGAAATTCGTGGGGGACGGTGGCGTGCTCGTGCGTTTCGCAGGCGGCCGCATGACGGAAGGCGCAGACGATCTCGTTCCCGTGCGGTTGCGCACCGGCGGCCGTTATCTGGGAGGCGCGCTCGCCTGGGCAACGCCGCAGCATCTCGCGCCTTTCCCTGACACAAGCCCGTTCCGCGGTCTCACCATTCCGCGCGAAGTGACGGTGTCGCGGCAAGTGCTTGCCGAGCCGTCCGTCGAACTCGGTGACCGGACGTGGGCGCGACTCACCGATGGAACACCCCTGGTCACTGCTGCGCAGCGCGGCAAGGGGTGGATCGTGCTGTTCCATGTAACGGCGAATCCCTCATGGTCTTCACTGCCGCTGTCGGGACTGTATGTGGACATGCTTCGGCGGCTGCTCGATCTCGCGGGTGGCGGCCGCCCCAGCGAACTCGGTGCGGATGCGAACGCCGTGTTCCCGCCAGTGAGCACGCTCGATGGTTTCGGCCGTCTCCAGAAGGCACCGGCGGATGCGCTGCCGATACATGGGGCACAGATACGGCGGATGAAGCCGTCCGCCGCGCACCCGCCCGGTTTTTACGGCGCTGCCGGCAGTGAGATCGCGTTCAATACCGTCAATGCCGATACCGTGCTTACGCCGCTCAGCGATGCGGGCGTGAGGGCGCGATCCTACAGCGGCACTGCTGCCAAAGCGTTGCAGGCGCCGCTGCTCGCGCTGGCGCTGCTGTTGTTGATGGCCGATATACTTCTCTCTCTGTGGATGCGCGGCTATCTCGCCAATGCGCGGCGCTGGGTTCCCGCCGGAACGGCAGCGTTTCTGATCTTGTCATTTCTGCCTGCGCCGCGCGCCGACGCTGCCGACCAATCGTTCGACATGCAGGCGGCGCTGGACACGCGGCTCGCCTATGTCATCACCGGCGTGCCGGATGTCGACGAAATGAGCAAAGCCGGACTGACCGGCCTCGGGCTCTATCTGAAAGCGCGGACCTCCTACGATCCCAAGGAGCCGATCGGCGTCGATTTGGAGAAGAACAATCTCGCTTTCTTCCCGCTGCTCTACTGGCCGATGGATGCGCGCGAGCACAGTCTTTCGCCGCAAGCCCTCGCCAAAGTTGCCGACTACATGCGCAACGGCGGCACAATTCTGTTTGACACGCGTGATGGCGGCTCTGGCGGCGGCGCAAGTTCACCGGGACAACAAACGCTCCGCCGGTTGATTGGCAAGCTCGATCTACCGCCGCTGCAGCCCGTGCCCCAGGATCACGTGCTGCGCAAATCGTTTTATCTGTTGCAGGACTTTCCGGGTCGCTGGGACAGCGGCAAGGTTTGGGTCGAGGCGCTGCCGGCGCCAGATCCAAGCGCAGGACCCGCGCCGGCGCGTGGCGGCGACAGCGTTTCGCCGGTGATCATCGGCGGCAATGACTGGGCTTCCGCATGGGCGGTGGACGCCTCCGGCCAGCCGGTGGCGGATGTTTCCGGCGGCGATCAGCAGCGCGAAATGGCCGTGCGCTTCGGCATCAATGTCGTGATGTATGCGCTCACCGGCAACTACAAGACCGATCAGGTGCACGCGCCCGCGCTGCTCGAACGCATGGGGCGCTAGATTGCACTACACGCTCGATTTCGCCCCACATGTTTCCTTGGCTCTGCTGTGGATTCTGCTTGCCGCAGTCGTTGTGCTGACAGCACTGGCCTTCCTGCTGCGCGCTCCGGGGACATGGGCACGTGGACTGGCGCTCGCCATCGTGCTCCTGGCGCTCGCCAATCCGCTGGCGGTGAAGGAAAGTCGGCAGGGATTGCCGGATGTTGTCGCGCTGATCGTCGATCACTCGCAGAGCATGGACATCCGCGGCCGGCGTGCGGAGGCGGATGCTGCGGTGGAGCAACTTCGCAAGCAGCTCGCAGCCGACAAGACCCTGGAAGTGCGGCGGGCGGAAGTGACCACGCGCCCCGGCGAAGACACCGGCACGCAGCTGTTCGCCGCGATTCAGGGCGTGCTGGCATCGGCGCCGCGCGACCGTATTGCCGGGGCTATCGCGGTGACCGACGGTCAAGTGCATGACGCGCCGCAGAACGGGAAAGCCGCCATCAGCGCGCCGCTTCAGGTGCTCATTGCGGGACAACACGGCGAGCGCGACCGCAAGCTTTCCGTCCTCAACGCCTCGCGGTTCGCGATTGTCGGGCAACCGGCAGACATCACATTACAGGTCGATGATTTCGGTGCGCCAAACCAGGGCTTGGCGCGGGTGACGGTGCGCATCGATGGCGTTGCCGCCGGCACGCGCAACGTTCTCACGGGGCGCAAAACGA
>DATAVW010000201.1:0-10070 GCA_036267515.1 Rhizomicrobium sp.
GGAGGCCAACAGCACGGTGACGCTGTACGACGGCAAAACTGAGCTCGGCACCGCGACCGCCAATGGCAGCGGGGCGTGGAGCTACACCACCGGCGCGCTGGCGAACGGCGCCCAGGTCCTGACCGCAACGGCAACCGACGCGGCAGGGAATACGAGTGCGGCTTCAAATGCTGTTAATCCTAGCATCGGTGAGGTCACGGAGCTTACCGGCGTCCAAGCTGGAAGCCTGTCCATTGCAAACAGCATGATGGTCGACATCACTGGCACGATTTACAATTCAGGCACAATCGGCCTGAACGCATCGGGCAATGGCGCGGAGTTGGCTATTGTCGGCCCTGCCACACTGACCGGCTCCGGCAAGGTCACTTTGTCAAACAATGCCGGCAACACGATCGGCAGCAACGGAGCAGCGGCGACGCTCACGAATGCTAACAATACGATTTCGGGCGCCGGCACGATCGGTGACAGCGATCTCGCGCTGATCAATCAGGGAACGATTGACGCCAACGACCGCACAGCATTGGTCCTCAACACCGGCAGCAATACGATCACCAATGCCGGCATGCTGGAGGCGACCTCGAGCGGGGGACTCGATATCGACAGCAATGTCGACAACTCGAAAATCATTGAAGCGCTCGGCACCAACGCCAAGGTTGTCCTTGAAAGCACTATAACGAACACCACAACCGGAATGGTCCTGGCGTCGGGTTCCGGCGCCCAGGTCGACCTCGACAACGCCACGATTTCCGGCGGCACGCTGCAAACCTCCAGCCGCAACGCCTTAATCGAGACGGTCGCCGGCACCTCGGACGAGCTCGATGGCGGAGATATCAGTTCGGGGTCGACCGTCGAAATCAACGGCAATTCAACATTGACGCTCGAAGGGACCGTCAACAATTTCGGTACGCTTTTGGTGAACGGCGGCATCTTAGCTGTCGATGGCACGCTCGCCGGCGGCACCACCGAGATCAGTGGTGCCGGCAAGATGGTGATCGCACAGGCGAGCGGCGAAAGCGTTGCTTTCCAAACACGGTCAACTGGTCAGCTCGTGCTCGATCAGGCGACGAACTACACGGGCGAGATATCCGGATTCGGAACCACCCAATCCATCGATCTCGCCGATATCGATTTCGCGGCCGGGGTGACGATGAGCTATCAATCCGACAGCCGACGAAACGCCGGCGGTGTGCTCACAATTACGCAAGGCACCCAGACCGTCCACCTCGATCTGGAAGGCAGCTACACACTGGCGAATTTCCGTGTTGCGAGTGACGGCGACGGCGGCACGCTCCTCACCGATCCGACTGTCGTCAACCAACGCCGCGGTAATGCGTCGGAAACCATCGGCAACAACACGGTTCTGGAGGTCGACACACCCGATAGAGGCAACATCACCTTCTCCAAGACCACCGGAACTCTGTCGCTCGATCAACCGGCAACATTCACTGGAAAAGTTTCGGGATTTAATTCGCAGAACACAATCGATTTGCCAGGGATAGCTTTCGGCGCACAGACAACCCTCGGCTATTCACCGAATAGCAACAACATCGGTGGTACATTATCGGTCACAAATGGCACCCAGGGCGCCAATATCGCACTCCTGGGAAGCTATATGGCGTCGAGCTTCGTCATGGCAGGGGACAGTCACGGTGGCACAATGATTTTGGCCGATGCGACACCGTCGGCAAGTCAGACGCTACTAACCAATCCTCACCATGCATAATGTTGAAGCCGTTGGGATGTGTAACCGTAGTTAACGACTCACGATCGACATACGAATTTGTGGGCGTAAGCAGGGGGTAATGGGTGTTCGTAGCGTCTGATACACCGAATCCGGCAGAGTCCGGGCTCGGCGCGCTCGTGCTGTTGCTGCGCTTCCATGGCATTGGCGCCGATCCCGAGCAAATCCGCCATCGTTTCGGCGTCGATATCGGCGTGTCCGAGATGCTGCGCTGCGCGAAAGAGCTTGGGCTCAAGGCGCAAAGCTACAAATCAAATTGGACCCGCCTGACGAAGACGCCACTACCCGGCATCGCGGTGTTGCGCGATGGCTGCTTTCTTCTTGTCGGCAAGGCTGGCGAGGATCAGGTGCTCGTTCAGAATCCGCTATTGCCGCGACCCATCCTGATGTCGCGCGTTGAATTCGAGTCGGTCTGGGATGGCCGCCTCATTCTCATGGCGCGCCGCGCGGGCCTTGTTGAGCTGACCCGCCGCTTTGGTATTGGCTGGTTTGTCGGCGCCATCCACAAGTACCGGCGTTTGCTCGGTGAAGTTCTTATCGCTTCATTTTTTCTGCAAATATTTGCGCTTGTTTCGCCGCTCCTATTCCAGGTCATCATCGACAAGGTGTTGGTCAGTCGCACGTTGAGTACTCTTGACGTGCTCGTTATTGGACTGGTCGCAATTTCAGTTTTCGAAACGGTTATTGGCGTTCTGCGCACATACTTGTTCTCGCATACGACGAATCGCATCGACGTTGAACTCGGTGCCCGGCTATTCCGTCATCTCCTCGCATTGCCGATCTCCTACTTTCAAGCCCGGAGGGTCGGGGACTCAGTGGCGCGGGTACGGGAACTGGAGAACATCCGCAATTTTCTTACCAGCTCCGCGCTTACGCTGGTAATCGACCTGTTCTTCACCTTTGTTTTTTTGGCGGTGATGTTTCTTTATTCGCCACTGCTGAGCGCAATCGTCGTTGGCGCCTTTCCGTTCTACATTGGCATCTCGGCGATCGCGACGCCGCTGTTTCGTGAGCGGCTCGATGAGAAGTTCGCTCGCGGTGCGGAAAACCAAGCTTTCCTCGTCGAAAGCGTCACAGGGGTCGAGACACTCAAGGCTATGGCGGTAGAGCCGCAGATGCAGCGCCGATGGGAGCAGCAACTCGCCGGTTATGTTGCCGCAAGCTTTCGTGTCACCACGCTCAACAATACCGCAAGTCAGACTGTCCAGCTCATCAGCAAACTGGTCACTGCCGCGGTGCTTTATTTCGGAGCCAAGCAGGTGATCGATGGGTCGCTGACAATCGGCGAATTAGTCGCATTTAACATCCTCGCCGGGAGGGTCAGCGGCCCGGTGCTACGCCTCGCGCAGATGTGGCAGGATTTTCATCAAGCCCGACTTTCGGTGGCGCGGCTCGGCGATATCCTCAACACCCCAGCCGAGCCGACCTTCAGCCCCAACCGCAGCGCACTGCCAGCGCTCCGCGGTGATGTTGCGTTCGAGAATGTTACGTTCCGTTATCGGATCGACGGCCCAGAGGTTCTGCACGACGTCAGCTTCAGCGTGCCGGCAGGTCAGGTGATTGGTATTGTCGGGCCGTCCGGGTCGGGAAAAAGCACGCTCGCCAAGCTCATTCAACGTCTGTATGTCCCCGAAAGCGGTCGTGTCATGGTCGATGGGGCCGATCTCTCGATGGTGGACAGCGCTTGGCTGCGCCGACAGATGGGCATCGTGTTGCAGGAGAACATTCTGTTCAATTGCACGGTTCGCGACAACATCGCGCTCGCCGAGCCCGGGATGCCGATCAATCGTGTCATCGCTGCGGCTACACTCGCTGGCGCTCACGACTTCATCCTCGAACTGCCGGAGGGCTACGATACGGTGGTGGGCGAGCGCGGCAGCAGCTTGTCCGGCGGTCAGCGCCAGCGCATTGCAATCGCGCGCGCACTTCTCACTGAGCCGCGGGTTCTGATCTTCGACGAGGCGACAAGCGCGCTCGATTACGAAAGCGAGCGCATCATTCAGCAGAACATGGGACAAATTGCGGTAGGCCGCACGGTCTTTATCGTTGCCCATCGCTTATCAACCGTGCGCTTTGCCGACCGTATCCTGACGCTCGACCATGGTCGTCTGACCGAGGACGGCACCCACGACGAGTTGGTTGGAAAAGGCGGCCGTTACGCGATGCTCCACCGATTGCAGAGTGGCATCCATGAAGTCCGCTAAAGCGGCGGTTGCCGCTACAAGAAATATCATTTCTTTCCCGATCACGTCGGCGCGGCGCGAAAAAGACGAACTCGCCTTTCTGCCTGCGGCGCTAGAGATCGTCGAGACTCCGCCTTCGCCGATTGGCCGCGCCATCGGCGCGACCATCCTTGCACTGTTTTGTCTGGTCTTGATTTGGGCCACCTTCGGACATGTCGATATTGTTGCGTCCGCTCCGGGACAGATTGTCCCAAGCGGGCGGATCAAGCTGATACAGCCTTTCGAGACCGGAGTCGTTCGCGCCATCGACGTGAGCGACGGGCAAAGCGTCAAAGCCGGTGATGTTCTGATCGAACTCGATCCGACGATGACTGAAGCGGAGGAGGAGCATATCCGAACCGATTTCATCGCCGCCCAACTGGACGTCGCCAGGCTACGCGCGGCGCTAAGCGACAATGTCGACCCGCAAGCGATGTTCCACCCGCCTGCGGGCGCCAGCGCAGATCTGATTGCTATGCAGCGCGAGTTTCTCGCCAAGGAGACCGAAGAATATCGAGCCAAGCTTGCCGCTCTTGATCGGCAGCGTGTGGAGAAGCAGGCCGAAAGCGATACCGTCGCGGCTACGATCAGTAAACTTGAGGCGACTGAACCGCTAATTCAACAGCGATACGACATTTTGAAAACTCTGGCTGACAAAGGGCTGGGTTCGAAACTCACCTACCTCGAGGTGGCGCAGACCCTGACCGAAAACCAAAAGGAACTTGGGGTTGAGAAAAGTCGTCTTGATGAGGCAAACGCCGCACAAGCGGCCATCGTCGAGACGCGCGACCAGGAGGCCGCCGAATTTCGCGACAGGCTGTTCGGTGAACTCGCAGAGGCAGAACGCAAAGCTTCTGGCCTCAGCGGCGATCTGGCCAAGGCCGAGGAACGAACCAAGCTCCAGCGCTTGACCGCGCCTGTCGACGGCGTTGTCCAGCAGCTCTCGATTCACACGGTGGGTGGCGTGGTGACCCCGGCGCAACAATTGGCCGTCGTAGTGCCGTCCGACGCGGTGCTTGAAGTTCAAGCGATGATTCCGAATCGTGATATCGGCTTTGTGCACGTCGGTCAGGACGCGCAAATCAAGGTCGATGCATTCAATTTCACGCGATATGGCCTACTGCATGGCAAAGTTTCAAGTCTGTCGCAGGACGCGATCGTTCACGACGTGCCTTCGAACAATGGCAAGGATAAAGCGCTGGGCGCGGAAAGCACCAGCAGCGAACCCGCCGGCCAGGAACTCAGCTACGCGGCGCGCGTCTCGCTCGATCGGACGCAAATGCAGGTGGACGGCGGACTTGCCAAACTTTCACCCGGCATGGCGGTCACAGTGGAAATAAAGACCGGTTCACGCAGCGTCATCAGCTATCTGTTGTCACCGCTGATGAAATATAAACACGACGTGCTGCACGAAAGATAGTGCGGGCCAGTATCCAAAAATTCCACTTAGTACCAACGAAGTCCACGTCGCGAATCGAGTTGGCCAGTCCGACAAAATCTCATTATGTTCTGCCGTGCCGGTCGCGGACGGCACATTAGTTTTCAGATCTAATGGCAGTTCTGCTGAAGAGCCGCATAGACGTCGGCGCCAGCGAAACGCGTCCCCGGTCCAATTGTTGTGCCGGGACTTACCATGGCGCTGGCGTCGCCGTTTTCAATTTTGACTGGACGTAGGGCCTTCCACTTGCCGGTTGGCAATTTGTGAAATGACCCGCATGGAGCAGCATTGTTAGTCTGCTGCGCATGTGCGCTACAGCAAACCAACAGTAAGGAGGCAAAGACTGCCACGTTTGAAAGTTGCTTGATTATAATATCCACCACCTTGATCCCCTTGATACTTGGCTGCGGTCGCCATGCCGAGCGATTTAGCTCGCATGGCGTTCCCGGAACCTCAGTGTTCCGCTCATCGCAGCTGTCTGCCCCATCGGCCGCGTAAACTGCCGGCGAGTCGAACAAAAACGAGTGTGCAATCGTAGCATCGATAACTGTGGAAACAACTGCTCTCCGCCGAACGAACGTAACTTACCTACTGGCTGGCGATCGGACATAAGGGAGGGGGCGACTGAAGTCACGGATATGGTCCGGCGCCCATCCAGTTCGCTTTGAGCCCGCTTGGCCAGATCGGCTGCGGTAGCTGGACGGATTATCCGTACGCCGCCGCGGTCCGTAGGCCTCAACCTTCGGCGGGTGACGGCCTCGCGCCATGACTTTGTGTCGAGGCTCACTTCATTCGCAGGTTCCTTGTCCCATCTCACGGTGCTTCGGCCGACATCTCCACCGGAGGCAACCTCGTGTTTCCCGATTCTAATTCAAATCGGTCGCTTGGCTAATTGCCGTCTTTCGTCTGATCCCCGCCACCGACATCCCGTCCCCGCTGGGAGACGAGCGCACTCCACTCCGCCGCCGATTGCAGGCGGAACGGAAAGCGAGCGTTTAGCCGCACATAGGCTGAGGGATTCCCGCTGTCCTGCTCGCCGCCGCCCACGATCAACGCCTCACAGGCGGCGCCGATATAGCCACCGGAACCTAACTCACGAAGGAACTCGGGAGCGAAATCTGGGGCAAGGTAACCCACCTCTTGATCTTCGATATACACCACCACGACGTCCAGATGGCCAGGATTGGTAGGCTTCGGCAACAAACGGGCGGCGCAATGCATTCCGGTGCCGGATTTATTCCGGTCAACGATGACATGCTGGAGCGGTGCTTGAAAAAGCGTGTAACCGATGACTGGAACTGAAAATCTTCCATCGCCGATCACGACCGCATAGCCACGGTGTTTGACTTGTTGAGAAGCCTCATCGGTCGAAAGTTCTGTCTCACCTCCGCCGACCGCAATGGCGGTGGCATCTTGCTCGGTTGGTCGGAGCGAGTCATCCTCGCCCGGTCGGACCGCGGTTTGCCGGATCCGAGCAATTGCGTCACGCAGCGCGAGCGGTAAGGCTACATCTTCCAGCGGACCAGCGCGCGCAGAAGTGCCCACGACCACGACCGTACCGTAGCCAAGCAAATGGCCGATGGCGGTTTGTTCGATCGTGATGACTTCTATCTCACCGGAAGCGATTTCCGCGGCATTTGGCCGGATCAGGCCACGCTTGACTAAAAGCCGCCGCGTGGTCACCGCTATTTCTATGCTGATCCGATTGGCGAAGGCGGCACCTGCATTAATCATCACAACGAAGAGATACACGGAACCCACGATAATTCGACCGCCGGCGAACGATGGATCGCTACCGACAGCCGATGCAGCAAGCACGTACATGCCGAGACATGCAACGGCCAGCCAGGCGGCATTTGCAAAGACGATCCAGTGGAGATGAGTTCGATATATAACCCGCTCGTCCCCGACCAGGACTTTTTCCGCGTATCCCAAGGGTCCCCAACCTTCCTTCGACGCTGGCAAACTTAGCAAAGAACTTTCGTTAAGTGCAAATAGCAACGTCGGTGACGCCAAAAAGGGACGGTGGCAAGCCCCTACGCATGGCCAGGGCTAATTCAATTGCGAGCCAGAAATGGCAACAGTTCGTGGTGAATATCGGTCGGACCACCACGGCTATTCATAGTGCACCACGCCGCCTCCATGTTTGTCCTCGGAGGGCTTCCGCCCAGATCGCTAATTTAAATAAAATATCACTTGACTACCCAGAAGGGTAAATGTGACCGCCGGCGGCTTCCATGTGGCCAACCATGCTGACATGCCGACCGGCGTTGCAAAACGCGCCTTGGTGTTTGCTAACAATCTCAGATTAGGAGCGGCGTCGGCCTAGATAATATTTAGCATGCGCAGCAGGAGCCACGCCAATCCAACGGTCCAAACGAGAGTGACGACAGCCGCGAGCCCGAGCACAATGCCAAAGATGACTTGCATGCAATTACGCGTATGTTTGATGTCGTCTTTGTTGGTATTCATTTGCGATAACTATAATCGCCGGATGCAGTTCCATTTGAATCCAAGTTACGGCAGGTACCTACTCCTGTTTGGCTCGTCAATCACATCACGCATAAACGATTAATATGAATGATGAACAACTAAGCCTAACGATCTTTGCGTGACCACAGGTGCGCGTTGAGGTCCTTGTCGGCGCTGCAGCAAACAACTGCCGTTCGTGAGAGCCGTCAGTTCGCTACAGCAGCAGGAAGTGAGAACTTCGTTCCACCGGACCTCGTTAAGGTTTCATGCAAGTGCAAACAAAAAGATCAAATGGAGGCCTTGTGAACGAATTATCGCATTTTGCCCTCAGAAAAGAGCGTTGCCGTTGGCTGGATCAGCGCCGGCTGTCAGGCGCAGAGCGTTATCCTTTGCTAGTTAGATTTGTCGAACTCGAGGCCAGCTCTGATAAGATCGCGATCCAGAGATGAGCTAGCACAACAGCGAGGCCGACTTGCCGGGTTCCCTTTTCGCGGTCAGCGATCTGCATTGTTCGTATCTCGAAAACCGCAAGATTGTCGATGACTTGCGCCCAGAATCCGACGACGACTGGTTGATCGTCGCTGGCGACGTCAGTGAGACATTTAGTGACATCGAAGATGTGCTGCGGCAGTTTCGGCAGCGTTATGCCAAGGTGATCTGGACGCCTGGTAATCACGAGTTATGGACGATTGAGCGCGACCCAGTTCAGTTACGTGGTGAGGCCCGCTATCGAGCCCTCGTCCAGATGTGCCGAAATAACGATGTCCTTACGCCGGAAGACGAGTTTGTAGCGTGGCCGGCGCCTGGTGGTCCCGTGACAATCGTACCGCTCTTCCAACTCTACGACCATTCCTGGTTAGCGCCCGGTACAATGACAAAAGAAGATTCTTTGGCGTACGCATATCGTACAGGCGTGGTCTGTGCCGACGAATTCATACTTCACACTGATCCCTTTCCGGATCGGGATTCATGGTGCGCTGCTCGGCTGAAGGAATGTGAGCGGCGACTCTCTGCTCTCGGCCCAGACGCAAAGACTATACTCGTCAGCCATTGGCCATTGGTGCGACAGCCAACGGACGCGCTGCGGTTTCCCCAGTTTGCGCAGTGGTGCGGGACCGCCCGAACTGCCGATTGGCACAAGCGATTTCGTGCGGTGCTTGCTATCTATGGCCATTTGCATATCCCGCGCACAACTCACTACGACAATGTTCGGTTTGAGGAGGTTTCGTTGGGTTACCCCGCGGAGTGGATGAAAAGATCCAAACCACTTTTGATTCCCAAAAAGGTCCTTCCAGGATGATTGAACAGTTGCTGCCCTCCGGTGTTGTGGCGGTTGAGGCATTCGAGGACATGGTCGGTGAAGCGGCTTTTCCTGGCGAGGAAGATCTGGTCGTAAGCGTGGTCGAGTGCCGCCGCCGCGAGTTTATAACCTCACGTCGTTGCGCCCGGGAGGCTCTCGCCAGGCTTGGGTATCCGCCCGTTCCGATCCGTTCCGGCCCAAGGCGGGAACCCCAGTGGCCCACCGGGGTTGTCGGCAGCATTACTCATACCATGGGCTTTCGGGCTGCCGCCGTCGCGCCGATGAGGGTGCTTGCGAGCCTTGGCATCGACGCCGAGCCAAACCAACCGCTGCCCGGCGGCGTCGAGGAGCGGATCACAGTCCGTGGCGAGCCGAAGATGCTAACTGCCTTGTCGCGTTCCTTTCCGGGCACACAGTGGGGACGATTGTTATTCAGCGCAAAGGAGTCGGTCTATAAAGCATGGTATCCTCTGACCGGCCGCTGGCTCGGCTATGAGGACGCTAGTCTAACAATCGATCCGGCCGGAAAGTTCGATGCGAAGTTGCTCGTCGACGACATCAGCACCGACGGCGAGCTGCTGTTGACAGAACTGCACGGCCGTTTCCTGGTGGCGCGGGGTCTGGTTACGACCGCTGTGGCCGTACCCAATAGGCACGCCCAATGATCGGCTGTGAAAATGAGCATAGCGTACGCAACGCGTAATGCTGGCCGATGATGCTTTGGGACGCTCCTAAGCTTACGTGCAGTTGCTCACACTAGGTCACAAACCCATAAAGGGGATTCCCATTTTGGGCGAACAGTGATTCAACCTTGCAGCGATGGAGGGTTAGATGGCTCGCTTCGATCTGACGGATTTTGAATGGTCTGTGATCGCCCCGTTATTGCCGAACAAGGTG
>DATAVW010000202.1:0-9121 GCA_036267515.1 Rhizomicrobium sp.
GTCGCCGTGACAGCAGATGGGGCTGCGTACATTTATTGCGCGAAGCCGCAGCAAGAATGTCCGAGGGGGACGCGCGCACCAATCAAGCTTTCCAATCATTGGATTGTGGGCGCTCTACATTGATCGTAAGGAACGGGAGGGCGGCGGGTTCGTTTAAGTGCGGCGCCACGCGGTTGTTTCGCGACAGAAGGGGCAGGATCCGCGCTTGACGATTTCTCGCATTCGGGAAGGCTTGCCGTATCCGCTCGGCGCAAGCTGGGACGGCAACGGCACGAATTTCGCGCTGTTTTCCGCGAACGCCACGAAAGTGGAAGTGTGCCTGTTCGATTCCGGCGGGCAGAACGAGATCGAGCGCGTCGAGCTGCCGGAATACACCAACCAGATTTTCCATGGCTATCTGCCAGAGGTTGGGCCCGCAACCTTTTACGGCTACCGCGTCCATGGGCCGTATGAACCTGCCGCAGGCCATCGCTTCAATCCCAACAAGCTGGTGCTCGATCCGTATGCGCGCGCACATGCGGGGCAGCTCACCTGGGATCCGGCGGTGTTCGGATACCAGATGGAATCCGGCGACGATCTCACGTTCGACGAGCGCGACAGCGCGCCGTTCGTGCCGCGCTGCGTGGTGGTGGATCCCAATTTCGACTGGCGCAGCGGACCGGAAGGCCGTTCAATTCCGTGGGATCGCACCATCGTCTACGAAGCGCATGTGAAGGGCTTCACCAAACTGCATAAGCAAGTGCCGGAGAATTTGCGCGGCACTTATGCGGGCTTCGGCACACGGGACGTGGTTCAGTACATCAGATCGCTCGGCGTCACCTCCGTCGAGTTGCTGCCGATCCATACGTTCATCGACGGGGATTTTCTGCTTGAGAAGGGCCTCCGCAATTATTGGGGCTACGACACGATCGGTTTTTTCGCGCCCGATCCGCGGTACGCCGCCGACGTTCCCAACAGCTTGCGCGAATTCAAGGAAATGGTGGCGCGCATCCACGAAGCAGGGCTCGAGGTGATTCTCGACGTGGTCTACAACCACACCGCGGAAGGCAACGAGCGCGGGCCCACGCTCTCATTCAAGGGGATCGACAACGCGAGCTATTACCGGCTCGTCCCGGACGAGCCGCGCCATTACATCAATGACACCGGCACCGGAAACACCGTCAACCTCAGCCACCCCCGCGTCATCCAGATGGTGATGGACAGCCTGCGGTATTGGGTGGAGGAGATGCGGGTGGATGGATTCCGTTTCGATCTCGGCACAATTCTGGCGCGCGAGCATGACGGATTCAACGAGCAGAGTGGGTTTCTGAAAGCGGTGTGCCAGGATCCGATGATCGGCACCGTGAAGCTGATCGCGGAGCCGTGGGATTGCGGGCCGGGCGGCTATCAGGTGGGAGGCTTCCCGCCGGGATGGGCGGAATGGAACGACAAATTCCGCGACACGGTGCGCGATTTCTGGCGCGAGCAGGCGCCGGCAAGTGCATTGGCGGCGCGGCTTTCTGCATCGGCGGAAATTTTCAATCGCGAAGGCCGCAAGCCGTGGGCGTCGGTAAACTTCGTCACTGCGCATGACGGTTTCACCCTCAACGATCTCGTCAGCTACAACGAGAAGCACAACGAAGCGAACGGCGAGGATAACAACGACGGCAATTCCAACACTCGTTCGTGGAATTGCGGCGCCGAAGGGCCGACAGACGATCCGGCGATCAACCAGCTGCGCGCGCGCCAGATGCGCAATTTTCTGGCGATGCTGCTGCTGTCGCAAGGCACGCCTATGCTGCTGGCCGGTGACGAATTCGCGCGCACGCAGGGCGGCAACAACAATGCCTACTGTCAGGACGACGAGATCAGCTGGCTCAACTGGGAGGTCGATGAGAAGGGCCGTTCGCTCACCCGCTTCACGCAACAGGTGACGGCGCTGCGTCACAAATATCCCATTCTTCGCCGCACCCGGTTCTTCACCGGTCAATATAATGAAGAGTTGGGCGTGAAAGATGTCACCTGGATCAATGCCAACGGCTCAGAAATGAGCGACGCCGAGTGGCAGGACCAGAACATGAAATCCTTTGGCATGCTGATGGATGGGCGGGCACAGGCCACCGGTATCCGCCGACGCGGCGAGAACGCCACCCTGCTGCTGCTGCTAAACGGCTATCACGATCTTGTCGGCTTCACTCTGCCGGAATGCGCGGGCGGCGCGGGCTGGCAGAGGCTGCTGGATACCAACTTGCCGGAAGATGAGGAGCAGGTCTCTTTTGCTTTCGGCGGGCAATATGATTTGAGCGGCCGCTCTCTTCTTCTCTTCCTTCTGCAGCCCGAAAATTCCTGAATAGGCTCGAACAGCGCAACAAAATTGGGCTGGCCTTTGCGTCTCACTCTCGATAATGTGCCGCCGCTTTTCGATAGGGGTGAGGGATGGCAATCCGCGGTCTGGCATTCGCCGGCGTTGCGTTGTGCATGATGGCGGGGTCAGCTGCGGCCGGCACCGTGACAAATCTGAAAAACCAGGCGCCAGAAGGCGTGGATATCTCCTTTCAATTGACCGATGGCCGGGTGCTCGGCCAGTCGTTCAACGAGCAGCACTGGTACATTCTTACGCCTGACAACAAGGGCAGCTACCAGAACGGCACCTGGACTCGCGCGGCCGATTTGCCGTCGAACTATGCGCCCTACGCATTCTCGGCATCCGTTCTTGCCGACGGGCGCGTCATCGTGGAGGGCGGCGAATACAATTTCGGCAATTTCACGCTGACAAAGTTCGGCGAGGTGTATGACCCACAGAAAGATAGCTGGACCAAGTTGAAGCCGCCGTTCCCCTATATTGGCGACTCGGGATCAGGCGTTCTTGCCGACGGCCGTTTTTTCGTCCTGGACAAGGTCAACAAGAAAATGGCGGCGCTCGATCCATCCACGATGGAATGGACTCAATTGCCGACCAAAGGAAAGAAGGACTTCAACTCCGAAGAAGGCCCGGTCCTCTTGCCGGACGGCAGCCTGCTGGTCGTGGACGTGAAAAACGATCCGCACACTGAGCGATATTTCCCGGACGAAGGCGCCTGGCACAGTGCGGGCGATACCCCGCAGACGCTTAAGCAGCCTCCGTGCTGCGGTTGCCAGCCCTATGGCAAGAAGAACAAATGCTATTTCCCGCCGGGTGAAACTGGCCCCGCGATTTTGCGGCCGGATGGGACGGTCTTCGCAACCGGTGCTTTGCCGACGAGCGGACCGGCGCACACGGCAGTCTACCATCCGGATTCGAACAGCTGGACAGCCGGTCCGGATTTCCCCGCTGGCGACGATGCAGGCGACAATTTCGCGAGTTTGCTGCCGAATGGAAACGTGCTGGTGCAGGGCAACAGCGGATTCTCTTACGAATTCGACGGCAGCAAGCTGACGAAGCAATCCACCCCGACTGGTGGCGACAGTTTCATGGTATTGCCGACGGGCGAGGTGCTTCTCGGTGGCGATGCCGTGTATCAGTCCACCGGCAAGCCCAAGTCGGCCTGGGCGCCGACGATCAGCGATGCCCCGGCGAGCGTCGATCGCGGCTCAAGCTATCAGATTTCCGGCACGCAATTTAACGGACTGTCGCAGGCGAACGGCTTTGGCGACGAGTTGATGACGTACACCAATTATCCGCTGGTGCGCATCACCAACAACAGCACCGGACATGTGTTCTACGCGCGGACGCACGACCACAGCACCATGGGCGTGGCGACCGGCAACGCAACCGTGTCCACGAACTTCGATGTCCCGTCGGGCATGGAGACGGGTGCAAGCAGTCTTGTGGTGGTGGCGAACGGGATTCCGTCGCAACCGGTATCGGTTACTGTGAACTAAGCAGCAGCGCCGCCTGTCATGGGTGGCGCTGTTTTTTCGTAAAGGGGTTGAAAATGGCTCGCATTATCATCGCACTTGCGATGTTGCTGGTGACGGGAATTCTCCAGCCAACATTCGCCGGGACCAAAACCACAACGCCTTGCGCGCGTCCTGCGGTGGGCAGCGAGGTGCTGCCGCCACCCGACCTCTTTAGCAGCAACGGCGTGCTGAATGTCTCGCTGAACTATTATACCGCGGTCTCTGACAACGGAATCACGCTGTTCTGCTTCCAGACAGCAGACGGGACCGAGTCGCCGACACTGAACGCCAATCCCGGCGACACCATCAACATCACCCTCACCAACATGGTGCCGAAAGCGCCCGGCGCTCCGGCAGAAATCGTATCGAACGACAGCAACAAGTGTGGCGCCGGCACGATGACAACCAGTTCGACCAATATTCACTTCCATGGGATGAACGTTTCGCCTCGCTGCCACAGCGATGAGGTTATCCACACCCTGGTGAATTCGGGGCAGACCTTTCAGTACAAGATCAAGATCCCCGCCAACGAGCCGCCGGGATTGTATTGGTACCATCCTCATATCCACGGCATGTCATCAGTTGCCGTGCAGGGCGGCGCGAGCGGTGCCATCATTGTGGAGGGCATCGAGAACATCCAGCCGGTCGTCGCGGGGTTGCCGCAGCGCTTGCTCGTCGTTCGGGATCAGCCACTGCCTGGGCTGGTTCGGCAGGGGACGGGCGCACCGTTCTGGGACCTTTCGGTCAATTATGTACCGGTGACATACCCGAAGTTCGTCCCATCGGTCATCAAGATGCAGGCTGGCAGCAAGGAATTCTGGCGGGTTGCCAACGCGTCCGCGAACTCCATTCTGGACCTGCAGGTGATGTATGACAGCAAACCGCAGCAGCTTCAGGTCGTCGGGTTCGATGGCGTGCCCACCGACTCGCAGGACGGCAAGCGTCAGGGAAGCGTTGTTACGGAAAAGCATCTGCTGATTCCGCCTGCCGGGCGCGCCGAGTTCATGGTCACGGCTCCGGACGCGACCGTGAAAACGGCAGAGTTGATCACCAATCGCATCGATAGCGGACCTGCGGGGGACTATCTGCCGGCGCGGCGCCTTGCTTTAATTCAGACATCGACGGCGGCGCGGCATTTGCCCAAGGTGCCTCAGGCCCGCGCAGAGCCCCACCGTCAACGCTTCGAAGATTTGTCGGACGCCAAGGTGACGGATACGCGCAAGCTGTTCTTCTACGAAGTGTTCATCCAGTCCCGGCAGCCTCCGCCCAAGAAAGCTCACGCGATACCGCCGCCGGACAAGGACGGCCAAATGCAGTTCTACATCACAGTCGATGGCCAGCAGAACCAGATCTACGATCCGAACAATCCGCCGGCGATCACCACCAACAAAGGTGCAGTTGAGGATTGGACCATTGAGAATCGCACGACCGAAGACCACGAATTCCACATACACCAGATCCATTTCCTGCTTCTGGCGATTGATGGAAAGCCGGTGCCGAAGAATCAGCGGCAATTCTACGACACCTTCCCGGTCAAATATTGGGACGGCGAGAGTCCGACCTATCCCAGCATCACCGTGCGCATGGATTTCCGTGGCGCCGTAACGGGTGACTTCGTTTATCACTGCCACATCCTCGATCACGAGGATGGAGGCATGATGGCGATCATCCGTGTGAACCCACCAGCCAAGTCGAAGCAGGGGCAGGTGGCGCACGGTGGCGGCTCCAAACAGGTGCACGCCGCAAGGTAGAAGGTTTACGCGAGGATATCGGCGCGGTCCGGGTGACGTTTGAACCAGGACCGCGCGTACGGGCACAAAGGCGTGACTTTCAACTGCCGGTCGCGCGCGTAATCTGCGATGGCGGTCATCAGCCGTCCCGCCGTGCCTGTGCCGCGCAAGGCCACGGGCGCTTCCACATGCGGGATCACGATGGTATCGCCGCGGCGATAATAGGTCGCGAACGCCGTCAGCCCGCTCTCGATCAGTTCAAACCGCTGCCGCTCGGTGATATCGAAAAAGTTCATCGGGCTGCCCGGCCATCTGTCATGGGAACGATGCCCATTTATTTCGCGCGCTCCCGCAGACGTTCGTCGCGGGACATCCAGGGCAGCATGAGGCCGATCGGCAGGATCCACGCTATCCCGACGACGGCATAGTAGAGAAACTGCACCACCATGTGCGCATGCGGCAGCACCCGCACCGCCAACGCCATAGCCAGCAGCGCGTAGATCGGCAGCCAGATCACGATGACGATGGCGCCGATCAGCTTCTTCGTATGCGGCCTCAGAGCCATCTCTGACTTTCCCCTCATCTTTCGCATGCCAGGGTGCGACATTCTGTGCTATAATCGAAGCGCTTTGGCATTCTTGGGAGGATGCAATGGAGACGCTACAGACAATTCATGGTGTTGCACCGGTTCGCAGGCGGGGCAAGCTTGTCAGTGTCGCCCTGGTCGGCTCGCTCCATCTCGCAGTGATTTACACGCTGCTGGTTGCGCTGGAGATCGTACCCAATCCGGTCGCGCCACCGCCGCCGATCATTCATGTCACCGTTTTCGACCATATCAAGGTGATACCGCTACCGCAGATGCCCGATTCCGGCGTGGCGCTGACGCATCCAAGAACGCCATTCAATGCGACGCCACCGCCGATCAACATTCAAAATCTGCCAACCGGCCCAGGAGTGATCGCGCCGAATCCTTCGAGCGGGCCAATCTCGCCTGTCGGGCCGACTGCCGGTCCTACGCTTCCTGTGCGTGCGCTCGCATCGACTCACACCATTCCCCCTTATCCGCCGATGGCGATGCGGTTCGGTTACGAAGGAACGGTGCGGCTGCGGATTGCAGTGGACGAGCAGGGCAACGTCTTCTCGGCCGACGTGCTCAACTCCAGCGGTCACACCGATCTGGACGACGCGGCCGTGAGCTGGGTGAAATCGCACTGGCGGTACCAACCGGCCGTGCAGAATGGCAATGCAGTACCCGCCACGACGAATGCGGTGGTGACCTTCAGGCTGAACCAGCTGCACGGGTGAGCGGCGGCGGCCAGTGATTGCCGGCCGCTCCTGCTCAGAAGCGCGACGAGGTGAGTTTCGTATCGGCGAGGCGCCAGACGGAAGCGAATTGCGCGCGCGTCTCCGCTGCTTCTTTAGTTTTGCCTTGCGCCTGCAGCGCCTGCGCGAGGCCGTACAGCGCCCAGCCATCGAGCCGATGCACGCCGAGACTTTCGCGATACACGGCTTCGGCCTCTGCCGGCCTGTGCGCGGCGAGCAGCGCGGCGCCGTAGATGTGGCTCACCGGCTGGTACCAGTAATCGGGCTCCGTATAGGGAAGCGACGCATAGAGAGCGTTGGCCTGTTTGAAGTGCCGGAGTGCATCCGCAGTGCGGCCCCTCGACCGCGCAATCTCGCCATCCACAGCCTCGAGCGCAAGTTGCGCCATCTGGGTGCCGGGGACGGGAAACGCGTCGATTTCGGCGAATTCCTTGTTTGCGATCATGGCGGCGAGCGCATCGCGTTCTTTCGCGGCGCGCTTGAACTGACGCTTGTTCGCGTAGGCAAAGGCGCGTGCATAATGGGAGATCGCCACATCCAGCTTCAAATCCGGCGACGGGATTTTCTCGGCCAGCGCCTTGTCCCATCTGCCGAATCGGATGTCTGTCACCACCGGTACCAGAAAATACAATTGCACGGGCGGAACAGCAGCCGCCATCGGCGCACCGGCGGCTGCAGCGCGTTGCAGCCGTTGTCCGGCATCTTCCGCGGCCTTGTATCGGCCAAGCATTTCAGACGACGTCCACAGGAAGTGGAGGTTGTGCGAATAATAGGCGAGGGGATAGAAGCCCTGCGCCTTGCAGGCCGCGATGTATTCCTCGTCCTTCCGCGCGGCAGCTTCGTTGACCTTCACCGCATCCTCGTAGCGGCCAACGCGGAAGTAGATGTGCGACGGCATGTGCACGACATGTCCCGCTGACGGCATCAGCGGCTCAAGTTTGTCGGCAGCAGCTTCCGCCCGTTCCGGCGTGGTGGAAGCTTCCATGGCGTGAATGTAGAGATGCAACGCGCCCGGATGCAGCGGCTCGTGCTGCAAAACAGTGTCCAGTGTCGCATCGATGTCGGCGCCGTGACCTTTCGGCGTTTTGTGATCGTCCTGCCAGTAATCCCAGGGCTGCGTATCCATCATCGCTTCCGCATAGAACACGCCGGCATCGAGATCGTTCGGATACTGCGCCCGCACTTTTCCCATCGCCTGCGCGAAGGCTTCGTCGAGCGCGGCGCGATCGGCATTGGAATCGGGCGAATAACGTGCGGCCACCGCTTCAATCCACGCGATTTCTTCTGGCAATGCATGCGGTTCCAGCGCGCGCGCCATCTGCACGGCGGCAAGGGCGGGTGCGCCGGCATCCGGCTGCATCGGCAGATTGATGTTGGGGCCGAGTGCGAATGCCACGCCCCACCAGCACATGGCGCAATCGGGATCGAGCCGCGCCGCTTCGCGGAAGGAGCGGATCGCTTCGGCATGGTTGAAACCGAACAGCAGTCGCACGCCCTGATCGAAAAATGCCTGCGTCTGCGGACTGGTCGTGGTGATCGGGTGATGGTGATCGCCATACCCGGCCAGCACCGGCGCGCCCTGTTTGCCGGCTTCCGGATAGACCGCGGGCATCGGTGGCAAAGTCATCTTCATGGCCATGCCGGGATCGGCAACAGTAGCCGCAGGCATCGCCATGCCGGTGTGTGGATCGTCTGCGCGCGCGCATGAAAGAATGGCGGATGCGGCCAACAGACCGGCTGCGAGTCTGAGCGTTTTCATGGCGTGTCTCCCCGAACGCGGGAGCATGCGGCGATTTGGGCGATCGCTCAAGCCGCATGGACGGGGTTGGCCGCAGCCGGTATCAGGCGCGGATGGCCGCTCTCGCCGCCCCGCAGCCCACAAGCGCCTTTCGGTCCCGCCGCGCGGTGGGAATCTGGCTGCTTGTCATTGCCCTGATGATCGCCGGCATGGTGGCGATCGGCGGCCTCACGCGCCTCACCGGCTCAGGGCTCTCGATCACAGAATGGGATCCGGTGATGGGCGCACTCCCGCCACTGTCGCAGGCGGATTGGCTTGCCGCCTTCCACAAATACCAGCGCATTCCGCAATACATCCGCGAACACCAGGGCATGACCCTCGCGCAGTTCCAGTTCATCTACTGGTGGGAATGGACGCACCGGCTGCTCGGCCGGCTGATCGGCGCAGTGTTCCTGCTGCCGTTTCTGCTTTT
>DATAVW010000203.1:0-3629 GCA_036267515.1 Rhizomicrobium sp.
CGCCGGCCGCACGCCTGTCATTCGAGAACATGTTTGGGGCGAAGCTGGCGCCCGTTGAAGGGCCGACGTTCCGGCCTTCTTCGGTGTAGGAGCCGAGCATATCGAGGAACACGCGATCTGCACGCGCATTGGCCGCCACGAAGGCGCTACCGTCGCCATGGGTGGTCGGGACAAAGGTGCCACGCTGCCATCGAAGGTGAATCTCTGTGCCTGTCGGGCCATAGTTCGCCTTCTTGCAGCGTAGAATGCGGGCGTCAGGATCGTCTTCGCTGTTGTCTTTTCCTTTCACCCGCTCGAGGTACAGCCGGGAGCGCAAGCTGTTTGACCAGCCCGTGCTACCGCTGGTGCCGCTGCCGCTGTTAATGCCGTAGAGCGATGGATGCGCCAGCAACAGCACCGTCGTATCGAATCGGACACATAGCCTGCGGAACAGCGAAACGAATTGCCGCGACTGGACGCGGATGTTTTCATCCCCGCCGAACACATCGGAAAGCGTATCGAGGATCACCAGCACCGGGCGCAGCGTCTTGATGCGCGATTCCAGCGCGTGAAACAGGGCTGTTGGGGAAACCGAGCCGTCGCTGTCCGGCTTGCCGAGAATGCTCTCCTCGCCCACCAGCGGGACGATGTGCAGGCCGGCGAGTTCGGTAAACGTCGCCTGTTCGCCGGCGAGGATCGCATAAAGACGCCGATGCACCTCTTTGAGATCGTCTTCCGCAGAGAGGTACAGCACGGGCCCGCGTTCGAAGACGACGCGACCTAGCCAATTCGTACCGCGCTGGATTGCGACGGCGAGCTGTAACGCGAGGAGCGACTTGCCGGTGCCTCCGTCTCCGCTCAGGCCGGTTACGGCTCGTTTCGGAACGAGGCCTTCGACAACCTCTTCTCGTTCGGGAACCGGTTCACCGTCGAATGAGGAAGCGGATACCGTTGGCAGCGAAGCGGAATGGAATTCTATTTCGCGCAGTGCAGTTTCGGCGCGCGAGACTTGCTCATGCAACGGCGCTTCGATCTGCCCATCATAGGCGGAATTCACAATGCCTTCGCCAATGCGGATCAGATCACGGCGCTGGGCCAGGTCGCGAAGAATGCGCGCGTAGTCACGCACGTTGGGCATTGCCGGACATGCAGCGGCAAGACCCGCTAGGTACGCGTGCGGCGCACATTGCAACTCTGCCCAGGCGGGGTCCGCTTTCATCGCGGCAGCGAGCGTCAACGGATCGATCACCCGCTCGCCGTGCATGGCCAGCATGGCCTTGAGAACCCGTTGGTGCAGCGGATCGAAGAAATGCTCTGGCTGCAGCGTGGCCGAAATGCACTCCAGCACGGAGTTGTTCACCAGCACCGCGCCGATAAGCACCTGCTCGATTTCAACGTCGTAAGGAACTTGGCGGTATGAGTCGGTTTCCGTCACGACGCGCAACGCCGGCCGCTCTCCCTTTGCCCTTTCGCCTGCATCTGTCCCAGCCCCAGCACGCATCAGGCCGCCTTGCGCTGTGGCGGATCGACAGGAAGCCAGCCCATCTGGCGCGCGATGATTTCAGCCTCGGACAGAGCGCCGATCAGCTCTCGTAGACATTGGACATTGAGGCAGATGCCTTTTTTCGTGGGGAGTGGGTCGCCATCGGTCGGAATCGTGTAAGCGCGAATGTCGATCAGCTTCACGCCTTCGTAAGTACGAAGCTGAATACGGGCGGTCTCCTTGCTGTTCTTGCGAATATCGCGGACGACGCGATCAGCGGGCGCGTCGGGATGTGGCGCGCTCATGCCGCGCGACCCGAAGAATGCTTAGGGGTCAAGTCCGGCAAGGCGGCGAGATAGCGCTCAGCTTCCGAGCGGAGAATCACGGTCCGGCGACCGGCCTTCTTCGCTTTTAGCCGACCGGCTGCAATTTCTGTATAGATTTTGGACTTGCAGACGCGCGCCGCGGCTACGAATTCTGGTATCGTGTAGGCGAGATTATCCAACGTGGCGCTCCGCTTCGTAAGCACCACATTTCTTGATGGAGCCGGGTTCTAATCAAAGCCGCAAGCAGCGCAATGCGCGCAATGCCTTACTTGCGCCTGCCCGCCTCCCGCAAAATCGTGTCCTCAGAGATGGCCTTTTTCCCCACCCATCCCATCCGCGTCAGTTCAGCACCAAGTTCGTTGCATATCTCCCAATTGGCTTTTTTATGCCGTGGTGGCACTTTGCCGGGATACACTTTCGCAATCGCGTGTCGTACGGCCTCAGCTTTTGAGCCGCCCCGTTTTGGGGTCGCGGGTTGGCTTGATGAGAAGATCAATGCTTCGAATTGTGCGCGCCGCACTTTCACGCAGCGCCAGACAATTCGCACACCATCCCGCGCATGAAGTTGCTCAGCGGGATAAAGATCGTTGCCAACAGCAAGCGTATCGAGCGCAAAGAACTCATCCGGAATACGTTGCGGCTCACCAACAACCTCTGAATCCAATGATGCCTTGCGGCCGATGAGACTCAGCCTGCCGGCACAGTGTGCGTCCGCCAAGCGAGCCTTTCCCAAATCAATGTTGCGCAGACAATCGTCTTGGCTTTTTTGCCGCTCATCGTCGCTCTTTGCCGCAAGGATTTCACCTTCTTCGCGCATCCGCTGTTCGGTTATCTTTGGAACGAATGTGCCGTAGGCTAGGTGCCAAATGGCGTCCTGAAGGTCGATGTAGGTCAAGCCGTCGCCCTCCCGCGCATCGGCACGACTTCGCCGGTCTGCGCATAGCCGCTGCAATAGCCGTCCCACGCTTCCATCAGCCGGCGGCGCTTTTCGAACAGATCGCCGCGGCGATACGCAGCTTCAACCTTGTCGCCCACGACATGCGCCAGCGCGGCCTCCGCCACAGATCCGGCAAATGCCGTCCGCTCTTCGACCCAATCGCGGAAGGTCGAGCGAAATCCATGCACCGTGACATCATCGCGCCCCAACCGCTCAAGCACCACAAGCATAGCCATACTGGACAACGGCTTGCCTGCTCTCATGCCGGGAAAGACATACCCATGCCCGCCAGAGGCCTTGTGCCGCGTCTTCAGCAGCTCCACCGCGGCGGGCGCCAGAGGCACCCGATGCTCTCGCGCACCCTTCATGCGGGCGGCGGGGACGACCCATTGGGCGTCGTCAAAGTTTATCTCAGCCCACGTCATGCCGAGTACCTCCCCTGTACGTGCGGCGGTCAGGATCGTGAATAGCAATGCCTGAGCTGCATCGCCCCCCTGCCCCTTCAGGGCCGCGATGAATGCTGGCATGTCGCGATAGGGAAGCGCCGGATAGTGTTCCACCTTGCGGACGCGCTCACGCGTCGGGAATAGCTTGCTGAGGGCACCCTTCCATCGGGCCGGGTTTTCGTCCGTCCTGTAGCCTTTGGCAGCAGCCCAATCGAGCACGGCTTCAATGCGTCCGCGCAAGCGGCTGGCGGTCGCTGTTTTGTCCCTCCATATCGGCTCCAGGACATTCACGATCATCTCGCGATCGATCGCCGCCACAGACACATCGCCAATGGTGGGAAAGGCGTAAGTCTGAAGCGTGGACATCCAGTTCACGCGGTGCTTGTGCGCTCTCCATGTATCACCATGCGCCTTGAAGTAGGCCTCCGCACTTTGCCGGAAGGTGATTGCGCGGGCGG
>DATAVW010000204.1:0-20847 GCA_036267515.1 Rhizomicrobium sp.
CGAGCAAGCCGTTCGGACCATGCTGTTCCGTTGAACCGATGGGAATGAGTATGGCCTTGGAGGTCTCAAGGTATTCTTCGATCTCAGGCCAGGAGGAGAGATGCAGCTGCATTATGCGGTCAGAGACTTTTCGAGTTTCGCGAATGCCTTCTTCCACGCGGCGCGTTCTTTCTCAATGTCCGCTTCGGATGGAAGCTTGCTGATCTCCAACGCGACCTGCGATTTGCCGTCGCCCTTCGGATAGAAGCCGAACTCAAGCTTACGGTCCTTCTTCCATTTGCCGCGCCAGTATTTGCCTTTGGTCTTGCTCGTCTCCTCGAAAACGCCCGGCGGGAACCACGCCTTCCGCGTTTCAGCCGCCGTTGCTGCCGAGAATAATTCCGAGAGGCTCACCGGCATCACCTTGGTGACATTGACAGCGAAGGTGCCGCCGGCACGCTCGTTCTTCTTCCGGCCGCCCCGGGCGCGCTCGTATTCGACCGCGATCATCTGCGACCACCAGCTGGGCGCGCCATGTTCGTCCTTCAGCCGCTTGGCGACTTCCTTATGCGGCAGCGCATTCGCATTCATGTTGTTGAGGATGACGAACCAGCCCATCCAACCCTTGCCGGTGGCTGCCTTCACCTTCTCGTCACTGCAGGTGCGCGGCGGCCATCCCCCCTGCTCCGCCGCTTGTGCCTTCACCGGCATGCATTATTCTCCCCAAAAGTCCGCCATAGTAGCTGCGAAAATCTTTTTCGCCATCGCCTTCGGAGGGTGGAGAGAACCATGTCCGATACGCTGATCCCGGTTGCGTCCGAATGGCGTGAGCGCGCGCTGATCGACCGCGCGACGTACGAAGAGATGTACGCGCGTTCGGTGCGCGATCCGGAAGGGTTCTGGCAGGAGCAGGCGCAACGCATTGACTGGATCGGGCCTTTCACAAAGGTGAAGAACGTCTCGTGGGACCCGGACAACCTTTTTATCAAGTGGTTCGAGGACGGCATACTGAACGTCTCCGCAAACTGCATCGACCGGCACCTGCAAAAGCGTGCAAAGCAGACGGCCATCATCTGGGAGCCGGACGATCCGAACGAGCAGCCGCGGCACATCACCTACCAAGAACTGCACCGCGAAGTCTGCCGCTTCGCCAACGTGCTGAAGGCGCACGGCGTCAGCAAGGGAGACCGCGTCACCATCTACCTGCCGATGATTCCGGAAGCGGCCTACGCGATGCTCGCCTGCGCGCGCATCGGCGCGGTTCATTCCGTGATCTTCGCGGGCTTCTCGCCGGATTCTATCGCCGGCCGTATTCAGGATTGTCAAAGCACCATCATTGTCACGGCTGATGAAGGGGTCCGCGGTGGCAGACCGATAGCCCTGAAGAAAAATGTCGATGCCGCACTCGAAAAGGCTGCGGGCGTCGATACCGTCATTGTCGTCAGGCGGACCGGAGGCGGCGTAGATATGAAATCAGGCCGCGACACGTGGTACGACGAGGAAGCGGCGAAGGTTTCCGCCGACTGCCCGCCAGAAGGAATCGGGGCGGAAGACCCGCTGTTCATTCTCTACACCTCCGGTTCGACGGGCAAGCCGAAAGGCGTGCTGCACACGTCCGGAGGCTATCTCGTGTACTGCGCGATGACGCACCAATACGTCTTCGATTACCACGAGGGCGAAATCTACTGGTGCACCGCCGACGTCGGCTGGGTCACCGGCCACAGCTACATCGTCTACGGTCCGCTGGCGAACGGCGCCACCACCTTGATGTTCGAAGGCGTGCCGAACCACCCCAGCATCTCGCGGTTTTGGGACGTGATCGATCGCCACAAGGTCAACATCTTCTACACCGCGCCGACTGCCATCCGCGCGCTCATGCGCGAAGGCGAAGCGCCGGTAATGAAGACATCGCGCGCAAGCTTGCGCTTGCTCGGCAGCGTGGGCGAACCGATCAATCCGGAGGCGTGGCTGTGGTACTACCGTGTGGTCGGCGCCAGCCGCTGCCCGGTGGTAGACACCTGGTGGCAGACCGAAACCGGTGGCATTCTGATTTCCCCTCTTCCGGGCGCGACGGATTTGAAGCCAGGCTCAGCCACGAAGCCGCTGTTCGGCATTCGGCCACAGGTCGTAGATGCTGACGGCAAGGTCGTGGAAGGCGCGGGTAGCGGCAATCTCGTGCTGCTGGATTCCTGGCCGGGACAGATGCGCACCGTGTATGGCGATCACCAGCGGTTCATCGACACCTATTTCAAAACCTATCGCGGCAAGTACTTCACGGGCGACGGCTGCCGGTGCGATGAGGATGGCTATTGGTGGATCACCGGCCGCGTGGACGACGTGATCAATGTGTCCGGCCACCGTCTCGGCACAGCGGAAGTAGAATCCGCTTTGGTCGCCAATCACAAGGTGGCGGAAGCAGCCGTGGTCGGATTTCCGCACGACATCAAGGGCCAGGGCATCTACGCCTTCGTAACATTGAAAGCGGGCGAACAGCCATCGGATGCACTCGCCGATGAATTGAAAAAATGGGTGGCGAATGAGATTTCGCCCATCGCGAGACCCGACGTCATTCAATTCGCTCCGGGGCTGCCAAAAACGCGCTCAGGCAAAATCATGCGCCGTATCCTGCGGAAGATTGGCGAAGGCGACGTGACCAATCTCGGAGACACCACCACGCTCGCCGATCCGGGCGTGGTGGATGACCTGGTGAAGAACGCACGGCATTGATCAGCCGCCTTTGGTTGGTGTTTTCACATTGAGATTTACGGTGTGCGTTGTGCCCCCGCCGGGCTCGAAACTGCCGCCGGAATAAAGGAAAAAACCACCGATCAAGACTATGACGAGGAGCGCGCCGACCAGCAGCGCCAATGCCGAATTGCCTCCGCCGCGCCCGTTTCTATCTGCCATCATCCGCTCCTTTGGCTGTGCCCATGGGAAACGGTTCCCCCGCTAGCCCGGTTCCGCGACAAGCTCTCGCCAGCCGACCTCATTTGAAGCATTATCCCGCAAACGCTGCTGAGGGGCCGCTCATGACAAGACTAATTGGGGGAACTGTTGCGGGCGCAGTGGCGTGGGTCGCCATCGTGACACTCATCAATCTCGGCCTGCGCTATAGTTGGCACGACTACGCCGTTGTGGAAAAGGCTATGAATTTTACCTTGCCCATGATGATCGCGAGGCTTTGCGAGAGTGGCGTAAGCTCAATTCTGAGCGGCGCGATTGCGGCGACGGTAGCGCGCGACCGTAGGGCGGCAGTGTTTTCCGGACTGATCTGGCTGCTTCTGTTCCTGCCTCAACACTACTTGATCTGGCACAAATTTCCGGCCTGGTATCACCTGACTTTCCTGATTTCACTGATAGTTCTGAGCTGGCTGGGCGGACAATGTGTGCGGACGCGCAGGAATCGCTGATCAGCCGGCGTAAGCGTCCATCGCTTTTGCCATCGTGATGTCCTTCTCCGTCACGCCGCCCGCGTCGTGCGTGGCGAGCGTGACGTCAACGCGGTTATAGACGTTGAACCATTCCGGATGGTGGTCCATCTTCTCCGCCAGAAGCGCCACCCGTGTCATGAAGGCGAAAGCATCGTTGAAGTCTTTGAACCGGAAGGTGCGCACAATTGCGTCGCGGCCATCCACGTCCCGCCATTCCGGCAATCCGTTAAGCGCCGCCATCCTGGCCGCCATATCCAGCTTCGGCATGTGATCGCTTCCTTCAGGTCAAAGAATACTCCCGTTCGGCGGTATAAATGCTGCCGTTCGGCGTCAGGCGGCTCGAATAGAGAATGAATTCGTTCGTCTCAAACGGACCGCTCGCGTAGAGCGAATGATCTGCGACATAATCCATGACACGCCCGGCTGGCGCGGCGCGTAGGCGGGCCAAGGTCACATGCGGCGTAAACTTGCGCTCTTCCGCTGGAAAGCCGAGGCGCTGCATCGCGCTCTCGATCTTGCGCTGCAGATGAACAAGTGCCTCGTTCGGCGGGACGCCGGCCCATAGGGCGCGCGGATTCTTGCCGCCGAACGCGCCCACGCCTTTCAGCTCCAGCATGAAACGCGGTGCGGAAATACCGGACAAGGCCTCGTCAATGGCACCGGCATCGCGCTCGTTCACATCGCCGATGAATCGCAAGGTAAGGTGCAGTTGCTCGCGCGTGCTCCAGCGCGCGCCCGGCACGCCGCTTTCCAGCATCAGCAGCCCCCGCGCCACGTCGTCAGGCAGGGCGAGCGCGACAAACAGCCGGATCACGTAGATGCTCCGGCAAACCGGCCCAGCGGCAGCGCCCGCCGAAACGCAAACACCACAGCGGCATATGCCAGAACACCAATGATGAAGGCGCCGCCAAGCATCAGCTCATCGTGAAAGCGACCGAATGCAATTCTCTGCGCGAGCGCCGCACCGCCCCATGCGCCAACACCTGCCGCAACCGCTGCGAGCAGCACAGGCAGCATGGCGGCACGAAAGCGGCCATCTATTGAAAGCAATGCTCGTTTATGACCGATCACCGTGAGAATGCCCACGTTCAGCCATGCACCGATGGATGTGCCAAGCGCCACGCCCGCAATGCCGAGGTGAAATCCCCACACTAGCACCAGCTTCAGACCGATGTTGCATAGGATTGCAAACACCGTAATTCGCGCCGGCGTGCCCGTGTCATGCCGCGCGTAAAAGGTGCTGGCGACAATGCGCACCAGTGCGAATGCCGGAAGTCCCACGCCATAAGCGGCGAGCGCAATAGCTGAAAGATCTGCTGCCGCCTTGTCGAAAGCGCCATGGGCAAAGATCGCCTGCATGATGAGGTCCGGCACCGTCACGAAGGCCGCAGCGAACGGTAACGTCAGCAGAAGCGACAATGCAGCAGCATTATTCTGCGCGGCATCCGATCCCGTTCGATCGTTTTTTGCCAGCCGCGCAGACATTTCCGGCAGCAACACGGTCCCGAGGGCGATGCCCAACACTCCCAACGGCAACTGGTTGATACGGTCGGCGTAGTAGAGTGCGGTGCGGCTTCCCGTCGGCAACAAGCTGGCGATCACCGTGTCAATGAACGGCGCGATGAAGACGCTCGCCGCGCCCACCGTCACGGCGCCAAGCGCTTTGAAGAATTCCTTGATTTCTGGCGTCCAGCGCGGCCACGAAATTCGCAAGCTGAGGCCGTGCTGCCGCGCCGCCCATAGCATAAAAAACAGTTGCGCGAATCCGCCCGCCAGCACGCCCCATGCGGCGGCATAGGCGGCATTTGGAAACCAGCGCCACAGGATCAACGTCGCGATCATCCCGAGATTCTGGAAATTGGACCACGCGGCCGCCGCCCAGAATTTCTCGATGGCGTTCAGCATGGCGGAGAGCTGGATCGCGACGACTGTGAGGATGAGATAGGGAAATGTGATGCGCGCGAGGCTGACGGTCAGTGCGAATTGGCCCGCATGATTGGTAAATCCAGGTGCCAGCACACGCACAATGCCGGGCATGAAGATCAGCGCGAAGATCAGCAGCAGGAACTGTGCCGCCATCTGCCAGGAGAACACGCGGTCGGCGAACAGCGCTGCTTCTGCCTTCTGATCTCGCGCGTGCAGCGCCGCATAGCGCGGTAGAAAGGCGGGATTGATGGTGCCTTCGCCGAACATCGAGCGAAAATAACTCGGTAGCAGAAAGGCGACGATGAATGCATCGGATAAGAGTCCATGGCCCAGAATGGCTGCCATCGTCACATCGCGGATGAATCCGGTGATACGCGAGAGCAGCGTAAACCCACCCACTGAAAGCAGCCGCCGGAACATCTATTTGGACCCCGTGGGCGCTCGGCGGACCTGCTTAATCAGTACGCTCACATCCGGAAAAATGCGATCGGCGATAATTTTGGCGCCGGCGGCGTTGGGATGGAGGCCATCGGACTGATTCAATTTCGGGTTCAGCGCCACGCCTTCCAGCACGAACGAGTACAGCATCGCGCCATATTGCTTCGCAAGCTTTGGATAAATGGAATCAAAAGCGCGGGCGTATTCCAGCCCCAAATTGCGCGGCGCCTTCATCCCGAGCAGCAGGGTCGGAATATGCCTCGCCTTCAGTTTGACAAGAATGCCCGAAATGTTCTTCTCCGTTTGCGCAGGAAGGATGCCGCGCAAGGCGTCGTTGGACCCCAGCTCGACAACAACAGCATCGGGATGATCGGCAAGTGACCAGTCCAGCCGTGAGAGCCCGCCTGCAGAAGTGTCGCCAGACACCCCTGAATTGATTACCTGTGCGTCAACACCCGCGGTCTTCAACTTTGCCTGGAGCAGCGCAGGTATTTCGGTACCTGGCGGCAGTCCATAGCCCTGCGTGAGGCTTGTGCCGAGCATAAGAATCCGGATTGGGGCCGCCGAAGCCGTTGAAGCAACCAGAACGGCCAGCAACAAGGTGAATGCAAACGATTTCAGGTGCCGTCCTCTGAGAAAGATTCGATGCAACAGCTTATGCTGATCGCACACATGCGCCATAGTCCCAGCGCGTTTCCTCTCGTTCATCTCCGGAATATTCGCACCGCAGGAGAATTCGTTGGCAGGGTCCACGCTGCGAGACAAGCTAAGAGCGGGCACCTTCGCGATTACCGCCGAGGTGACGCCGCCGCTGTCCAGCAACCCCGCCGACCTGCTGCACCGGGCCACCCCATTGAGGTCCCTCGCCGATGCAGTAAACGTTACGGACAGCGCCAGTGCGCGGGCGCATCTCGAATCCACCGTTGCGGCGCATTTCCTGCTGGAGAACGGCATTGAGCCGATTCTCCAACTCACCTCGCGCGACCGCAATCGTATTGCGCTGCAGAGTCAGCTGGTCGGCGCGGCCGCGCTCGGAATCGTCAACCTGCTGGCGCTGACGGGCGACGATCCGACGGCGGGCGACCAACCGGACGCAAAGCCGGTTTTCGATCTGAATGCCACCGCGATCGTGGCGACCGCCGCATCTATCCGCGATCGCCATCAGCTGCCTCACGGCCGTCTCGTCGGCGGGACAGCGGACTTCTTCATCGGCGTAGCGGACGCGCCGCTCGATCCGCCAAATGGATGGAGGCCGGGCAATCTTGCCAGAAAAATTGAAGCCGGCGCACAATTCGCCCAGACGCAGTTCTGCATGGATTCCGACGTTCTTCGGCGCTACCTCGCGCGGCTGCGGGATTGTGGCGTTTTGCAGCGGATAGATGTGCTCGTTGGAATTGCGCCGCTCGCCTCCGCGCGCTCGGCGCGCTGGATCCGCGAAAAGCTGCGAGGCTCGATCATCCCGGACTGGATTATCGAGCGGCTGGAGCGCGCCAGCGATCCGCGCGCTGAAGGCGAAACGATCTGCACGGAGTTGGCCAAAGAGATGCGGCAGATCGACGGCGTGTCAGGCGTGCACATCATGGCGCCGCTGAATGAAGCCGCTATTCCGCGGGTGATCGAGCGCATTCGCAACGGAGCGTAACGTTATTGCAACTTCCGCCTGTCACCCAGAATTTCGCGCGCGGCATTGTGGCCCGGTATGCCGCTTACCCCACCGCCCGGATGTGTGCCGGCGCCGCACATATAAAGACCACGGATCGGCGTGCGATAATTGCCGGCGCCGAGCACGGGCCGGGCGGAAAACATCTGATCCAGATCGAGGCGGCCATGCATGATATCGCCGCCGATCAGTCCGAAAATGCGTTCGAGATCGAGCGGGCTCAACGCCTGCACGCCGAGCACCGAATTGCGAAACCCGGGCGCAAACGTCTCCACGGTCTGCAGCATCAGTTCGGCCACTTCATCGCGATGATCGTCCCACGAGCGCCCGCGCGGCAGCTCCGGCGCGACGTGCTGGCAGAACAGGCTGGCGACATGGTGGCCGGGCGGGGCAAGCGTGTCGTCGATCACGCTTGGGATCAGCATCTCCACGATGGGTTGGCGCGACCAGCCAAACCTGCGCGCATCCGTGTACGCGCGATCCATGTAAGCGAGGCTCGGCGCCATGACGATGCCGGTGTTCAGGTGCGGCCCCGGCTGCGGGAGACAGGTGAAGCGCGGTAGCTCCGACAGCGCCACATTCATCCGGAAGGTGCCGGATGCGCAGCGGTAGTTCTGGATGGCCGTTCGGAAATCGGGCGGCAGCTCAGCTGATTTCATCAGCCGCGTGAACAGAAGTTTCGGGTTCACGCCGGACACGACACACTTTGCGCGGTGCTCCTGTCCGCTTTCCGTCACAACACCGGCGGCGCGGCCGTTCCGTATCAAAACTTCCTGCACAGGATCGTCGAGACGAATGCCGACGCCATGTTCCGCGCAAGCTGCCGCCATTGCCTGCGTGATCGCACCCATGCCGCCGACAGCATGGCCCCAGCTTCCCTCTTTGCCGTTCACCCCGCCCCACACATGGTGCAGCAGCACATAGGCCGATCCGGGTGAATAGGGACTTGCGTAATTGCCGACGATGGAATCGAAGCCGAGCAACGCCTTTATGGGATCGCTTTCGAACCAGCGATCCAGCCAATCGCCGCCGGATTGGGCAAAGAGCGCCAGCAGATTGCGTTTGGCTGCGAGAGAAAGCGACGAAAGCCGTCTGCCAATTCGGGCGCTTTTGAGCAGCTCCGGAATTGCATCGCGCCAGGTAGGCGCACCGACCTGGGGCGGTGTTTCCAGCACCAGTTCGCGAACGAGACCGGCAATGGTTTGCAACTCTGCTGTGTAGGGACCAATCGCCTCCGCATCCTTTCTGGAGAATTTTGCGATCTCCGCAGGATCGGTGCCAAGCAGATAATTGCGTTCATCTACTGGAATAAAATTCGAGGCGTACCGTTCGACAATCTTCAGACCGTGGCGGGGCAGGTCCAGATCGGCGATCACTTTCGGATGCAGAAGTGAGACCGAGTAGCTGGCAATGGAGTTACGGAAGCCGGGGTGGAATTCTTCGGTGACGGCCGCTCCGCCTACAATATGGCGCCGCTCGAAAATCGTGACCTTTTGGCCGGCGCGCGCCAGATAGAATGCACAGACAAGCGCGTTGTGACCACCGCCAATAATGACGATTTCATCGTCGGAAGATCGGGACATTCAGATAGTGCCAGAACAGCAATCGGAACGCTTGCGGTAGCGCCTTGGAACCGGGTTGTAAACCCAAGCCGCTGTTTCGTGGTGCAAGCAAGCCGGACCGTCAGCCCGTGGCCATATTCTCGCTTCCCAGCCGCCGCAGGTAGATGCGTTGCCATCCGCGCCGGCAGGCGAGCCGGAAACGATCCAGGTAGAGGTAAATAACTGGCGTGGTGTAGAGCGTCAGCAGCTGACTGACGATCAAGCCACCGATGATGGCAACGCCGAGCGGTTGCCGCAGCTCGGCACCACTGCCGCTCGAAAGCGCCAGCGGCAGCGCGCCGAAAATGGCGGCGAAGGTCGTCATCATGATGGGGCGGAAGCGCAACAAACAAGCGCGGTAAATCGCGTCGCGCGAGCTCAGGCCCTGCTCCCGTTCCGCGGACAGCGCGAAATCGATCATCATGATCGCGTTCTTTTTCACGATGCCAATGAGCAGAATCACCCCGATCAGCGCGACAAGGCTAAATTCGATCTTGAAAAGCATCAGCGCCAGAATGGCACCCGCACCGGCGGATGGCAGCGTGGAGAGAATTGTGAGCGGATGCACATAGCTCTCGTAGAGGATCCCAAGCACGATATAGACGCAGACAATCGCTGCCAGAATCAGAAGCGGTTCGCTGCTGAGCGATGACTGAAATATCTGGGCGGTGCCGGCGAAGGTGCCATGGATCGAAATGGGCGCGTGGATCTGCGCCATTGTTCGGTTGATGACCGCGACAGCCGATTCGAGCGTCTGCCCTTCGGCGAGGTTGAAGGAGAATGTCTCAGCGACGAAGGGGCCCTGATGGTTGATCGACAGTGGCGCTGTTCCCGGGCCGTAAGAGGCGAAAGCTGCCAGTGGCACCATCGCCTCGGCTGCAGTGCTGACGGACGCACCCGTCGATGTTGCGCCCCGCGCATTGTTGGTGAGCGCGTTCAGCTGCTGGTTTCGCACCACGTCTGAAGCAATCGCCGCCGCTGTTGGGGCGGCGGCAGGTGACAATACGGCCGTTCCTGCAACCGCGCCCGTGGATTGGGTGCCGCTGGGCGGACCACCGGCGGTGCTGATGTAGATGTCCTTCAAGGTTTCGGGGCTTTGCCAGAATTGCGGCGCCACCTCCATCACCACGTGATACTGATTCAGGTCCTGGTAAATGGTTGAAACCTGCCGCTGCCCGAACGCGTCATACAGCGTATTGTCAATTTGGGCGGCGCTGATGCCGAGGCGCGCAGCGGTCGTGCGATTGATCTTCAGATCAACTTCCAGACCCTTGTCTTCCTGATCCGAGTTGACGTCTTCGAGCTCGGGCACGTTCTGCAGGGCGGCCGTGATGCGCGGCATCCAGGTGCGCAGATCGTCCAGCGTGTCGCCCTGAATGGTGTATTGAAATTGCGCGAAGCCTTGCCGGCCGCCGGCGCGCACATCCTGTCGGCCGAACAGAAACAGCCGTGCACCGGGGACCGTGCCCAGCTTGGGGCGCAGCTCGTCAATCACCTGATCGGTGGTGAGTTTTCGGTCGGCAACAGCCTTCAGCTGCGCGAAGATGAATCCGGAATTGGTCGAACCGCCGCCGCGCCCCCCTCCTCCCCCGGTGAAGCCGACCACATTCTCCACATTCGGATCATTGTGGATGATCTTCATGAAGGCGCGGAACTTCTGCTCCATGGCCTGGAACGAGATGCTTTGGTCGGCGCGAATGCCGCCGGCAATATTTCCGGAGTCCTGCTGCGGAAAGAAGCCCTTCGGCACGGTGATGTACAGATAGAAATTGAGGACGATGGTAATCGCCAGGATAAGCATAATTGTGGCGGGATAGCGCAGCGCCCATTGCAGGCTTTTGTCGTAGGCGCGATGCACGGAATCGTAGAGCCGCCGTGCACCCCGCATGGCTCCCTTGTCGTGGCTCTCATCCCGAGTGAGCGAGAGAAAGGCGCACATTACCGGCGTCGTGGTCAGCGAAATCACCAACGAGACGATGATGGCAACGGAGAGCGTCACCGCGAATTCGTGAAACAGCCGGCCCACCAGTCCGCCCATCAGAAGGATCGGCAGGAACACGGCGATCAGCGAGAGACTCATGGAGAGAACCGTGAAGCTCACCTCACGTGCCCCGATAAGCGCCGCTTCCATGCGAGGCATGCCAGCCTCCACATGCCGCGTCACATTCTCAAGCACGACGATCGCATCATCGACCACGAAACCGGTAGAAATGGTCAGCGCCATCAGCGAGAAATTGTCGAGGCTGTAGCCGAGCAGATACATCACCCCGAAGGTGCCGATAAGCGACAGCGGCACAGCGACACTCGGTACCAGCGCGGCGCGGCCGTTGCGCAGGAAGAAGAACACCACCATCAGCACAAGCAAGGTGGCGATCACCAAGGTTCGCTCCACATCATGAACGGAGGCGCGGATGGTGGTGGTGCTGTCGTTCACAACAGCGAGTTGAACGGCTGGTGGAAGCGAGGCTTGCAGCTCCGGCACCAGCGCCTTTACGCGATCCACCGTATCGATCACGTTCGCGCCTGGCTGCTTATTGAGGATCACCAGCACCGCCGGCTGCTCATTGGCCATGCCGAGATTGCGGACGTTTTCAACGCCGTCGCTGACATCGGCGACATCGGACAGACGCACCGCGGCATTGTTTCGGTAGGCAACGATCAAAGTCTTGTAATCGTCGGCCTTGGTTGCCGTGTCGTTGACGTAGAGCTGGTACCGCTTGGCGCCCTGCTCGATGGCGCCCTTGGGGCTGTTGGCGTTGGCGGCTGATAGCGCGGCGCGAACATCTTCCAGGCCGATGCCATATTTGAATAGCGCCCGGGGATTCAGCTCAATGCGGACGGCCGGCAGGGAGGCGCCGCTCAACTGCACTTCGCCGACCCCCTGAACCTGCGACAGCTTCTGCTCGATGATATTCGACGCTGAATCGTAGATCTGCCCGGGCGTCAGCGTTTTCGAGGTCATCGCCAGAATCAGGATCGGCTGATCCGCCGGGTTCACCTTGCGATAAGTCGGATTCGAACGGAGCGCCGCCGGAAGATCCGCTCGCGCCGCATTGATTGCCGCCTGCACGTCGCGTGCAGCGCCATCGATGTCACGGTCGATCCCAAACTGCAGCGTAATCCGCGTGGAGCCGACCGAACTTTGCGAGGTCATTTCCGTCACATCGGCGATGGAGCCCAGATCCCGCTCAAGTGGGGTGGCCACGCTGGTGGACATCGTTTCCGGACTGGCGCCCGACATGGTCGCCGTCACCGAAATGGTCGGAAAATCGATGTTCGGCAGCGGCGAAACCGGCAACAAGAAAAAGGCGATGATGCCAGCTAGCGCCAGCCCCGCGGTCAGGAGCGCCGTCGCGATCGGACGCGAGATGAAAAGGCCCGGCAAATTCATGGCATGGCCGGTTCAGGTCTGCCGCGGCCGCGCCATGCGCGGAAGTCACGTCCCCATCGGTCGAAGTAGATATAGATCACCGGTGTGGTGAAGAGCGTCAGCGCCTGGCTCACGATCAAACCGCCCACAATGGCAATACCAAGTGGGTGGCGCAGCTCGGATCCGGTGCCGCTGCCCAGCATCAGCGGCAACGCGCTGAACAGCGCCGCCACGGTGGTCATCATAATCGGGCGGAAACGCAACAGCGCCGCCTGATGAATGGCGTCCCGCGGCGACTTGCCGTCGTTGCGCTCCGCTTCCAGCGCAAAGTCAATCATCATGATCGCGTTCTTCTTCACGATCCCGATCAGCAGGATGATGCCGATGATGGAAACGATGTTGAGATCGTGGCCGGTGAGCAGTAGCGCCAGCAGCGCGCCGATACCTGCGGACGGCAAGGTCGAGAGGATCGTGACCGGATGGATGAAGCTTTCATACAGCACGCCCAGCACGATGTAGACGGTGATGATCGCCGCAAGGATCAGCAGAAGCTCGTTGCCGAGCGCCGACTGGAACGCCAGGGCTGCGCCCTGGAAATTCATGCTGACGGATGGCGGAACGCTGAGGTCTTTCGCCGCGTTCCGGATTGCCGAAACCGCGCTTCCCAGTGAATAGCCTGGCGCGACGTCAAAGGAGATCATGGCAGCGGGGAACTGCCCGAGATGATCGTTCTCAAGCGGTATCGGCCGTTGTTCCACATGCGCGAACGCATTGAGCGGCACCTGACCGCCGCCGGCGGAGGGTAGATAGATCGTCGAGAGCGAGTGGATGGAATTCTGCAAGTCAGGATCGGCTTCAAGGATCACCCGGCGCTGGTTGGACTCGGTGAAGATTGTGGAAACGATGCGCTGGCCAAAAACATCGTAGAGTGCATTGTCGATCGTGGCCGCGGTGATGCCGAACCGCGCCGCTGTATCCCGGTCCACGGAGAGATACGCCGACAGGCCTCTGTCCAGATAATTGCTCGAAACATTCGTGAGCTGCGGCAACTGGTCGAGCCGGCCAAGGACGCGCGGTACCCAGCTGTTGAGGTCCGCTGTGCGGGCCGCCCCCAAGACGATCTGGTATTGCGCCCGGCTGATCGTTGAATCGATGGTGAGATCCTGCACCGGCTGCAGGTAGAGCGACATGCCGGGCACAAGGACCGTCTCACGTTTCAGGCGATCGATGATCTCGCTGATGCTATCGCTCCGGTCGTCCTTCGCCTTCAGATTGATAAGAAAGCGCCCACTGTTCAGTGTAGTGTTGGTGCCATCGACGCCGATGAACGAAGACAGGCTCACGACATCCGGATCGCGCAGAATGGCGCGGGCGAGCGCGTTCTGCCCATTCGCCATCGCGGAAAAAGAAACGGTCGGCCCGGCCTGCGTGATTCCCTGCACAAGGCCGGTGTCCTGTATCGGAAAGAACCCTTTCGGGATCACGATATAAAGAACCACCGTCAGTACGAGCGTCGCCACCGCAACCAGCATGGTGAGCGGCTGGTGTTCGAGGACCCAGGACAGCAGGCGGTCATATTCCCGGATGCCGCGATCGAACCACTCCTGTGATTTGCGCGCGACCGCACCTTGGGGATGCTGATCGGAGCGCCGCAGCAGCTTGGCGCAGAGCATCGGCACCAGGGTCAGCGAAACCACCGCGGAAATCAGGATGGTGATGGCGAGCGTCACCGCGAATTCACGGAACAGCCGGCCAACCACCTCCTGCATGAACAGCAGCGGAATCAGCACCGCAATCAGCGACACCGTCAGCGAGACGATGGTGAAGCCGATCTCGCCCGCTCCTTTCAGCGCCGCCTGCAGCGGGCTATGGCCGGCTTCCAGATAGCGCGTGATGTTCTCGATCATCACGATGGCGTCGTCCACCACGAACCCGGCCGAAATGGTCAATGCCATGAGCGAGAGGTTATTGAGCGAATAGCCCAGCAAATACATCGCCGCGAAAGTGCCAACGATAGAGAGCGGTACCGACAGGCTGGGGATGAAGGTCGCCGGCAGACTCCGCAGGAAAAGAAAGATCACCAGCACCACCAGCGCCACCGCCAATGCGAGCTCGAATTCCACATCGCGCACCGACGCGCGAATGGTGTTCGTGCGGTCGGTCACGATATTCACGCTTACGGATCCCGGCAGGCCGGCTTCTATTTGCGGCAGGATCTGCTTGATCCCGTCCACCACTTTGATCACATTCGCGCCGGGCTGCCGCTGTACATTCAGCAGGATGGCCGGCGTGGTGTTCATCCAGCTCGCAAGTTTCACGTTCTCGGCGCTTTCCACCACCGTCGCGACATCGGAGAGATGCACCGGCGCGCCGTTCTTGTAGGCGACGACGATGGCGCGGTAATCCGCGGGACTCATCAGCTGGTCATTGGCATTGATGGTGTAGGACTGCGCCGCGCCGTCGAAATTGCCTTTGGGCGCATTCGAGTTGGCATTGGCGATGGTGGTGCGCAGATCGTCGATGTTGAGCCCGTACGCTGCCAGCTGCTGCACGTTCGCGCGCACCCGCACTGCCGGCCGTTGCCCGCCATTGATGCTCACAAGGCCTACACCGGGCAGCTGCGAAATCTTTTGCGCGATCCGCGTGTCCGCAAGCTCCTCCACTTGTGGCATGGGCAAAGTTTTGGAGGTGATCGCCAGTGTTAGGATCGGCGCATCCGCCGGGTTAACTTTGGCATAAACAGGTGGCGCGGGCAGTGTCTGGGGCAACAGGCTGCTTGCGGCATTGATGGCTGCCTGAACCTCCTGCTCCGCCACATCGAGGCCGAGGCTCAGGTCGAATTGCAAAGTGATGACGGATGCGCCGGCGGAACTGGCGGAGGTCATTTGCCGCAGGCCCGGCATCTCACCGAACTGCCGCTCCAGCGGCGCGGTGACGGATGTCGTCATGACATCCGGGCTGGCACCCGGAAGAAATGTCTGAACCTGAATGGTGGGATAATCGACTTCCGGCAGCGCCGAGAGCGGCAGGTAGAGAAAGCCGGCAATGCCCACCAGCATGATCGCGATCATCAACAGCGACGTTGCAACGGGGCGGAAAATGAAAGGCGCCGAAGGGTTCATGGCAGGGGCGCTAGCCGCCTCCGCCCCCGAAGGCGAAACCACCGCGCGACATTCCCTGCCGCAGCTTGGCCAGCGCATTGCGGCAATCGTCACTGAAGCTCGACATGTTCTCGCGGAAGCATTGGCGCGCTTCCGGCGTGCCCGGTGCGGCTTTCGGGCAGAACTTCTTCATGTCGGCCGCACAATACTGTTTCATGGCTGCTGCAAAGCGCCCGCGGCGTCCACCGGAGCGCCCTGCTCCCGCCACGCCCGTTCCGGCGCTAGGCTTTGAAATGGTGCCAACCGATTTTGGAATCGTCACCTCGGCGCCGTCCTTCAGGCGATCCGCGCCGTCCACCACAACCGTATCGCCCCGACGAAGTCCTTTCGTAATCGCCACGCGGATGGAATCGCTCGGCCCAAGTGTCACCGCGCGCATGCTCACCGTCTTGTCTGGGCTGACGACAAATACGTAGGTGCCTTCCGAGCCGCGCTGGATCGCAGCGACGGGCACCAAGGTCTGATCGCGCAGGGTGTTCACGAGCAGCCGGACATTCACGAATTGATTTGGGAAAAGCGCGTTATCAGAATTGTCGAAGATCGCGCGCAGCTTGACCGTCCCCGTCGTCGGATCGATGGCACTGTCGATCGCCGTGAGCTTGCCGGTGGCGATCACCTTCGTCTGATTGCGGTCGAAAGCGGTCGCGGTGAGTGTGGCGCCGTTCCGCAGTTGATTCAGAATCTGATCGACATTGTCTTCCGGCAGCGAGAACACCACCGACATCGGCTGCATCTGTGTAACCACGACAATTCCGTTCGTCTGTCCCGCCTGCACAAGATTGCCGAGGTCCATCTGCCGGATGCCGGCGCGGCCGGTCACCGGTGAGGTGATCGTGGAGTATTTGAGGTTCACGGCGGCAGCGGCGAGGTTGCCTTCATCCAGCTTCACCGTCCCCTCGTCCTGCTTCACGAGAGCCGCTTGCGTCGCGACCTGCTGCCCCGAAATCGCGTTTGTGGCTGCCAACGCCTGATAGCGACGCAGGTCGATATTCGCATTCGCCAACGCGGCGCGATCGCGATCGAGCGCGCCTTTGGCGGAATCATATGCCGCCTGATAGGGACGCGGATCGATTTCGGCCAGCACGTCGCCCGCCTTCACGACCTGACCCTCGATGAAATTGAATTTGACGATTGCGCCACTCACCTGCGGGCGCACGGTCACCGTTGCAATCGGCGTCACGGTGCCGAGTGCGTTCAGCGTAACCGGCATGTCGCCTTCCGCCGCCTTGGCGACGCCCACCGGTGTGGGGCCACCGAACTCCACCCGTCGACTATGGTTCGCCGCCCCTTCGCCCTGCCGAAGAAACCAGATCAATAGGAGGACCAGCAGCAGGCCGACAGCAATCCACGCAAAGCGGCTGCCCTTGCGCAATTTTCCGGCGCCTAAGCGCGCAGCCGTTCTTGCCCATCCTATTATGCGAACGTCTGAATCGTTGGTTTTGATACTACTCACGGGCGCTACCATCCCGCCTTCCTAGCAAAGCGCGATTGGCGAAAGTTTGTCTGAACTGTCGCAACAGATGCTGGACGGCATTACACCGCTGTTAGCTGGAACGCGCGTTATCGCAGATCGGACCGGGATTTACCAAACCAGGGTATCCGGAAGGCGATGCGAAACCTCGCAAATAGCGCGCGAGCGGCAAAGGAGTGCGGGCTGATCGAGCGCCTTTGATCGGAAGAGTCCGTCCGTACTCACGACGGTGTGTGGCTCGCCATCCAGATTCTTCCATATCACCGTTGTGCCCGCAGGAACGGCGATCGCCATTGGGCTGAAATCGAATTCTTTCATCACGACGTTCACCGCTCCGGCGAAGGCTGGAGCGGACGCGGAGAGCTTACCAAACAGCATCGCCGCAACGCGACTGTTCAGCCTTCAGGTTTAGCCAATTTCGGACTGGCCATACCTGCCCTGGCTGCACACGGGCGCTGAGTACCGGTGTCTGTACCCCTCTAGCCTTTACTGCCCATAAAGCAGTTTGTGAGACAGTTACCCTGTTGATTGGCTTCCGGAACCGGAACGCCGAACGGGAAACACAGGGCGGCCGACGCGGTGCCACCGGACGGGCAGTAATGAGTGCAGCGTTCCTCAGCGGCAATCCTGCAGTCATGCTGCAGAAAACACGCATTCTGGCGGCGTTCTTCGCGAGCGCCATGTTTGTCATCATGCTCGGAGCCGCAAAGTCGGCTGCATCGCCATTGACTCGAACTGCAGAAAACTGGACCCCCTTCGACAGATTGGTGATGCAATCCGAAAAGGCAATGATGGCAGATCCCGGCACGGCCCTGCAGCGCGCCCGTGCCGCCACCGAATTTGCCGAGCATCATCGATTTTCAAAGCGCTATGCTGAAGCAGCGGCCACTGGCTGGTGGCTCGCCGCGGAGGCGCTGACCCGGCTGAACAGCATCCAGGCTGCGCGGGAAGCCGCGGATCATGCAGCAAAGCTGGCCCGCGGTGACGGCAAGATCACAAAACTCGACGGTGATGTGGAACTGGCCCGTGCTCGAATTGCGAGCGAGACCGGCGATATCGGGTTAGCGCTTAAGAGCTTGCAGAAAGCGTATGCGATCTTCGTCCATGTCGGAAATCCGCGCAGCCAATCCCAGGCACTGCAAGGTCTGGGCAGCATCTACGGCAAGGCGCACGATTTCGCGCGCGAGATCAGTTATTACCGCAAGGCGTCGCAGATCTATTCCGGCGATCCTGCGCTGCTGTTGTCGGCCGCCAACAATCTGGGCTTCGCGCTGCAGCAGTTGGGACGCTACGACGAATCGGTCGCCAACTTCCGCGGCGCGCTGAAGATAGCGCAGTCGCTCAAGAGTCCGTTCCTGGAAGGCACCATCCTGACCAATCTCGCCTTCGTTTACTCCAAGCAACAGAAACTGACGGATGCAGAACAGGCAGCCAACTACGCCATGAAGGTTGTAAAAAGCGTCGGCGACAGCGAGTCCGCACGGTTCGTGTGGGGGGTGAAGGCCGAAATCGATTATCGAAAGGGCGCGCTGCGGGCGGCGGCAACCGATCTCGACAATGCCTTTCGCGGTACCAACCTCAAGATGACCACCGCGCCCTTCCGCGACATGCACGAGATTGCCTATAAGGTCTATCGTGCTGAAGGCAACGCGCCGCTCTCGCTGGCGCATCTGGAGGCGTTCAAGCGACTCGACGATAAGGGACGCTCCCTGGTCGCATCCGCCAATCTGGCGCTGCTGGGAGCCCAGTTCGATTTCGCAACGCAGCAGCTGGAAATCGAACACTTGAAATCCGCACAGCTCAAGCGGGACATCAGCTTGAAGGAATCACGGGCGGCGACGCAGACGATCCTGTTCCTGACGCTTTTCGCGGCCACTCTGTTGGTGATCGCGTGGATTGTATGGCGCCACGTGCTCGTGCACCGCCATCGTGACGCGATCAGCCACAAGAACACCGAGCTACTCAGGACGCTGGGTGAACGCGATCATGAAATCGCGCGTCGCACCGAAATCGAAGCGCAGTTGCGGTTGGCCATGGAAACGGCCCTGCAGGCCAACCGTGCCAAGAACCATTTCCTCGCAAACATGAGCCATGAGTTGCGCACGCCGTTGAATGCCATCATCGGCTTTTCTGAATTGCTGATAACCGGCCCGATTGCTGAAAAGCCGCGGGAGTACGCTCGCAACATTTTTGAGGGTGGGCGGCATCTACTCGCAAACCTGAATGACGTTCTCGACATGGCGCGAATCGAAGCTGGCAGAATTGCGCTTCATGAGGAGGTCGTTGCACTCGATGACCTGATGCAAAGCGCGGTCGCGGACGTCGAAAGCAACGCGACGGCGGGAAAATCCATAAAGGTCTGGCGTGCCGGGCCGGCCATCGCGCTCCGATGCGACAGGACGAGACTTCGCCAGGTGCTGATAAATCTTCTTTCGAACGCAGTAAAATTCACCGGCGACCGCGGCAAAATCGAAATCCGCGCAGAGATCCTACCCGGCGGAATCGGCTTGATCGTTCAGGACGATGGGCCCGGTATCCCGGAAGACAAACTTGACCTCATTCTGGAGCCGTTCGGTCAGGCGGAGAGCGCATATGCGCGAGCGCATGGCGGCATGGGATTGGGCCTTCCGATCGTGAAATCCCTCGTCGAGTTGCACGGCGGCCGCTTCACACTGGAAAGCGCTGCAGGGCTGGGCACGATTGCTCGCGTACATCTACCGCGCGGGCGTATTGTTGAAGCACGCGCCGTCATGGCGACAGCTCTGGCGTCTTGAATCGGCGCATTAACGATGGCGCGACGGGATCGCCGTATACGGAAAATTAGCCAGGCATTATCAACGCAATTTCATTAAAGATCGAACTTAAGTTTCATGGAGCCCTGCCGTCGATTGTGGCGTGCACAACAGTTAGCGAAGTGGGGCCGCTCATGCTTCGGAAATGGCTTCTGACAACCGCCGTGTCGGTTTCGATGGTTCTTGCCAGCGGTGAGGCTTCATTCGCAAAACAACAGGACCAGGGCGGCCCCATCGATTCGTCTTACGGCGTGAAAGGCGGCTCGCTCGACCCGTATTATGGGGATATCAATCCGTTCTATGCCGGCGGCAGCGGCTATCAGAATTACGGCAAGTCAGGTCCATTCTGGGGCAGCGTCACGCCGAGCTGGGGTGATATCAATCCGTTCGCGCAAACAACGCAGCCGTTCTACGGCAACACCGATCCGTTTTGGGGAACCGTCAATCCGTACGCGAACGGTCAATTCCTGCCAACGGTGTTCCCTTACTGGAATGCAAACGGTCCGCAGTGGGGCGGCATCAACGCGCTGTGGACCGATCTGCAGAATGAACACTCACTCAACTACCTCCAGCTTTTGCTGGACCTGACGGATTTCGTCCTCGAAGTCGTCACCTTCTGGGGTGGAGAAGTTTCACAGATGCTGACCGATCTGCTTACGAAATTCCAGATCGACCTCAATATTCTCTTGCTCCCGTTGGTCGACCAGGAGCATCGCTCTGCCTTCTATCTCAATCTCTACGATCGCACGATGGACGGGACCAAACTCGACCATGTCGATTGGTGGATGGCATCTACGCATTGGTCACCGCAACTCGCACTGGCGGCAACGCCCGGCGGCACTACGATGGGTGTGCTGGACGCATACAACACGCGCAACGACTCCGACATCAAGAACTTCAGGTTCGTCGGCGGCAACCAGAGCTACGTCAACGATCACGGCCCGGCAGCGGGAAGCGTAATGGCAGCAATGGAGGACAACACCGGCGTGATGGGCGTGGCGCCCAATTCCAATGTCCG
>DATAVW010000205.1:0-8443 GCA_036267515.1 Rhizomicrobium sp.
TTGTTTCATTCGTAAATCACCCCTGAAACTGCACACTTGTCTGACTTAGCGGGATGGGATTTGCGACCCTGCTAAGAAGCGCCCGATCCTCTGCTCTAAATCAGAGGTATCATCATAGATGCCTCATTCCGCACGTCCCTAAATGCTTGGCGCAAGTCATAGGCTTAAGCAAAAGATTGGGCAAAACGCTTCTTGTGGCGAGCGCCGCAACAAAGTGATGCGGTCTTATGAGTGTGCGGTCTAAAATTAGCGCGGAAACTCAGTACGTTCTGCCACTCGAACCTTTGAATTCCTGGCTTTCGCGCACACGCTCGCCTGCGAATTTGCGGACTCGCTGTACCACCTCCCGCCGAAAGTCATATTTAGAATGTCTGCGAGGCTCCAAAGCCTCATCGGCTACGGCGCGTGAAGCGTTGGCGACAGCGCGATGGCCAGACCCAGGAAGCCACGAAGTCGATTAAAAACTGGGTTTCGCCGCAATAATCCAAGGGGGCTAAGCGCTACGTATGACTGCGGCTTTAGACTGCACGGATTTTGCACGGATTTGTTCTCCCTTTCGCTCCGATTCACGCCCTTTCTTTCCGACTGGGGTCCGCAGATGTTCCAGCGCGAGCCTTGAATTTCCTACGGAAACTGGTGCCGGAGGTGAGAATCGAACTCACGACCTACCCCTTACCAAGGGGTTGCGCTACCACTACGCTACTCCGGCGTCCGGACACCCGGCCGCTGCCTATAGCGTAGCATTTGGACTGGGGAAAGACCGATGAAACCGCAATCGGAGGCGCGTAAACAGCGGTTGGCGAAGGCGCTTCGGGCCAATCTGAGGCGACGGAAAAAGCCGCACCCGAAAGCCGCGCGGACCCAGGACGTGCCGGCTGAACATGCCATCGGCCCTGGCGCCCCCGGCCGGGCCGCGGCATCAAGATAGAATTAGTGTTCGCGTCCCGGCGCGAGCCGTGTGACAGGCAGATTGTAATGGATCGCATCAGAATTAGTGGCGGCAAGCCACTTCGGGGAGAAATCCCGATCAGCGGCGCCAAGAATGCGGCGCTGCCGCTGATGGCCGCTTGCCTGCTAACGGATGAAAAGCTGACGCTGATTAACGCACCGTGGCTAGCGGATGTCGGCTCCATGGGCGAATTGCTGCGCAGCTTCGGCGTCGAGACGAGCTATGTTCGCGGCCCCGGGTTTGGGGAAGGCGGCCGTTGGGAGCTGATGGCAAAAAATATTGTCAGCACTACCGCTGACTACGACATCGTTCGGAAGATGCGGGCCAGTTTCCTCGTGCTCGGCCCACTCGTTGCGCGCTTTCATAAGGCAAAGGTCTCGTTGCCTGGCGGTTGCGCCATCGGTGCGAGGCCTGTGGATCTGCATCTGAAGGCAATGGAGGCACTCGGCGCGGAGATCGTGCTGGAGCAAGGCTATGTTCTGGCCAAGGCGCCGAATGGTCTCCTCGGTGCACACATCGAATTTCCTTTTGTCTCCGTGGGTGCCACGGAAAACACGCTGATGGCGGCGGCGCTCGCAAAAGGCGAAACGACCATTGCCAATGCTGCGCGCGAACCGGAGATCGTGGACCTTGGGCGTTGTCTCATCGCCATGGGTGCGAAGATTTTGGGCCTGGGCGGTTCCACAATCACAGTGCAAGGCGTGCCCGCCCTTCGTGGTGCCACCCACGCGGTACTGCCGGATCGGATTGAAACCGGCACCTACGCCATGGCTGCTGCGATCTGCGGCGGCGAGATCGAGCTGACCGGCACCTCGACCGACCTCATCGGCTCGGTAATTCCGCTGTTGCACACGGCCGGTACGTCAATTTCGCCCACAGATCTCGGTATTTCCGTGAAGCAGAATGGTGGGCGCCTGATTGCGACCGATATCAGCACTGAAGTGTTCCCAGGGTTTCCGACCGACTTGCAGGCTCAATTTATGGCGCTCATGGCGACGGCCGAGGGCACGTCGCGCATCACGGAAAAGATTTTCGAAAACCGTTTCATGCACGTTCCGGAGCTCTTGCGGATGGGCGCGGACATCGAAGTCCACGGCGACACCGCCGTTGTCCGGGGTGTCGAACGTTTGAAGGGTGCACCAGTAATGGCAACCGATCTCCGCGCCAGCGTAAGTCTTGTGCTGGCTGGGTTGGCGTCGGAAGGCGAGACGAATATCAATCGCGTTTATCATCTGGATCGCGGGTTTGAGTGTCTCGAAGAGAAGCTTTCGGCTGTAGGCGCCGAAATCGAACGGATTAAGGAATGAACAGCACACCGACACTCGCCGCAGAAGATGCCGAAGATCTGGAGATCATCTCTGCGCGCCTTCAGGATGCGGTGGCGCGCGTGAAGGATCTGGCGTGGTTGCCGGCGGCGCATCGCTTTGCGGCGCTCTTCAACCGATTCAAATGGGAAGACGTGCAGCGCAAACGTGCAGATTTGCGGGTGCGCTCGGGCCTGCACTTCGAGAATGTCTTGAGCGCCAAATCCCGCAATATCCGCTATGACGATCCGGACGCGGTTCTGTCGCTTCTGACAATACGTTTTTCGCCGCGAGATCCCAAAGAGCCGGGCGGCACGATCGAACTCGTGTTCAGTGGAGGCGGCGCGCTGCAGCTGGAAGTCGAATGCATCGAGGCCACACTTGCGGATGTGAGCGGCGAATGGGCAGCACGCGGCCAACCCTCCCATCCCGACGCGACCTGACTGCCATGTCGCAGGCCGACCGCTACCGGATCGCTGCTATCGAACTGGATGAGCGGACGCTCGTCCGGCGCACGCGCCAAATCGAGCAGGAGCGTGAAATCGCGATCTACGATCTCCTCGAAGCCAACAGCTTCCGGCCCGAAAACTCGCCCGGCGGTCCGTACAAATTGGTCCTCAGCATCGAGGAAGGCCGCCTGGTTTTGGACATTCGGCTGGAGGATGAAAGCCCGCACGGGCGGGTGATGCTATCGCTCACGCCGTTCCGGCGCGTGGTCAAGGATTACTTCCTGATCTGCGAAAGCTACTTCAAGGCGATCCGCGATGCGCCCCCTTCGCAGATCGAGACGCTCGATATGAGCCGGCGCAGCGTCCACGATGAAGGCTCAGAGCTTCTCGTCCAACGGCTGAAGGGCAAGATCGAACTGGACCGCGACACAGCCCGGCGATTGTTCACGCTCATCTGCGTGCTGCACCTAAAAGGATAATCGCTGGGCTTTAGCTTGCATTTCCGCCGGTTCGGTGCATTCTCCGGCCCGATTTCGGCACCCTTTGAGGTTGAATGGCCAAAGAAGAACTCCTCGAATTTCCGGGCACTGTCAGTGAATTGCTGCCCAATGCAACTTTCCGCGTGAAACTTGAAAATGGACACGAGATCATCGCCCACACGGCGGGCAAGATGCGCAAGAACCGTATTCGCGTGCTCACAGGCGACAAGGTGCTCGTGGAAATGACGCCCTATGACCTCACCAAGGGGCGCATCACCTATCGCTTCAAATAATCCCGAGCGCCTCGCGCTCGTGCTGGCGAGCGAAAGCGCGCGGCGGAAGGCGCTTCTCGCTTCAGCAGGCGTTTTTCCCGACGCGATCGTTCCTGCACATCTGGATGAATCGGTCCACCGAGGCGAGGCGCCCCGTACCTACGCGTTGCGGGTTGCAGTAGCGAAGGCAAACTCAGTCGCCGCGGTATGGCAAGAGCGCCCCGCGATCATTTTGGCTGCGGACACCGTCGTAGCTTGCGGTCAGCGTATTCTGCCGAAGGCCAAAAATGGGGGAGAGGTTCAGCGCTGCCTGGAGTTGTTGAGCGGGCGCAGCCATCAGGTGATCACGGCCGTCGCGTCCCGCAAGCCTGACGCACGCGTCATTTCTCGCGTGGTGATGACACGCGTGTCGTTTGCGCGTCTTTCTCCACAGGCAATCGCTTCCTATGCGGCGGGCGATGAGGGCATTGGTAAAGCCGGCGGTTATGCAATTCAGGGCATCGCCGAAGCTTTCGTGCGGCAGATCAGCGGCTCCTATTCAAATGTCGTGGGACTGCCGCTTTTGCACACGCTTAATCTTCTGGAGGGATGCGGCTACCCAATTCCATGGTAGCCTTTGTGGAGACGCTATTGAATTCACGCGCATGGACAAGGAAGTCCTGATCAATGCCGGGGCTGCGGAAATACGCGTAGCGGTCGTCGAGGATGGACGGCTGCAGGAGCTGTTTCTCGAAAGGCTGATCGGACCAGACGATGGCGCTCTGCGGCGCCGGGGTGCCGGGCGCAGCGGCCACAGCCTCATTGGAAATATCATCCTTGGTCGTGTGCAGCGGGTGCTGCCCGGCATGCAGGCGGCGTTCGTCGATATCGGAATGGATCGCGCTGGATTTCTCGGCGCACGTGAGGCGCGATGCCTCGCCGGGCTGCCCGGCTTCGACGACGAACGCGCGCCGAAAATCAGCGACTGTGTGCGCGAAGGCGAAGAGATCGTTGTGCAGGTCGTCAAGGATCCGATCGGTGAGAAAGGCGCTCGGCTTTCTGCGAACGTGACCATTCCCGGACGGCTGCTGGTGCTCGTGCCCAACCAGCCCGGCGTGGCCCTGTCACGCCGCATCGAGGATGAAGGCGAACGCGCGCGATTGCATTCGGCCACCGAGGCGATGATCGCGGAAGCCAACGGCGCGCTGGTGCCGGGCGCCGGCTACATCGTCCGAAGCGCTGCTGTCAGCGCGCCACTCGCAGACCTGCGCGAAGATGCGGAACGGCTGGCAGAAGCCTGGCGGCCGGTGATGGCCAAGCGGCAGCAAGCGCGCGCGCCGGCCACGCTCTACCACGACCTCGATCCGGTCGAACGCACCATGCGCGACGAGGTCGATGCGCAGACCTGCCGTGTGCTGATCGACGATCACGCCGCGCTGCAGGCCGCCCTCGCCTATTGCCGCCGCGCCATGCCGGAAGCGGAAAGCAAGATCGAATTGTTCAATGGTCCCGCCATGCTGTTCGAAAGCTACGGTGTCGAAGACGAAATCGAACGGTTGACCGAACCGCGCGTGCCGTTGCCGTCCGGCGGCTGGATTACCATCGAAGGCACAGAAGCGCTCACCTCAGTGGACGTGAATTCCGGCAGCTTCACCGAAGCGACGGGTCTTGAAGAGACCAGCCTGCGCGTCAACCTGGAAGCCGCCGACGAAATCGGGCGGCAGCTTTGCCTGCGCGGCATCGGCGGCCTTGTTGTTGTTGATTTCATTCACCTCGATGGGCCGGAGAACATCCAGAAAGTGCTGGAGGTGCTGACCACCAGCCTGTCACGCGACCGCACGCCGACACAAATCTCCGGCATGTCGGAATTCGGGCTGGTCGAGATCACGCGCAAGCGCGTCCGCGATCCGCTGGTGAAGCTGATGACGGAATGCTGCCACACCTGCCGGGGCCGTGGCCGCAACCGCACGACGGAAAGCGTGGCGCTTGATATTGTCCGGCAGGTCGAACGCGCAGCCGCTGCGGCGCCCGGCAAACCAATCGTGGTGCGCGCGGCACCGGAGGTGGTGCGCTGGCTGAACATGCATGAGGATGAAATTCGCGCCGGACTGGCCCGCCGGGGGGCGCCCCGCGTTTCCTTTGACGCCCATGTGGAGTTTCCACGCGAAGGCTTCGATGTCGGAACCGCTTGAAGCAACAGTTCGCCTCTGCCCGATCTGCGGCAAGCCGCAGGACGCCGATCTGCGGCCGTTCTGCTCGAAGCGCTGCGCCGATATCGATCTCGGCCGCTGGCTGAAGGGCAACTATGTCCTGCCAGGACGCGAGGTGGATGAAGGCGATCAGCCGGCTCCCGCCGGAAGCGAAGACAGCGAGAGCTAAGAGCGCACATTCGCCTGCCCCGCTCGAACAAGGCGCTGATACGCGCCCTGACGCTGGACAACCGGCACGGGCTTTCTTACAAGCCCTCCCTCCCGCCGGTCAGCCCAGGTAGCTCAGTCGGTAGAGCAGCGGACTGAAAATCCGCGTGTCGGTGGTTCGATTCCGCCCCTGGGCACCAGCTTCCCGCTGAATCGAGCCGCGCAGGTTCACCCTTCTCGCGCGGACGCAGCACAATGCGATCCAGTTGATCACCTCCGCGCGCGTTATGTATTGGCTCGTCACTAAACAGAGTAACGACTGCCAAATCATCCGCTCAATAGCGCGTCTGGTCCGGGCGTTCGGCCAGGATGCGTTCGACGGCCGCAGCCATGATCCTGTTGAAGTCCGCGATCTGCTCCGGTGTCGCACCCAGACCTACGAGATGGGGCGCGGATTCGGCAATACCACCGAGGTATTCCCGCAGCTGATCCTCGAACGTGCCGTGCACGAACACATCATAATCCAACTGGGGCGCGCAGACATAGACTTTCTCTTTCTTGCGCAGTTCCGATCGCGCTGGATAGCGCTCCCGCATGCCTTCCGGCATGATAATCGGGATGTAACGCAACTCTCCATCGACTGTCGCAAGACTCGTCCGGACAAACTCCTCATTCAGATAGGGCTCAACGGAGCGACGAGCTTTTGTGATCGTCTCGTAAGCCGGTTGATGACCTTCGACTGAAGCCCAAAATCGCAAACATTTCTCCTAGTGGAAGCCCTGATTGAGCCGCGGCAGGTGACCGTTTTCTATGTAATAATGTGTCAGCCGTATATTCTCATCAACCATCGCGGGATAACGCCATTGATATCGCGCCTGTGTGAGGTATTCTACGTCTTCTCTGCGAAGATAAGCATCGGAATATCGCTCACTGGGACTCGAGGTTATCCCAATTTTGTCAATGGCGCCGCTGGATCGGTTGATCAGATAATACACCTCCGTTCCGCGCATGCTATCCGCGGAATTCCCGTGGACCAGCTTGTCATATGCACTTTGCGCTGTATCGCCGACTTCGCCAGCGACCATGCCCGATATCGCAATCCCTCCGAATATGACCGGAGCTCCTGCGGTGCAGATGCCCGCAGTCACCACTTCGCACGTCGCTGCAGCAGCTGTTCCTGTTGCGAATCCGAATTCGGTTCCCGCTTTGAAACCTGAATGGTCCAACAGGTTATTAAACAGATACCCGAATGCGCCGGTAGCGGCGCCGTTTTCGAACTTGCCGCCGCCGAGGAGAGAGCCGGCACCGCCGAGCGCGGCATGCTTCACCAGATCGAGCGGGTAGAAATCCTCTGAATCCGTGCTGCTGCCGAGATCGCTGAGGCCCGCGGCGAGGAAGCCCTGCTCGAACTTGCCGCCACCCGCCACGCTGAACATGCCGCCCACAAAAGCATGCATGCCGGCGCTCTCGATGATCTGTGTGGAGGTGTACGCGGCAGGGGCATCGGGGAACCCCATATCGGCCTTCAGCCCGTGCACGCCCGCAAAGGCGATGGCTTCGCCTGCGCCGATTGCGGCGCCTTTCAGGGTACCGGTGGCGATGGCGCCGGACACCCCGCCCGAGATGCCGGCATTCACCACCGTTTGTATCGCAGCCTGGCTTGAGCCCGCCGCCACGCTCCAGCCGATGGCCGGCTCGATAATCTCCGGCAGCAGGAACTCCGACAGCAGCGCCGCCGCCGCAATCCCCACCAGCTGCCGGAACTGCGCTGTTTTGAAGTAGCCGCCCTTGCCGCCATAACCGGTGGGATCGGTTAGCGACAGCGGGTTGTTATCGACATAGGCGTAAGGGTTCAGCTCCTGCAGATCGTACAGGTTCTGCCTTGTGGGATCGGCCACCATGAAGCGGCCCAGCGTCGGATTGTAGAGCCGCGCATTGAGGTTGACCAAACAGGCATCGCGCAGCTCCTCCGCACCTGTGAAGCCGCGGGTGCCAGACTGGTTATTCCGTTGCGGAAAGGCTGTGCACGACGGATCGGGGGTGAGATACGCGGCATCGCGCGAATGTCCCCAGGCATCGTAGGAGAAGCGCTGGTACACCTGCCCGTTGTTGCTGGAGATCGACACCGCCACCGAGCCCAGATGATCGGTGACGTAGTATTTGGTGAACACGCTGCCGCCATTGACAGTGCGCAACATGACGATCCGCCCATCGGCCACCAGGTAATTTTGCCAGACGGGCGTGCCGCCGACAGGCGTGTAGCGTTCGGCGATCACATCCCCCGCCGGATCGTTGAAGTACTGCACCGTACCGTCGCCGCTCGTCTGCGCGGCGCGTGCATGATCGGGATCGTAGGCGAGCGTGTAGAGCGGCGTGCCGCTGCCAGGCCGATACTCGTCACCATGTTGAACGAGCTATAGGCGAACACCCGCGCCGCGGTGCGATCGCAGGGGGCCGCGGCCGTCACGCAGGAGAGATTGCCATTCGCGTCGTAGACATAGTGGCCGTTGGGGATGACATCGCTCTGGCAGGCGCCGCCGCAGCTCTGGATCGAGGTCAGCTGGTGCGGGCCGGCGCCCCCTTCGCCATAATGATACCCCCCGATAACCGAAACGTCGTTCTTTCGCGTGATGTTGCCCAGCGCGTCATACCAG
>DATAVW010000206.1:0-39013 GCA_036267515.1 Rhizomicrobium sp.
GCCGTCCCATCTGTTTACCACAAATTTGCATACGTTCGCTGAGGGCTCGACCACTGGATGGCCATTGCGCCCAGTTCAGCCTGCCATTGGTCTGCTCTGCGCCGTGCAACGACTTGGCCGTCCCGTCCTGAAAGGGTGTGCTTGGCCGCTCTCGCCCTTCGTCCTAAACCTAGATTTCTGATTCCCTCTTGTCCGGCGCGGAATGCTCGACCCAATCCACCCATTTCCCGCGCGTATGGCCCCAGAGCTGGCCTTCGACTTCCTTTCTGACCTGCCGGACCAGTCGGTGGTCCTCGATCCGATGTGTGGCTCAGGGGTGGTCTTAAGGTCGGCAGTTGAAGCCGGACACCGCCCCATCGGCATCGATGCCGACCCATTGGCGGTGTTGATGTCGCGCGTTTGGGTCGAGAACAGCCCACACAAGCGCCTCTCGGATTATGCGGAGAACCTCGTTGAGCGCGCCAGAAGGTATCGTGAGCTGACGCTACCTTGGCACCGAGGTGAGGAAGAGGATGAAACGGCGGATTTTGTGAAATTCTGGTTTGGACGGAGTCAGCGGCGGGACCTCGCTCGACTGGCCTTGGCGATCCACAGAACCGAGGACAACACGCCGCAGTATAGGCCACCTCATTGTAGCAGATCGAGTGGCTTGACACGAAGTGCTTTGGCGAACCTCTCCACAACGTCCAGGGTCGGGTTCCGTGACCCACGTTCAATCTGGCCCACATAGGTGACGGCAAGCCGCACTTCGTCAGCCAACGCCTCCTGACTCAGCCCGCGTTCCTTCCGATACTTACGAACGTTGATCCCGAGGACTCGCGCCAATCGCATGGTGCGAAGCCGGAACCATTCTTTAACCGCCTGCCAGTCACTATAGTGATGACTTTGGGAAAGCGGGTGATGCCCTACGATTCTCCACCTCGGCGTGTCAGCATCCCTCTGGCACTCGCGATTTTTTGGTTGCCCGTGATCTGCGGCTGGATACTTCTCGGCAAGGGATATTCCCAACGAGCCCGCGTCCTTGGCCTGGGTTGGATGGCGATGATAATAGCGGTGATTGCGATCTCGCTAGCGAGTTCACCTCCCGAAGCCACAGCCAGTGCCGCTGGCGGTCAGGCAACCTTCAAATCAGCCTGGGGCTTTTCCGCCAACGGACGCAACGGGAATGCAGAGCTTATCCATTCCGGCTCATCAGTCGACTCCTCTTCAGCAACAAACAGGACGTCCTCGAAATAGCGCCCATTCCAGACCGTGGTTACTTCGAGGCTTTCGTCAAACGTCATCCTCGATCTGTCCTGCCGAAGCGACGCGCGACCGATGATGGCTTCGTGCTGTTCGAGATTATCGCCGACCAAGAAGTTCAATACGACGTAAAAAAAATCTCGCTCGACATAGTTCTGGCCGGGTCGCAGATTGGACCGCCGGAGAGCATTACGGACACGCTCCGAGATGCTTGTCTCGACCTCGACGTTTTCATAAGTCGTGTCAGAGAGTGGCTTACCGCTACTGGCTAAGCAGCAAGCCGTCACTGATCTTTGTTTGGTGAAATCCCTAATTGTGACCTGTGAATGAGGTGCGAAGAGATTTTTGTCCCGTCGCCGAGCAAGAAATGAGCGACTGGCGAGCCCTGATTGGCTGGCTAGAATCCTTCATTAGGGAGCCTGTTGCCACCTTCGGCAGAGTCACAAACAATGCGATCTGTGACTCTAGAGTTTGCCGCGATGGCGTCGCATTGCTTTTCGCGTGGGCCGCTCGCGCTACACCCACATTTGCGGCGTTATCTGGGTTCCAAACGTGAGGGCCGGCACCACATGGGCAGCCGAAGTTGAGGTGAAAGACCAGATCGTTGCGCCACCTGCGCAGCTAATCTCAGTCCGGATGGGGAATGCTGGGCTGCTAGCTACCGCGCGCCGCGCGAGTCCGTGCTCAACCAAGCTCGGTTCAAGGTACACGAAGGAAAATTCCAGTCAACAATTCCGGGTGAAAAGCCCTGTTTTGGCTCGTCGGCATCTTCTGCGTGCCATCTTCGCACCCATGCTAGCCGTTCCTCAACACGACGGTTCGCGGGCCCGGACCTCCGCTTTGGCACTCCTCGTGGATTTGCGCTAGATTTGCGGCCGGATCGGGAGGAACGGCGATGAGGGGACTGATTTCGACCCTGTTAGTTTCGATGATAACACTGGCGAACGCAGCGCATGCGGATGTGGAGATATCGGGCAAGCCGACGAGCAACATGAATTGCGTCAGCGGCGTGTGTACGGCCACCGCGAACAAGGCGGTGCTGAACGTGAGTGACCTTGCCAACATGCTGGCGAGCGGCGATGTGGCGGTAAAGACGGGCAGCCTCGCGAAAGACATCGACATCGACAAAGAACTCACCTGGAGCAGCACATCGCGGCTCACGCTGGATGCACAGCAATCGGTCACTTTGAAGAAACAGATCACGGTGGCCGGTCAGGGCGCGCTCACTGTCACCACCAACGATACTGGCGGCGCGAAAGCGAAAACCAAAACCGGCGAGTTCATCATCGTGCCGGAACGCGGCAGTGTGCAGTTCTGGGATTTGGGTAGCAGCCTGACCATCGACGGCAACAGCTACACGCTGGTGGGCGACATCAAAACTCTCGCCTCCGATATCGCCGCCAACCCCTCCGGCTTCTACGCGCTGGCAAAACCCTACGATGCCAGCGTGGATGGGACGTATTCCACGTCCCCAGTTCAAACACAGTTCAACGGGACGTTCGAAGGCTTGGGTAATACTGTTTCTGCATTGGCGCTCCAACTTACGGGCCATGGCTCTTTGGATGGCTTGTTTGCCCTTATAGGGCCTCAAGGCAGATTGCAGGACATAGGTGTCGTGAACGGCAGTCTGAAAGCAGCCCAAGACAATGGTATAGGATTGTTGGCAGGATCAAACAATGGCGGTATCGCGACTTGCTGGGCAAGCGGGTTCATTAATGTTTTTCATGGCGTAGGCGCCGGTGGTCTCGTCGGCTCAAATCAAGGTCTAATCGCGAATAGCCACGCTGATGTGAGGCTTACCGGTTTCGCTACGCGCATGGGCGGTCTGGTAGGCTACAACTACACTACCGGAATTACGGTATCATCGTACGCTTTTCGCTCCATTGCGTTAAGAAATGACAATGAGGACGACGTCGGAGGCTTGGTCGGGGAAAATCTCGGGGCAGTCCAGAATAGCTTCGCACGCAATCACGTTGCGGATGGAAAGAACAGCGACTCGAACTTTGGAGGGCTGGTGGGGCAGAACGACGACGGCGCTCGGATTGAAAACACGTATGCGGCCGGCAGGATCACAATAAAGGGAAGTGGATTGGTCGGAGGGCTTATTGGATTTGACGCTGCAGAGCCGGGTAGTATCGCCACCTCGTACTGGGACCTTGATCAGGGCGTCAGCGATCAAACCAGAGGTGCTGGAAACATCAAAAATGATCCGGGGATACAAGGCCTAACTACCGAACAAATGCAAACGGCATTGCCGAAAGGGTTCAGTCCAAAGATTTGGGGGCAAAATCCGAAGGTTAATGCAGGGTTTCCATATTTGCTCACAGCTCCGCCTCACTAACCGTGAGCAATTTCTTCGCAAATGGTAGATTGCGATTCAGTACAGGGGGCTTTTTATGACGCGGCGAGTTTGGATGGCGCTTTTTGTGCCGTTCGTTATTTTGTTTTGCTACGCTTCTATTCCAGCCAAGGCCCTTGACTGCGACGGTGGCGTAGTGACGGACACTTGTCGCACCGTAATTCCGTCAATCGACGACCCGACTTATGGGCTGCGCTACCGAGACTTATCGGGAGATGCTTACAAGACGATAATAGTTACTTGTTACCACGCAACAGCCGATCCGGACGCGATCTGCGCTGGAGGCGGTGACTTTGATCGCACCTTGGCAGGCGAGGGGACGTGTACCGGGCCCGGATTAGATAACGGTGCCACCATTATCCAAGACAATCAAAACGACTGCTTTTACCGAAAGAACTTCGGACTGAACGGTGTTGTGGATGCACGGCAGTGTGGCATTTGGGGTGATGGCGTTGCGAGTCATACCGTTACTCATGGTGGACACAACACCACCTATAATGACGTGGATCTTTTGAACAATTGTCTCGACATCGCATCGCTCTCTATTACGCCAACATTGCAAAACAGCCTTCTGAGTGTGACGACGGGTGGCGGAGTAGTCGTCGACAACACCAGAGACATTCAAATCCCCCTCAACGTGACGCTCGAATGCGGGGGCACTTTCACCGCCGCGGGCAACAACGACTACCGGATTTTCCATAGCGACGGCACGAACAATCTGACCAATGCCATTGTGATCGATCCTACAAATCACGGAATGTCAGGCAGTCCTGTTTATTATTCTATAAAATCGAGCGGTAAGAACGCGACCTTAAAAGACTGCACCGTGGAAGCGGGCGCTGGCGCGCTGCCTGAGGGCGGCACTTACCCCAAACCCCGCTGGGAAGGTCGCAAGCATCCGTTGCGAGGACGGTGTGCTCGTCCTGAAACGTGGTGTACGCCAGAACGACCTGCCCGAGGCGTTCTCGTTGCTGCCGCAAAAGCCCATGAACCAGACGCCCCTCTCCGATGCGGTGAAGGGCTTTGCCGAGCGGTTCGCCGCCGCGTCTCTCGATCAGGATCGCGCCTTGATGGACGTTTTGCTCCGCAATCCTCCACGCATTCGAGGGTCTCGACCTGGAGGTGATCTCCTTGCGCCAGGCGAAGAATTGCTCTCTGGGACCATCCGCACCGTCCAAGCAATGGACCACACCGCGCTCTTTATCCAAGGGCCGCCCGGCTCCGGGAAGACCTACACCGCTTCACATGCGATTCTGACCTTGCTGAAGGATGGCAAGCGGGTGGGCGTCGCTTCCAATTCCCACAAGGCCATCAACTTGCTTCTGGAAAAAGTCGAGGAACGGGCAACGGAGCACGGCTTTGTTTTTGTCGGCATAAAAAAGGCAAGCGCGCAGGATGACGACTCGTACTTCGAGGGGGAGTGCATAACTTCAGTGGAAGCAAGCCAGGAGGTCGGACCAGAGCACCAGCTGGTTGGAGGCACCGCCTTCCATTTCGCCCAGGAAGAACTCGAATCGTACGACTACCTGTTCGTTGACGAGGCCGGACAGGTCGCGCTTGCGAACCTGATGGCGATGGCAGGATGTGCCAAGAACATCGTGTTGGTTGGGGATCAGATGCAACTCGCCCAGCCGATACAGGGTGTGCATCCGGGTGAGACCGGCCTCTCCTGCCTCGCGTATCTCCTCCAGCATCAGGCGACCATCGCGCCTGATCACGGCATTCTCTTGAATGTTAGCTATCGCATGCATCCGGCACTGTGCACCTTTGTCTCGGACGCTGTTTACGATGGCAGGCTCACCTCGGCTGATTGTGCATCAGAGAGAATGCTCATTCTCAATGACAAGGCTCATCCCGCGTTGCAGGCCGCCGGTATTAGCTTTTGTCTTGTTGAGCATCAAGACTGCACGCAGAGCAGCTTTGAGGAGGCACGAGTGACAGCGGCTCTTGTGCACGATCTGTTGAAGCAAAAGTTCCGCGACGAGAAAGGAGCCACTCGGCCACTTTCGCTGGATGATATCCTGATCGTCTCGCCCTTCAATATGCAAGTGAACTTGCTACGTCAGGCGCTACCGGACGGCGCGAGGGTAGGCACAGTGGACAAATTCCAGGGCCAAGAAGCGCCCGTGGTTATAATCTCAATGGCAACTTCGCACGGAGATGACGCGCCGCGCGGCACGCAGTTCCTGTTCAGCCGAAATAGGTTCAACGTCGCCATCAGCCGTGCACAGTGCTTGGCGATTGTCGTCCAGAGCCCCAAATTGCTCGACGTGTCGGCAGGGTCAATTGATGACTTGGTCCGGCTCAACCTGTTCGCACGGGCCGAAGCTGGAGCAAAGGTCGTCGAAGCTTAAGAAGGGCTACGGGAGGTCCGCTTGCCGGGCGTCAGTTCAGACCATACTCTTCGCCTATGCCGAAGGGACCTCGCGGCGAATTCCGCCCTGCCGATCCGCTCAAGAGCGGGCGCATGGTTATTCAGATTGCCGTGGGAGAGATCAAGGAGCGCTATACTCCGGGACCGAAGAAGCGAAAGATCGGCAAGAAGCGAGTGTCGCGAAAGCCTAGTGCCTCTTCGAAACCCTGATATTTGCCGAAATCCGACCGGCTGCACACTCATTGGCGAGAAACTCCATAAGCTCGCGGATGGCATCCAAATCGGCCTTGTAGATTATGGAGCGGCTTTCGCGCCGCGAGCGTACCAATCGTGCGTTCGACAAAAGCAAGAGCTGGGTGGAAAGGGTATTGGGGGCAACGTCCAGCCGTCGTGCCAATTCGCCCGAGGCGAGGCCATGCTCCCCGGACTCTGCCAGCATTTTCAGAGCCTTTAGACGGGAGGGTGTCGCGAGGGCGGACATTCGAGTGATGGCATCATCAGATTCCATAGTTCGGACTCTCACGAAATATTCTTGTTCGGACTCTATCGAAATGTTGCGTGCTGTCAAGCGCCACCTTCGGCGGCTTTGGTCCAGAGTCTGGACATATAGTGTCGATAAACACGACATATCGGAAGGTGTCGAACTGTCGCACTTCACAAACTGTCAGGGGTCGTATAGAAGTATGCTGACGGCAAATACAGAACCGGAGGGGATGTGAACGTCCTCGGGCGGGATGAGCAACTCCTCATCCTGAAAATGATGTGCCGCGACAGTGGCATAACGGATATTGAACATGTAACGGGACACGCGCCCCGGACCATCCGGCGGTATTTGGCTTATTTTGGCGAGGCTCTTCTCTCGGCCCATGACCGCTTGGTACGCGAGTTGAAGCTCACCACGCGCGTTCAGGTGGATGAAATTTGGTCTTATGTCTTTGGCAGAAGCACGCGGATTACTCGGCCGGATGCGGCACCTCGGACCGCAGGCGACATCTACACGTGGACGGCGCATGATCCCGACAGCAAATTGTTTGTAACCTCGCTCTGCGGGCGAAGGACTTCGGATGTCGCGATCTCCTTTCTGACCGATCTGCAATCGCGGCTTCCTGGACGGGTGCTCATAACTTCAGACGCAAGCTACGCTTACCCGGATGCCGTCGAGATTGCGTTCGGGGCCAATGCGGACCACGTGGTGATTAAGAAGGTCCTCGCCTCGATGTATGATCATGAGACGGGCGATCAGCGTGTAACGGTTCTTGCAATGCATAAAGTTACGCAGGGGAAAGCCAAAGTTGATGTCAACCTCGCCTCAACCAGCTTGGTCGAGCGCCATCACGCGACAATGCGATCCCTCGTGAGCCGGCTTACTCGTCGAACCTTTAAGTTTTCCAAGCGTTTGGAGAATCACATCCACGCTCACAGCATTTTTTCGATGTATTACAATTTTGCCAGGCCGCACCGGGGCTTCAAAGGCAAAGAACGGCATTATACGCCAGCGATCAAGGCTGGCATTTGCGACCGGGTGTGGACGTTCGACGACATGCTCGATGAAGTGGAAGCATATTGGTTGCGCAAAGCCCAGCAGCCAAAGCTTGAGTTGCTCGTGCCGCCTCGGCCAGATTGGGTGCCGCTTCCAATGGGCGTGGCTTCCATCAAGCCCTTCTTCGTTATGTTCGACCCTGCTAAACGTGAAGCTAGAGTCCATGCAGGTCAGTGCAATAACTGCCGCTATGGTTTGGGACGCAAACAGGGAAGCAAAGTCACTCAGTGGTTCGATTTCGAGTCGCTGGAAGGGGCTCGGTTTGCGGCAGGCCAACTGGCGCCGCACAATTTCTCGGACTGCACGATGTGCATCAGGGGATACTATCGCACGATGAAGCAACCTGCGTAGCGGCGCCTGCTTCCGCTGTCCTTCTCACGCAGAAGCTGGCGATCAGCAATCGGTAATTTTTTCGCACTCGTTGATGAGATCGAAAAGGTGTTTGGCGGCGTGGGAAAACACGGTGCCGGGATCGGCTTCCCCCGCCGCTAATCCCTGGAAGCGGAATTGTAGCAAGCACTGAAAATGCGGGGGATTCACAGGAGCGACGAATTCGAATCCATCGTGATCCTTGAAATAACCCTTGTCGATTCCCACGACTTCCTGCCCGCCCTCAGGTTTGTCGAACGCAATTGCCACGGCGCTCGACGTCGTAGGCGTTAGCGCCCAATGTTTACCGGTGTTGGCGAGTTCCTTCACCATTTGCGTCGACGCCATGATTGAGATGTTCTGCCGTCTCACGCTGCTGAAGATATCCGCGTAAGCGAAGCCAACCCGTTCCCGCACCTCCGCGAGGCGTTGGGCGAACTTGGCGTCGTCCAGATTCATTGGATAGTAAAGGCGTGGCTTGCGGTCAGTGTTTCTCAGGCCGGGCGTCGTGAGTCTCGCGCACGTTGCAGCCACATGGTCGAATCCACTGATAAGCATCGCCGCCGCGTCCACTGCTACTGCCCGCACGTCATCCAGCCGGCTTCGGTTCAGCCGTAAGCAGAAGAAGCGCATCCCACCCTCCGGCGCGTTGCCGGGAGGGATGATTGCCCAGACGGAATTTGCGCTATTCGGCGTCGTATTGATGATCTGCTGCAATTCGCGAACGTGGTGATCTCCCCGTGCGAGGAGACGCCGGGCATCGGCGAAAGCAGTAGACGAAGAAGGTGTGGCAATCATAGTTTAGTGTCCCTTTTGGGCGCAGCGAATGGGGCTGGCCATCGGGGGGCGACCGTTTACGCCGTAGATGACCCGGACACCAGGAACGCGTTGGCATGGCTCCGACTGTCTCGCCGTGCCTAGGCTCGGGCGTTGTCCGCATTCATTTTGCTGCTGGCGTTCCTGAGGGGCGATCCTTGCCGGCCAGGCTCAGGAGCTTCCGCATGGCCTCGGCTTTGTCCGGGGAGCGGACGCAGAGTTGCCCGTCGATTAGACCTAAGTAGACCGGCGCAGGCTCGTCGCAGGCGCCGCTCAATTCCAGCCGTTGGCGACCTGAGATGAGTTCGATCAGCCGAATGTGGGGTTGCATGCGCGGCCTCCGAGGAGGCTAGGCGCCAGTCCGGATGCCGCACGCAACGGTTAACGGTTAGGATTTTGAAAGTGACTGACTACCGCCCGGAACAATCACATTCTCGCCGGCACTTCGATCCCGAGCAGCATCAGCACCTTCGTCAACACGGCGAGGGTGAGGGCGACGAGGGCGAGGCGGGTGGCGCGAAGCCCTTCATCCGTTTCGGACATGATGTGGTGCTCGGTGTAAAACCGGCTGAATATCTGTGCCAGCGTGAAGACGTAGTCGCACAGAATATTCGGCGCGCGGTTGTACTCTGCGCCGCTCATGGCATTCGGCAATGCCAGCAATTGTAAAATCAGAGCGCGCTCCTCCGGCGTGTGCAGCACCACCTTGGTCGCGGGTTTGTAACCGGCTTCGCCCGCCTTGGTCAGAATCGACTGCATCCGTACGGCGGCATATTGCAGATACGGGCCCGTCTTGCCTTCGAAACGGGTGAAGCGCGCCAGATCAAAGATGTAATCCGAGACACGGTGGTTTGAGAGATCGGCGAATTTCAGCGCCGCGATGCCCACTTTGCGTGCGATATCCTTCCGCTCTTCCTCGGGATAATCCGCCGCCATGCCGGCTTCGGTGAGCCGCTTCTCTGCCTCTTCGGTTGCCATGGCGATAAGGTCGTACAGCTTCATCACCCCGCCGGCGCGCGTTTTGAACGGCTTGCCGTCCGGTCCGTTCATGGTGCCGAAGCCGGCGTGCTCGAGCTGCGTTCTGTTGCCCGTGTAGCCAGCCTTCCGCGCAGCGCGAAATACCTGCTCGAAATGCGTGTGCTGACGCTGATCTACGACATAAAGGATCAGGTCCGGATCGTGCGAACGCACGCGATCGATGATCGTGGCCAGATCGGTGGTGCCGTACAGCACCGCCCCATCCGATTTCACCAGGATCAGTGGCGGCAGTTCCTTCTTGTCGGTTGGCTCGGTGATCGGAACCACCAGCGCGCCTTCGCTTTCCACGGCCAACCCGCGCGACTTCACGTCCTCGATCATCGGGCCGATCAGCGGCTCGACACTGGCTTCGCCCTTCCAGAGATCGAAATGGACGCCGAGACTTCCATACTCGCGCTGCAAGCCCTGCTCGGAAACGTTCACAAAATGCTGCCACAGCGCACGATAACCGGCTCTGCCGGCTTGCAATTCTGCTGTCGCCGCCCGCGCTTCCTCCAGCCGTTTTGGATCGGCTTTGCAGGCTGCCGACGCCGCCGGATAGAGTTCCTCCAAATCATCCATTGTGACGGGAGATTCCGCCGGATAAGGCCCGGTGTAGTCCGGATTGAAATAGATGTGCGCGAGGCCGCGGTGCCCGATTTCGGAGATCAGTTGGCCCATTTGCAGCCCCCAATCACCCAAATGCACATCGCTGACGACATTCCAGGCGTTGGCGCGAAACAGCCGCTGCAGCGAGTCGCCGATAATCGCGGAGCGCAGGTGACCGACATGCATCGGCTTGGCGACATTCGGCCCACCGAAATCCAGCACCGCCGTCTTGTCTTTGCCGCTTTGCGGCGAACCGAGCCGCTCATCTGCCGCAAACGCCTGCATGCGGGCGGCCAACGTCTCATCGCTGACATCGAGATTGATGAAGCCCGGACCGGCAATTGCCACGTTCGAGAAAATCGGGTTGGCCTTCAGTCGTGTCGCGATTTTCTCCGCCACTGCCCGCGGAGTGGTTTTCATCTGTTTCGCGGCGGCCAACGCGCCGTTGCACTGGAATTGCGCAAGATCGGGCCGGTCTGACGGCTGCACTATTCCCAGCTCCGGCGGAAAGCCTTCAGCCGCGAACGCCGCTTCCGCGATCGCCGACAGCTCTTTCAGCAGTGGAGTCATGGCGCGTAGCGCCCTGCCCTGCGATTATAGTCCAGCTGCGCCTTCGTCAGCTGGAAGCCGACGAGAATACCATACTCCGTCGGCTGCTTGTCCTGCCCTACGGTGACCGCGATCGAATCAAGCGACTGAGAGAACTCAGCCGTTGCCTGTCCCGCCTCAAAGGTGAACTGGATAGAATAGACGCGCTTTGTGAGAATCCGCCCCTCGGTGCTGACTGCTACGTAATAAGGTATCGTGTAGGTCGCCGCAGGGCCGGCTTGTCCCCGCACTGCCCGAAAGGTGAGGTCAACGCTCGCTTCCACGTGCTTGTCGAATTTATGGACATCGCAATCGCGTTTGGCATGGGTGATCTGTACCCAGTATGCGATCCCCGAACCCGCCGTCTGGAACACTGGCAAGGTCGCCGTATCTACGAGCGCCGATACGGAAGGGCACTTATCAAGCTTGCTCTCGGAGCAGGCGCAAAGCACCACGCACGCGGCCACCGCGGCGGCCCTGACAATCCTGTTCTGCATGTTCAGATCTAAAGCCCGTGCTTGACAATCGGAGCGCGCAAGACAACTCCAAGGCGGTTGCGCCACAATCTACTTAAGGCATTCTACGATGAAAAGTCAGCTTCAAGATGCAAAACGCTCGCGGCGCCTCGCGGCTTATGCACCTTGAAGAAGCCGTCTGTCGAAATTTTCACCGATGGCGCCTGCTCGGGAAATCCAGGACCGGGCGGCTGGGCGGCGATCCTTCGCTCCGGCCTGCGGGAGAAAGAAATCTCCGGCGGTGAACCGGCCACGACAAACAATCGCATGGAGATCACGGCGGCCATCCGCGCGCTGCAGGGATTGAATCGGCCCTCTGCTGTGACCCTTTACACCGACTCGCGATATTTGATGGATGGCGCGAGGCTTTGGCTTCCGCGCTGGAAGGCAAATGGCTGGAAAACCGCGGACCGGAAGCCCGTAAAAAATGATGATTTGTGGCGGGAACTTGATGCCGCCGCTTCTCCGCACGCCATCGAATGGCGCTGGGTCGCCGGACATTCCGGACATCCGGAAAACGACCGCGCGGACGCACTCGCCCGCGCAGCCATAGCAGGGTTTCGTCAAAGCTGATTCATTACGTGTTCAGCGCTGGAGACGGAGAAGGCGCCCGGCTCTTCGACATTGAGTTGCTTCACCACGCCGTCATCGACCACCATCGAGAAGCGCTGGCTGCGCTTGCCCATGCCGAATCGGCTGGCATCCATTTCGAGTCCGAGTGCGCGGGTAAAATCACCATTTCCGTCGGCCAGCATTACCACCTTGTTTTCGGCCTTTTGCTGCTCACCCCAGGCGCCCATCACGAAAGCGTCGTTCACCGACAGGCAGGCAATGATGTCCACGCCCTTTTGCTTGATCTCATCGGAATGCTGGATGAAGCCGGGCAAATGCTTGGCGGAGCAAGTGGGTGTAAAGGCGCCTGGCAGCGCAAACAGCACCACTTTCTTTCCCTTGAATAGATCGTCCGTGCTCACAGGTTGCGGCGACCCGTTCTTCATTTCCATCAGCGTTGAAGATGGAATCTTGTCTCCCACCTTTATGGCCATCTTGTTTTCTCCTTCGGTTTTGCGTGCCGGTGCTTCTAGCCCAAGCCGCGGCACGCCGGAACCCCTGAACGGAGCGTCATGTCGCACGGGATGGCGGGCGCGTGGCAGCATGGTATTCTAGCGGATGGCGAGCAAGAAACCGCAGGCCATTGGCGGCGACAATTTCCTGGAAGGCAAGATTCTGATCGCGCTTCCAGGAATGAACGACCCGCGGTTTGAGCGCAGCGTCATCTACATGTGCGCGCACTCCAACACGGGAGCCATGGGCCTGATCGTGAACAAGCCTATAGAGGGGCTGAATTTTCAGGAGCTGGTCCGGAGACTCGAACTGCCCGTTTCCGAACGCACCCCCAATTCCGCCATCTTATTTGGTGGACCAGTGGAGACGAACCGCGGCTTCGTTCTGCACAGCGGCGAATATGAAGGCGCGGAATCCACTCTACCCATCTCCGCGGACGTCTCCCTCACCGCGACACTTGATATTCTGCGCGCCATTGCCGAAGGCCACGGCCCGCAGGAAGCACTTTTTGCACTCGGTTATGCCGGCTGGGGTCCGGGGCAAATCGAAGCCGAGATCCAGGCGAACGGGTGGATCCATTGCGATGCGGACAGTTCGTTGATCTTCGGTGCGGACATGGATTCCAAATGGTCTGTCGCGTTGAGAAAACTGGGGATCGATCTGTCGGCGTTATCAGCTCACGCCGGACGCGCTTGACGCGGTTTCTGGATCGCCCTCGTCAGATTGCCCGGCAATCGCTTCCCCCGACAGATCTGCTCGGAAATGGCTCGCGATGAATTTTAAAGCATCTTCGGGCGAGAGTGGCGGGCTGAAATAGAAGCCCTGCGCAAATTCGCAACCCAACTGTTTCAACCAGACGGCATCGCGCTCTGTTTCTACGCCTTCCGCAATCACGGTACGCTTCAACTCGTGCGCCAGCGAAACAACGGAATTGATGACCGCGGACGAGTCTGCATCCTGCGTCCCACTGCGCCGCCTGAGAAAGCTGCGATCGATCTTCACCGTGTCGAATGGCAAATCCTTGAGCTGGCTGAGAGTTGAAACGCCGGTGCCGAAATCATCGATTGCGAGACCGGCACCAAGGTCGCGCAGGCGCTCGAGAACGCGTCCCGCATCCCCATGCAATTCCACGGCACTTTCGGTGATTTCGAGCTTGAACGTGCGGTCCTGAAAGCCGCCGGCTGCGAGCAGCTTCTCGACCGATGAGGCGAAATTCTGCTCCCGCAGCTGGCGCTTGGAAATGTTCACGCTTGCGAACAGTGGCGGCTCGACTGGGAAGTAGCGTTGCCAGTCAGCCAGGTCGCTGGCGGTGCGCTCCAGCGCAAAACGCCCGAGCGCGACAATAAGACCGGTTTCTTCCGAATGGGCTATGAACTCGGCCGGTGAAACCAAGCCCTTCTCCGGGTGGCGCCAGCGAAGAAGCGCCTCGAAGCCCGCAACCGAACCATCGGCCAGCCGGACAATAGGTTGATAATAGACGGAGAACTCATTTTGATTCAGCCCGCGGCGCAGATCTGTTTCCAAAGCCACGGCATCCCCCCGCGCCGTTTCCGCCATCCCGCGCATAAACAATTTCCAGCAGCCGCCGCCCTGGCGCTTCGCCAACGCAAGCGCCACTTCTGCGTTCCGGATCAGAGCGAGCGGGTCCTCCGCATCGCGGCCAAGCGCAACACCCACACTTCCCGAAGCAAACACATTGCGTCCGCTGACCGAGAATGGCGGATTGCACACATCGATCAGTTCGGCGCCAAGGCGCGCACCGTAATCCGCTGCATTTGGAACGAGTAGCGCGAAGCTGTCGCCGCCAATGCGGAAGGCATGCGTTTCCGCCGAAAATTTCCGTTCAAGCCGGATTGCCAAAGCGGCTAGCAGCTGATCACCACCGGTATCGCCCAAACTAGCGTGAATGGATTTGAACCTGTCGATATCGAGAATAGCGAACGCCAGACTACTCCATTCATCGCTTCGGCGCTCGAGTTCCTCGATCAGCGCAATGCGATTGCCGAGTCCGGTCAGCGAGTCACGTGTCGTGCGGACAGGCTGGGCAAGCTCAGCCTCCTTTCGCGCCGTAACATCGGCGAGCAGTCCGAGACAGCGGCGGCCGTTGGCGCTCTTTCCCAGCATGGTGGCACGCAGCTCGAACCAGGGATACCGTTTGCCTTCGCTCTGCGCACGAAACTCCATGCGGAATGCAAGCCCCGGCTGCGCACGATATTCGTTCAGCGCTTCCACATAGACGCCCCGGTCCTCCGGATGCACGCGCGCAATCCACTCCTCGTGCGGCATGGATTTCGCGCCATTCATTCCAAGCATCCAGGTCGCTTCGCGCGACAGCTTCAGGCGGTTGGCAGCAAGATCAAGGTCAAACACGCCCTGCAGGGCCGCGCCGACTGCCTGTGCCACGGTGCTATCTGGGAGCGCGGGAGCCAGGGATGGTGCTGTATCGACCTGTCCGCGGGCCAGCGGCAAAATGGCGATGCCCTCGCCCGCCGCGATGGCCAGCGCGAGCAGCACAGCGCCGGCGGCAGTAAATCCGCCGATGATGCCGGATGCCATCGGGTTCTGCTGGAACGCGCCGAGCGCGGCAGCCGCTGTGGCGGCCGCAACCAGCGCAAACACGATCGCGGCAGGAGCCACGACGCGCGCCGCCCGCGATCCCATAAGTCCGCGGTGAACGAGATAGGCTGCAATCAGTGCGGTGCCACCGACAACAATACTATCCGTCGCCAGGGTTGCAGCCGGGACGCCAAGGAAGGCGGCCAGCGAAATCGCCACCACTGTATAGAGCAACCAATCCCGCCACCGTGATGCAGACGGCCAGATTTCTGCAAACGGAGCTACGAAGTCGGTGAGCCGGAGTGCGGCGGCAAAGGCCAAGCCGGCCAGCATGGCGCCCATGCCGTAAGGTCCGCCCACGGACGTCATCCATCCGGCATCGAGCACCGCCGCCCCGTGCAGGCAGCTCAACAATTGAAATATAAGGACCACCGCCGTCCATCCCGGCGCCGGATGGGCTGTGATGATGGCCACTCCGGCCATGATCGCCGCCGCTGCGGCAATCAGTCCGGCAACGGCCGCAAGAAAGATTGCGACCTGCCTGTTGTTGGTAACAAGCGCCGGCTCGTTCCAGGCGAGCACCGAAGGTTTATCATCCCCATAGGCCACGCGGATCGCAATTGAGACGCTTGTGGCCGGCGGAATGCTCACAAGGAAACTGTGGCGTCCCACAGCGCGAAGCCGCTCCACGCTGACTCCGGAATCGGAACTGGCAACCTGCAGAATCTGCGGCCGTGCTTTTCGCGGAAAGATATGAATCGCAGCGTCAGGCGGATCGGCCGCCATGAGCACGCGCGTAACGGGTCGAACCGATCCGTTGGTTGCCGAGATCAGATACCAGCGTGAGCCGTCATTCTCCTTTCCGGCAGGGGCGCTATACGGGGTCAGGAGATCTTTGAGATCGATGACGGCGACCGGCCCGGAGAAATCGATGCTGATCTGATCCTTCGGCGCACTAGGCGGAAGGAATGGCGCGGCAGCGGCCAGCATGGCCGCCACAATCACCAGTGCCATGACGGCCGCTCGTTGAAAGAGATTCTGCACGATGCCCACGATGAAGGCGGAAACGCGCCACACGGTCAACCGGGCACTTCGTCGGCCAACAGGGCGAAGAGAGCGTGATCCTGCCAGTCGCCATTGATCTGCAGATATCGGCGGGCAAGGCCCTCCTGCTTAAAGCCGGTTTTTATCAAAAGACTCTTGGAAGGCGCGTTGGCCGGCAGACAGGCAGCTTCGATGCGGTGCAGGCCTAAAGTCTGGAACACGAACGGCAGAAGGGCCTGGATGGCGTCCTGCATGTAACCCTGCCGTGAAAAGCGCTCGCCAATCCAATATCCAATCGCACAGCATTGGGTCACCCCACGCCGCACGTTCGACAATGTGCAGCCGCCGAGAAGCACATCGTCGTCTCGGCGGAACACGAAGAAGGCATAGGCGGTGTCGTTGCGCGTTTCGTGCGCATAACGCTTCAGCCGCCGGCGGAAGGCGCCCTTGGTAAGCTCGTCGCGGGCCCATTGCGGCTCCCAGGGCGAAAGAAACGCACGGCTCTCGCTGCGCAGCTTTGACCATTGCAAATAATCCGGCATCAGCGGATAGCGCAGGTAGACGCGATCCCCGCGAATGACAGGCTGTTGGCCCCCGGGGAATGTGAGTCCCCGCATGAAGGCCATCGGCCCAGCTTTCATTCGGCGGCGTGGCGGGCGGCTCCCGCTCCGAAGCGCTTTGCGAAGCTGTCGTGGGATTCCAAATTGTTGTGCGGACCGACGACGGCGATGGATGGCTGGGCGGTATTCATCACCCGCGCACCGAAGCGCCGCACATCGCTGGCGTTCACCGCCTCCAATTTGGCCGTCAACTCTTCCACGGGTATAATTCGTCCATACGTGAACAGCTGCGCCGCAATCTGTTCGGCGCGAGTGGCCGGCCGCTCAAGTCCCATTAGCAGGCTGGATTTCATCTGCGCCTTGGCGCGGGCGACTTCCTGATCCGTCGCGGTTTCCGCCAGGCCGGCCATTTCGCCCGCAACCACGGCAGAAATTTCTGCCGCTTCCGTTTCACCCGTGCCGACATAGATGCCCAGCATGCCCCCATCGCTGAAGGACTGCGCGAAGGCGTAAATCGAATAGCAGAGACCGCGCTTCTCCCGCGCCTCTTGGAAAAGACGCGACGACATGCCCCCGCCCAGCGCCGTTGCATAAACCTGCGACACGTAGAAATCCGGATCCGTATTGGAGACGCTCGGGAAAGCATAGGTGACGTGGACCTGCTCCAGATCCTCCGCGACGCGCGTATCGCCACCGGCATAGCACGCCTTCTGAGGATTTTCCGCGCTGCCGGAAGGCAGGCTGGCAAAATGCTCCGACACCAACTCGACAACGCGCCCGTGCTCCACGGCGCCCGAGGCGACGAACACCATGCTGGAGCCGCGATAATTCGCGCCCATGTAGGTTTTCAGATGCTCACGGGTGAAATTCGAAACCGTCGTTTCATCACCGAGAATGGGCCACCCCATCGGCTGCTCCGGGAAGGCGACGGATTGCAGGTGATCGAAGACGATATCGTCGGGCGTATCGCGCGCCTGACCGATTTCCTGGAGGACCACCTGCCGCTCGCGCTCCAGCTCCGCCTGGTCGAAGGTGGGATGTGTGAGAATATCGCCCAGAATGTCGATGGCGAGGGGTACGTCCGCCCTGAGCGTGCGCATGTGAAAGGCGGTCTGCTCACGGCTGGTATAGGCGTTCATGTAGCCCCCGACCGCCTCGATCTCTTCGGCGATCTGGCGAGCGGTACGCCGCTCCGTGCCCTTGAAGGCCATATGCTCCAGCATATGCGAGACGCCCATCACGGGCTTTGTCTCGTTGCGGCCGCCGACATTGACCCAAGCACCCAAAGCCGCACTTTCCAGTTGCGACATCGGGTCAGAAACAACGATTAAGCCATTGCTAAGATTTGTAATTTCCACATTCATTCGAGATATAAATCCTTCTGTGGCACTCGGGTCCCTGCCCACCCTTGTACGGGTGGTTTCGTGGAGGCGACAAGCGGTTTGGCGACAACGGCTGGGAGCCCCCAGAAAACGTCGCCTTTCCCTGCTTCGCCTTGGAAACCGAGCCTAAGGAAAAGTCCTCCGCGAAACCTTAGGCTGCCGCGGTGGCTGCCGTTGCCGTGGGTTCAAGCACGTTGACGAACGCCAGCCGGGCGCCCAGCAGGATTACGGCGGCAATCCCCATCAGTCCGGCATGAAGCAACCAGAATGTCGAATTGGCCATCGTGCCGAGCAGACCGCCCAGATAGCCGGTCAACGTGTTGCCGATAAAGAGATGCACGTAGTAGACCGCGATCATCACCCCACCCAGGCCCTTCGGGGCGGTGCGTGAGTAAAGTGCGAGCCCCACTGGCAACACATTGGCGAACCCGATGTCGTTGAGAAGGTGAAAGCCCACGGCCCAGTAGAGCGGCACCGGATGGTGGGTTGCGTCGGCCACCATGGCACACCCTGCAAGCACCAGCGGCCCGAGTGCGCTGATCGCCACGCCGATGACGATCTTGGTGATCTCCGCCGGCTCCGGCCAATGCCTTCCGTACCAGCGCCAAAAAGCGATCACGCCCACCATGGTGACCGCGCTGACAAACGCATCGAGCGACACCAGCCAGGTGATTGGCATGTTGAAGCCGAAGAACACCGTCTGGAACGCCTTCTCGCCCCACACGAGATAGGCGTCGAAGATTTCCTGATTGCCGATGATCGAAACGGCCAGCACCGGCAGCAGTGCCACGAGCAGGATCACCGTCTTCCAGTCGCGCGCCGTGAGCGGCGGCCGCTCGATATGATCGCCTTTCCTGCGGATGGGCTCCGGCGGGAAATTGCGCCGGCCCGCCAGATAGATCGCAAGTCCGAATACCATGCCCACGCCAGCCGCGACGAAGCCGAGGTGCCAATCCACTTTCTGCCCCAGGGTGCCGCAAATGAATGGCGAAATGATCACGGCAAGCTGGATGCCAAGGAAGTAGATCTGGAATCCATCGGCGCGGCGTGGATCGTCGGTCCGATAAAGCGCGCCCACCTGGCTCGCGATATTGGCCTTGAAGCAGCCGACGCCCGCCAGCAGCAACGCAAGCGCAATCAGAAAGGTGGAATTCAGCGCCAAAAGGAACGTGCCGATCACCATAATGATAGCACCCAGGCTGACCGTGGCCGTTCGGCCGATCAGCCGGTCAGCAATGTAGCCGCCGGCAAGCGGGGTCACGTACACCAGTGCGGCGTAGAGTTGCGCCGTGTTGGAGGCGAGCGCCATCTGTGACTGTGTGCCGTAGATCCAGCCGATGAAGCGACGAAACGCGCCGAAGCCCCACACCTGCTCGATATGGCCCGGCTGCAGCAGGTAATGCGTGAGGTACAGCACCAGCAGCGTCTGCATGCCGTAATAGGCGAAGCGCTCCCAGAACTCGGACGCCGAGAGCCACGCGAGTCCCACGGGATGGCCAATAAACGCCCGGTCTCGCGTGTTCCCACTGCCGCTCAGTTCCACCGCGGCTGCCGCGGCTGCCGTATCGCTCACCTGTCCACCCAACCCTTCGAACCGGCGCACTCTTGCGGAGTGGCCGTACGCGCGCAAGTCACGAACCAGTGGATTCAAATCTCATCGGAATGAGCAAGACTCTCCAGCCGTTCGTCCAGCCGATGAATGGCGAGAACGTCGAAAAAGTCCCCACCTTCGCCAAGGTGTGCAAGTTCACGAATTTCAAAGGCGTCGCTGCTGGCATTGCGGGGTGCCATGTTGCGAAACAGCCGGTAGTCGCGACTCTGCAGCAATTCGTTGAACTCATCGATGCTCTTGCCCACTTTGCGGAGGCCGCGGGCGGAGACTTCTGCATAGAGAATCGGCCGGGTGTCCTGAATCATCTGCGATCCGGCGAGTACAGGAAGATCAAGGCCCTCCACATCGATTTTGATCACCCGTGGGTGAAAATAGCGCTCGCAGAGCGTGTCGATTCCGACACCTTCGCTAGATGCATTCGCCTCCTCCGTCGGCTCGAAGCGAGTTCCCCCGGAGTTTCCGCGATTGCGCACGGGCGCGTATCGCAGGCCCGGCGGCGCAACCAGCGCATTCACCGCTTCCGCGATTTGATCCACCCTGTTTTTGCGAAGATTTCGTTGCAACACGCGAAAGGTCCTTGGCAGCGCCTCGATGGCGAGCACGCGGCCAGTAGGACCTACCTTTTGCGCGATGGGAATGGCGAAGGTGCCGATATGCGCGCCCAGATCGAACACGCTGTCGCCTGAAGCAATCATGCTCAGCAGTATCGCCAGTTCGGGCCGCGCATGCGCTCCAAATTTCAGAATTTGATTTGTAATGAGATCGTCCGGAAGCGCGAGCAGCCGGCCGAAAATCGCTTCGACTTCGATCAGGCGTCCGCGTTTCCCTGCCATGATCTGCGAACTTACCTCGGATTGCGAGCGTGGCGGCCCCGGCAGGAATCGAACCTGCAACCCGCAGCTTAGAAGGCTGTTGCTCTATCCATTGAGCTACGGGGCCGGTGGAACGCAGACATCAGGATAGAACAAATGGAATGCCGGCCCAACCTGCGACCATTCCGATCGTCGTCATGATTCTGTGTTCAAGTCAGTGCGTCCAGGGCACTTTCCGGTCGTATCTGAAATTATCCGCGTAGGCTTTGGGTCTGTCCGTTGTCGGCACCGGTTCGAACAGCTGATATTCGATACCGTTCTGATGCGCGTAGGCGACCGCCTGCTCCTTCGTCTCGAATTCAAGTTGCACCTGCGAAATGGTATCTTCCGTACTCGCCCAGCCCATCAGTGGATCGGGATGACGTGGCGCGGCGAGCTCGTACTCGAGGACCCATTGTTTTGTATTTGCCCGCCCCGATTGCATGGCGTTTTTGGGCGGCTTGTAGATGCGGGCGCGCATGGTCAAACGTGTCCTTCCTGTCCGGCGACGACCACATAGTTCACATCGGTGTCGCGGGACAACCTCCAATCCCAGACGAGGGGATCGAATGCCATTCCCTGCACCCGCAGGATATCAAGGCCGGTCTCCGCCAGCATGGTCTTGAGGCGCTCAGGCGGAATGAAGCGGTTCCAATCATGGGTTCCGGGCGGCAGCCAGCGGAGCACATATTCCGCAGCAAGTTTCGCCAGTGCCAGTGATTTCAGCGTGCGGTTGATCGTAGCGAGGAACAGAAGGCCGCCGGGGCGGACCAATCCGGCACACTCCCGAACGAACGCCGGCACATCCGACACGTGCTCGATGATTTCCATGGCGAGAACCGCGTCAAAGGACAGGCCTTCTTCCCGCAACATTTCGGCCGTGGCACAGCGATACAAGGCCTGCGCTCCAGTGCGGGCCGCGTGCTCCGAGGCAATCTCGACGTTTCGCTCAGCCGCATCGATACCCAGCACTTCAAATCCGAGCCGTGACAGCGGCTCCGCAAGCAGGCCGCCACCGCAGCCAATATCGAGGAGCGACAGACCCTCGAATGGATTCCGCTCTCGCGTGTTGCGGCCGAAATGGTCTGCCGCAACGTCGCGAATAAACCGCAGCCGGATGGGATTGAAGCGATGCAGCGGCGCGAACGAGCCTTTCGGATCCCACCACTCCGCGGCGAGCCGTGCGAATTTCTCGATCTCGGCTTCATCGACCGTTGATGACACTGCGCTCACGACATCTCCGTGCTGATTTGCCATAACAGTACCAGAACATCTGTCTTCTTGTGCGGGGCGCTCCCGTGGCTTGAGCGAACCCCACCCGCCGTTTAAGAGGTTCAGAGGCGTGAGTGCGAGTCCGGGTCGATGGGCAAAATCGTGATGAAGTTCGGTGGCACCTCGGTCGCCGATCTGGATCGCATTCGCCACGTTGCCGGCCTCGTGAAGCGGGAGGTTGAGCGAGGACACCAGGTGGCTGTCGTCGTGTCGGCCATGGCCGGCGAAACCAACAAGCTGATTGCCTGGACCCGGGAACTGGCGCCGCTACACAATCCGCAGGAAGCGGATGCCGTGTTGGCTACAGGGGAACAGGTGACGGCGGGGCTCCTTGCGGTGGCGCTTTCCGCCAGCGGCATCAACGCCCGTTCCTGGATGGGGTGGCAGGTGCCCATCCGCACCAATGCCATGCACGGCTCGGCGCGAATCGAGCGAATTGACCCGAAATTGCTCAATGAGCGATTGGCTGATGGCGAAGTGGCGGTGGTTGCCGGCTTTCAGGGCGTGGCGGCAGACAATCGCATTTCCACTCTCGGCCGCGGCGGATCGGATACCAGCGCCGTCGCTGTGGCGGCGGCCGTTCAGGCGGACCGCTGTGACATCTATACCGATGTGGACGGCGTCTACACCACCGATCCGCGCATCGTTTCCAAGGCGCGGCGAATGGAGCGCATCGCCTTTGAGGAGATGCTGGAAATGGCTTCGTTGGGCGCAAAGGTACTGCAGACGCGTTCGGTAGAGATCGCCATGCTGCATCGCGTACCCATCCGGGTGCTTTCGACTTTCGAGCCGGATGGCGCCGGCACTCTTGTTTGCGACGAGGAAGACATTGTGGAAAAGAAACCCGTAACCGGCATCGCCTATTCGCGCGACGAAGCGAAGATCACGCTGCACCGCATTCCCGACAAGCCGGGCGTGGCGGCCGCCATATTCGGGCCGCTGGCCGATGCGGGCGTGAATGTCGATATGATCGTGCAGAACGTATCGGAGGACGGAAAGAAAACCGACTTAACCTTCACCGTCAGCCGCAGCGAATTGCATCGCGCATTGGACGCCATCGAGAAAGCGGCCCCGGCTATCGGTTACCGCGATGTCACGCATGATGCGAGCGTTGCAAAAATCTCTATTGTCGGCATTGGCATGCGTGCGCACTCCGGAGTGGCGCAGATGATGTTTCGTACACTCGCTGAAAAGGGCATCAACGTCGAAGTGATTTCGACCTCCGAAATAAAGGTGAGCGTGTTGATCGCTGAAGAATATGTGGAACTCGCCGTACGCGCTCTGCACGCTGCCTATGAACTGGACAGTGCCTGATGATTGCCGTCGCCGCCGCAGGCCCTCGGATTCTGTTGCGGCGGCTGCGCGAAATCATGGCCGAACCGGCGAGCGCCCAGGCCCGGCTCGATAAGCTCGTCAAAGTGATTGCCGCCAACATGGTGGCGGAAGTGTGCTCGATATACCTGCGCCGCGCCGGCAATGTGTACGAGCTGTTCGCGACCGAAGGGCTAAACCGTGCGGCCGTTCACAACACGCGGCTGAGGCAAGGCGAAGGACTAGTCGGCCTTGCCGGCGAAACGGCGGAGCCCGTGAATCTCAGCGACGCGCCCACACACCCGCGCTTTTCTTACCGGCCAGAAACGGGCGAGGATCCATATCGCTCGTTCCTCGCGGTGCCCATTGTGCGCGGCGGGCAGGTATATGGCGTGCTCACGGTGCAAAATCGCGCACCGCGGCTTTACGACGAAGAGGAAGTCGAGGCGCTGCAAACCGTGGCCATGGTGCTGGCGGAAGTGGTGGCGCAAGGCGGCTTGTTCGACACCGCCGAGCTGGACGAGCCGGAGCTCCGCGTCGATCGTCCACGCGCTTTCCGTGGGGAGCCGCTCTCCGAAGGTATCGCGATTGGGCACGTGGTTCTGCACGAGCCGCGCGTGCGGGTGGAGCGGTTGATCGCAGATGATCCGCAGGCGGAGCTCGCCCGATTGGACCGAGCGCTCGACCGACTGCGTGCATCTGTGGATGCAATGCTGGCGTCCACCGAACTCGATCTGACCGGCGAGAGCCGGGAAGTCATCGAGGCTTATCGACTGTTCGCGCAGGATCAGGGTTGGCGGCAGAAGCTGCGCGATGCCGTGCGCACTGGCCTGACAGCGGAGGCAGCAGTGGAGCGCGTGCAGGACGAGCTGCGCATCCGCATCTCCCGCACGGGCGACACGGTTTTGCGTGAGCGCCTGCACGATTTCGAAGATTTGGCTCGGCGTCTGCAGCGCCATCTCGATGGCAATGCGGAATTGCATAAAGAACTGCCGAAGGAGGCAGTTGTCATCGCGCGCGCCATGGGACCCGCGGAACTGCTTGATTATCCGCGCGACTGCCTCATCGGCCTGGTGCTGGAGGAGGTCGCGCCGACTTCGCACGTCGCCATCGTGGCGCGCGCGATGAACATTCCGCTGGTAGGAAACGTGGAGGGTATCGCGGACAGCGCCCGCGGAGGGGACGACATCGTCGTTGACGGTGAAACTGGCGAGGCGCAATTGCGGCCCGCCATGGAAGTGGTGCGTGCTTTCAAGACGCGCCGCTCCTTGCGCGAACAGCGCGCTGCGCAAATGGCGGAAGTGCGCGATTTGCCGGCTGTCACCAGGGACGGCGTTCACATCAGGCTAATGATGAATGCAGGCCTCCTGATCGACTTGCCGCACTTGAAGGAATCCGGCGCCGATGGCATCGGCCTCTTCCGCACCGAACTGCAGTTCATGATCGGCGAAACCATGCCGAGACTCGCCGATCAGATCGATTTCTACAAACAAGTGATCGACGGCGCAGGCAACAAGCCGGTTGTGTTCCGCACGCTCGACCTCGGCGGCGACAAGATTCTCCCCTATGGTCGCTGGGAGCGCGAAGCAAATCCGGCGCTCGGGTGGCGCGCCTTACGGATCGCGCTCGATCGCCCTGCCCTGCTGCGGTATCAGGTGCGTGCGTTGCTGGCCGCTTCTGCCGAACGCACGCTTCGCCTTCTGCTGCCCATGGTCAGCGACGTGGCCGAATTCAATTCTGCACGCGCGCTGATCGATCGAGAAATCGAACGCGCCCGTATCCTGCGGCAACCTCAGCCGAAACGGACCTTGGTCGGTGCCATGCTGGAAGTGCCGGCGCTGATGTTCATGCTGCCGCAAATCCTGCGCAGCGCGGACTTCGTCTCCATCGGCTCGAACGATCTGTTGCAGTTCATTTTTGCGGTGGACCGTACGAACCCCCGTGTGTCGCGCAGGTACGATGCCCTTAATCCCGCGGCACTCACGGTGATCCGGCAGATCGTGCGCAGCGCTGCGGAAGCGGATGGTGATGTTTCGCTGTGTGGCGAGATTGCCGGCCGTCCGCTGGAGGCGATGGCGCTGTTGGGCGTGGGCTTGCGGGTTCTTTCCATGCAACCCGCCAATATCGGGCCGATCAAAATGATGATCCGGAGCATGGATCTGCGGGAGGTGAGCGAATTCGTCGAACGGCTGTGCGGGCGCAACGATCATAGCCTGCGCATACGGCTTGCCGCCTTCGCGGCCGAACGCGGCGTGGTACTCAAATAGAACGGATCAGTTCGCTTCGTTCAGATCGGGCGGAAGGGGCGCCACGTCGATTCCCTCTTCCACCAGGTCGGCGGCTTCTTCGAGCGACGCTTCGCCATAGATATGCCGTTCTTCGCTTTCGCCATAATGAATCTTCCGCGCTTCGTCCGAAAATTTCGGGCCGACATATTCCGCGTTCTGCTCTACATATTTGCGCAATCCGGTCATGAACTGCTGCATCTTGCGCAACTCCTCGGCGCCTTTTTCCGGAGGAATGGGCGCAGGTTTTGTTTCCATGGGCACGCGAACGGCGCGTTTGCTTTCGGCGACCTTGCTGGACAAGGCGGGTGCCATCGGCGCCTTCGTCACCGAACGGGAATTGCACAATGGGCAAAGCAATTTGCCATGAGCCTTCTGCTCATCGAAGGCGGCAATGCTGGCAAACCATCCTTCGAAGACATGGCCCTTGCCGCAATGAAGGTTGTAGACGATCACGCCAAAATTCACTCAAAAGATACCGATCAGTTTAGAACATGGGGGTAAACGCCAGGTTCCGCAAGCACTCTAGAATTGCCGGTGCTAGAACATGTTTGAGCCTTAACCTCATGCCTGCTGCCACATTGGAGAATGCTAATTCCCTAGCGGCTCGCCGGTGGAGGTATAACCACGGCTTTACGGCCCTTCGAAGTCGCGGTCGTGCCGCAAGCTTGGCACCCGCTCACGGGCGATTTTGACAGCAGCGGGATCGATTTCTGCGGTGATCACGCAAGGCTCAATGCCTGCTTCACCCAGGATTTCGCCCCATGGCGCTACGATGAGCGAGTGGCCGTAAGTCTGACGCCCATTGGCGTGCGTCCCGCCTTGTGCGGGCGCAATGACGAATGCGCCATTCTCGATCGCCCGCGATCGCAACAGCACATGCCAATGGGCTTTGCCGGTCGTTTCAGTGAAGGCGCTCGGGATCGCCAGGAATGAGCTGCCTGCTTGCGCGAGTTTCCGATAGAGCTGCGGAAAACGCAGATCGTAGCAGATGGAAAGGCCCAGTCTTCCCCAAGGAAGATCGGCAAGAACTGCCCTGGCCCCACCGGCCACAGTATTCGATTCGCGGTAGGTTTCACCGCTCGGTAGATCGACATCGAATAAGAAGATTTTATCGTAACGCGCCGCAATTCTTCCGTTTGGATTGATCAGGAAGGAGCGATTGGCTGTCTTCGCCTCGCTTACTTTAATTGCCAGCGAACCGATCAGCAGCCAAATGCCCAACTCCTCGGCCAGAGCACGAAACTGCGGCAGAGCCGGGTCGCGCTCTTCCGGAAAACTGTTCTCGAGTTTTGCGCCCCCGTCCGGTGCCATCAGAGTCGTGTTCTCTGGCGTGGCCACGAATTCGGCACCTTTCCCCTTCGCTTCCCGGATCAGTTCGGAGCTAATGCGGATGTTTTCCTCCACATCGTCGGAGGACCGCAGCTGTACACAGGCGGCGCGAAAAAGACTCATGTCGTATCCAGCAAGGGATCGAGTTCACCCGCGCACTCAAGCGCATAGAGATCGTCGCAGCCGCCCACGTGTCGTTCGCCGATGAAAATCTGCGGCACGGTGTAACAGCCGCGGGCCTTCTCTTCCATTTGGCCACGCGCCTCCGCGTTCATGAACACGTCGATCTCCTCGAAGGCCGCGCCCTTTTTCTTCAGCAGCGCCTTGGCGCGAACGCAATAAGGGCAGATCGGCGTCGTATAGATGATGATCCTGGGCATCGACTCAGAAGTAAGGCAAAAACCGTCACTTCATATAACGCGTGGAAGCGGCCGGGGAACACGGGCAATCGTCAGTACCGACACCTTTTCCGCACCGGCCCGCTTTAGAGCGCGCGCGCAGGCTTCGATAGTGGCCCCCGTGGTGAGCACATCGTCCACCAGCAGGACCCGCCGGCCGTCAATCTTCGCCGTTTGGGAGGCTGGTACCCGGAAAGCTCCCCGCACGTTACGCGCCCGCGCTTTGGCCGAGGGCATGGTTCCCTGGCTGGGCGTGGATCGCGTGCGCGTCAGCACAAATGGATCGAACGGTCTTCCGCTCAACTGCGAGAGGCGTTGGGCGAGCAACGCTGACTGATTGTACCGCCGCGCCCACAGGCGCCAACGATGCAAGGGTACCGGCACGATCAGATCGGCCTCCTCCAGCGAAGTCTGCCCGGCACGCTTCAGCCAGAGCGAGAACAGATTGGCGAATTCCAACCGGTCGGACCGCTTGAGTGCAAGCACCGCGCCCTTGCTCGCATCGTCATAAGCCATCGCTGCGCGGGCGCACTCGAACGCGGGTGGGTCTGCCAGACATGAGGCGCACAGTGAATCGGCACCGGAATCTATTTCGAACGGCAATCCACAGCAGGCACACATCGGGTCTTCGAAGAATGTGATCTGTTTCCAGCACCCAGGGCACAGAGCACGCGGTTCAGAAATGGGCGACCGGCAGGTCAGGCAGAGCGGCGGATATAGCAAATCGAGAACCGTGCGCCCCGCCAGCCTCGCGGCGGCCAGCAACTTCGTCGGTATGGAACGCTCGAATACGGCCGGCATGGGCGTTAGCTTAGCGAGCCAAAGCCCCGCACGCGATGGAACCATGAGCGGACCCCCCCGGATTTTTGACCGCGCCCTTTATACCCGGCGGCGCGCCCGTGCGGCTGGCACAGAGTTCCTGCTGGGCGACGCGGCGGCTCATCTGGCAGCACGTATCGCTGCCGTGAACCGCCGCTTTCAGAATGCACTCGATCTGTCCTCGCGAACGGAGAGCTTCTCCCAATTATGCAGCTCGGCGAGAAATTGGACGCGCACCACGCTTTCACCCGGTGCCGGCAATATCGTTGCAAAGGAAGAGGCGCTGCCGTTTGCAACGGGCCCGTTTGATCTCATCACCAGCGTGTTGTCGCTGCACGCGGTGAACGATCTTCCAGGCGCACTGCTCCAGATTCGCCAGGCGCTCCAGCCCGACGGTCTCTTTATGGCTGCGCTCTTTGGCGGGGAAAGCCTGCACGAGTTGCGCGAGGCTTTTGCGGTCGGCGAAATGGAGATTTCCAGCGGTGTGACTCCGCGTGTCGCGCCGTTTGCCGATGTCCGAGATATGGGAGCATTGCTGCAGCGCGCGGGCTTTGCACTGCCTGTTTCTGACGTTGAGCGCACCACCGTCCATTATCGCAATTTCAGTTCGCTTGTGGCTGATCTTCGTGCACTCGGAGAGACGAATGCGCTCGATCAGCGGAGCCGAAGATTCCTGCGTCGCGATGTGCTTTCTTTGACCCTCATGCACTACGAGCAGGGCCATGCCGCATCAGACGGACGCCTGAAAGCGACATTCGACATCGTCTATCTCACTGGTTGGGCGCCGCACGAAAGCCAGCAAAAGCCGCTCGCGCCGGGATCCGCGCGCGTCCCCCTTGCAGATGCGCTTAGAAATCGGGGATTTCCGAGAACGAGCTAGCCACCCACTGCGTTTCCAATTGTCGTCCACAAGGTTTCCAGGCTCGTCGTTAGTTGCGAAAGGCCTCCCAGGATGGCCACCGAAATGAGGGTGGCGATAAGACCATATTCGATTGCCGTCGCGCCGCACGCGTCTGAAACAAAGGACGTCACAACAGATCGCGCAACATGGGAATGAGGGGCAGGTCCGCGGGTGGCATTGGGTAAGTCGGAAGTTCCCGTGGCTTGACCCATTTGAGGGCGGTGTGTTCCAATGCCGTTGGGGTTCCCTCCCAGCGCCGGCACACATACAGCGGCATGAGCAGATGGAATTCCGGATAGGCGTGCGACGCGAAGCTGAACGGCGCGAGACATGGCTCTTGCACCGCGATGCCAAGCTCTTCCCGCAACTCGCGGATCAACGCTTCTTCGGGCCGCTCTCGTGGCTCGATCTTCCCGCCCGGAAATTCCCATAACCCTGCCATCGCTTTCGTCGGCGGCCGCTGTGCAATCAACACGCGTCCATCAGCATCGATCAGCCCACAGGCCACAATTAGAACAACTTTGGCCATGGATGTCTCCAAAACTGCTTTTGTGCAATTAACGCAGGATTAAGGCGTTCGAGCGGGATTGAAGTATCTTTGAAGGGAACGCCATATGGCACGATCACGACCGGTAAGAACCATTGATCCGGATGTAACCTTCGGTCAGATCGCAGGTGTAGATGCGGGAGCTGCCTTGTCCCAATCCCAAATCTACCTTGATGGCGACTTCGCGGCCGGATACCGCCTTCGTTGCGGTGGACTCATCGTACGCCACTGCGCGGGCCCCGTTCTCCGCCACCAACCGATCTCCGAACCAGATGCGAAGGCGATCGCGATCCGCCGGTTCGCCAGCTTTGCCAATGGCCATCACGACCCGGCCCCAGTTCGCGTCCCCGCCCGCGATGGCAGTCTTAACCAGCGGAGAGTTTGCGATGGAAAGCGCGATCACGCGCGCTGACTGATCCGATTGGGCGCCGGTCACGTCGATCTGGATGAGTTTCTGTGCACCCTCACCATCGCGTGTAACCTGCAACGCAAGATCAAGCAGCACGCTATCGAGCTTCTGCCGGAAATCAGCGAGATGTTTGTCAGCCGGCGTACGAATTTTCGAATGCCGCAAGCCCTTGCCCGTCGCAAACAGAAGCAGCGTATCGCTTGTTGAGGTATCGCTATCCACCGTGATGCAATTGAAAGATTGTCTCACGCCATCGGATAACAGCGACTGCAGCACGCTGGCAGGAATCCGCGCATCGGTGAAGACGAACGCCAGCAGGGTCGCCATGTCGGGTGCGATCATTCCGGAGCCCTTGGCAATCCCATTTATCATGACTTTCCTTTCACCGATGAATGCGGTGGCGGTCGCGAGCTTGGGATAGGTATCGGTGGTCATGATAGCTTCTGCCGCAGCGCGCCATCCATCTGCACGTGTGGAAGTGGTGAGCGTCTTTATCGCGCGAGTAATTTTTTCAACCGGCAAAGGCTCGCCGATCACCCCTGTCGAGGCCAGAAACACTTCATTCACGCGGCAGCCAATTTCGTCAGCTGCCGAATGCGCGACCGCTGCTGCGGCTTTGGTTCCAGCTTTGCCGGTAAAAGCATTGGCATTGCCGCTGTTGACCACCAGCACCCTCGCTGTGCGGCCAACAACGTGCTTCCGGCACCACTCGACAGGAGCCGACGCCGTTTTCGATTGGGTGAACACACCCGCTACCTGCGTTCCCGCATGAAAGGTTACACTCAGAAGGTCGTCACGGCCGCGATAACGAATTCCGGCTGCCGTCGTCGCCAGCCGAACACCCGCCAAGGGGGGAAGCCGCACGATCTTCTTGGGCGCAAGCGGCGACCGTGCTGGTACCTTGCGGATCTCGGCCGCACTGTCCTGGCCAACCGTTGAAGACGTTTTCCTTGCCCCGGCCATTGCCCTTCGCTTCAAGATTATCGCCGATCCACTAGGGACAAGATCGGCCTGAATTGGGTAGTGTCCTAATTTGAAGGGCGCGGATTGGAGTCCTATTTTGCAGGCGAAACGTAGCAACCGTCTCCCGGCACATTGCTGGACCATTCTATGCGCCCCGCCCGGTGTCCCGCCCAACGGTAAACAACATATCTGTTGGTCTGGCGATTGATAACGACCTGCGAGCCGCTCCCGGTCAGGACCAAGTATGGTCCACTCGCGGAAGCCGAGAATGGGCGACCGTCAAAGACTGCGGTTGAGCCGCTCACTTTGCCTTGGTGTTCGACGTGGTCATTTAGCTTGGGATCGTATCCGTTGCATTCGACCGTAAGGTGGCTCCCGGCGATTGCACTGGCTAGGACCATGGCCGCGATCACTTCGCTCTCGCTTCCGCCACTATCGCCGCCCTAACCGCTGCTGCTGGCGAATCTATCGGCCCTGTATGCAGCACGGCAAAGAACCGGCGCTTGCCGTCCGGTAGCTCGTAGGACCACGCATAGGCGCGGTCACAGCCGCTAGGGGCGCTCTTGAGATCGAAGACGGCAACCGCACCTTGCCAAACGACATCGCCCCGGAACCGCTCTGCTACCGGCACGGACTGGACGTAATGGGCTACCCCGCCGTGCTGTGACTCGACGGCCTTCTTGAGTTCGGAGGGGGCGACTTCGGTCATACTGCGCGCCAAATCTGCGCAGCGCGGGTATCGTTCAGTGTCTCAAACACCCTGAAGGCGTTCGATTCGTTTGGAACGGTCAGGCGCACAGCTATTACGGCATCTCTAACGAACTTCACTAGGTCTGAGAAATATGTCTTTGCGGCTTCGACTGTTCCCGCCTGTTTGGCGAGTTCAGAGATGCGCTGGTGCACATAAACTATGGCGTCCAGCAGAAGATGATTAGAAGCGTTTTTCCCCGTCTTCTTTAAGTCGGCACGTATGACATAGGACCAGATTTCATCAACCTGAATGCGCTTGCTCTGAACCTCGCGCATTTTCTCATCCATAATGCGGGCGCAGCCCCTCGCCTACCTCTACCATCAACCGCATGACTGTATCCCGGTGAATGCCGGTCAGGCGTTCTGTGGAGCGGATGCTGTTGCCTTCCACAAGGCAGTTAATCGCTTGGGTGCGGCGGGCGACTGAAAGGCGGTTCGCTGTCATTTTTAGAATGACTCCAAATTAGGACACTACCCTGAATTGACAAGGGGGTGGCCGGTTCCTATGTCTCTGCCGGCGCGCGGCCGGGGTTCTCCGGCCGCTTGTGCTTGTTGGCCGGTTGCACCGGCTCGGCCCCGCCCCGTCAGAGGATTTTCATGGTCGGCTTCACCGCCTTTGCGCAGCGCTTCTTCGGGTCTGTGAACGAACGGAAACTCCGCCCTATGTTCAAACGGGTGGAGCAGATCAATGCGCTGGAACCGCGGTTTCAGTCGATGAACGATGAGGAGCTGCGGGGCCAGACTCAGATTTTCAAGGACCGTCTGGCGAAGGGTGAGACGCTCGACGACCTGTTGCCAGAAGCCTTCGCTGTGGTTCGCGAGGCGGCCAAGCGGACGCTTGGGCAGCGGCATTTCGACGTACAGCTGGTTGGCGGGATCGTGCTGCACGATGGCCGCATCGCCGAAATGAAGACCGGCGAAGGCAAGACACTGGTCGCCACCCTTCCCGTCTATCTCAATGCGCTCGCGGGCAAAGGGGTGCATGTGGTGACGGTCAACGACTACCTCGCCCAGCGCGACGCCGACTGGATGGGGCAGGTTTACAAGTTCCTCGGGCTGTCGGTGGGCTGCATCGTGCATAACCTCACCGATGAGGAGCGAAAGAGGGCGTACGATTGCGACGTCACGTATGGCACGAATAACGAGTACGGCTTCGACTATCTCCGCGACAACATGAAGTATTCGATCGCGACCATGGTCCAGCGCAGCCATTTCTTCGCGATTGTGGACGAAGTCGATTCCATTCTTATCGACGAAGCGCGCACGCCGCTCATCATCTCGGGCCCCACGGAAGACCAGACCGAACTCTATCGCAACGTCGATGCACTGATCCCGCGGCTGGAAAAGGACGATTACGAACTCGACGAGAAGCAGAAGTCAGTGACGCTCACCGAAGCCGGCAACGAGCGGATGGTTGGCTGGCTGCGCGAAGTTGGGCTGCTCGAAACAGGCGATCTCTACGATATCGAGAACATCAATATCGTTCATCACGTCAATCAGGCGCTGAAGGCGCATACGCTTTTCCAGCGTGACCGCGATTACATCGTGAAGGACGGCAAAGTCATCATCATCGATGAGTTTACCGGCCGCATGATGGAGGGTCGCCGCTATTCGGAGGGCCTGCACCAGGCGCTAGAGGCGAAAGAAGGAACCCGGGTCGAGCCGGAAAACGTCACCCTCGCCTCGATCACGTTCCAGAATTATTTCCGACTCTACCAGAAGCTCGCCGGCATGACCGGCACGGCCCTCACCGAGGCCGCCGAGTTCATGGACATCTACAAGCTGGATGTGATCGAGGTACCGACCAACCGGCCGATGATTCGCAACGATCAGGATGATGAGGTCTATCGTTCGGTTGACGAGAAATATGGCGCCATTATCAAGCTTGTCGAGGAGTGCCAGAGCCGCGGGCAGCCGGTTCTGGTGGGCACGACTTCCATTGAGAAGTCGGAGCAGCTTTCCAAATTGCTTCGCGACCACAAGATCAAGCACAGCGTCCTGAACGCCCGCTATCACGAGCAGGAAGCTGTCATCGTCGCGCAGGCAGGCGTTTCCGGCACAATCACTATCGCCACCAATATGGCAGGCCGTGGCACCGACATTCAGCTCGGCGGCAATGCTGATATGCGGATCAAAAATGAGCTTGGCGGCATGCTCGACCAAGCTGAGTTCGCCAGGGGTGCAGAAGAAATTCGCGCCGAAGTCGCTGCGGACAAGGAGCGCGTGCTGGCGGCAGGCGGCCTCTACATCATGGGCACCGAGCGGCATGAAAGCCGCCGCATCGATAATCAGTTGCGTGGCCGCTCCGGGCGCCAGGGCGATCCCGGCGCCTCTAAGTTCTTCCTGAGCCTGCAGGACGATTTGATGCGCATCTTCGGTTCCGAGCGCATGGATTCGATTCTGAAACGCCTGGGCCTGGAGGAAGGTGAAGCCATCGCGCATCCATGGGTGAACAAGGCGCTGGAGAAGGCGCAGCAGAAGGTCGAGGCGCGCAATTTCGAAATCCGCAAGAACATCCTCAAATACGACAATGTGCAGCACGATCAGCGGCGGGTGATTTTCGATCAACGCCGCGAGATCATGAGCGCGGAAGATGTCAGCGAACAGGTTTCCGATTTCCGCGCGCAGGTGGTGGAAGACCTCGTCGCACGTCACATTCCGGAGCGGGCCTACGCCGAACAGTGGGATGCCGCAGGCCTGCACGAGGAGGTGCTGAAGATATTCGCGGTCGATCTGCCAATTACCGACTGGACGAAGGAAGAGGGCATCGCTGACGAAGAAGTCCGGGAACGCATCATCAGGGCGGTGGACGCACGCGCAGCCGAGCGCGCGGCGAACGTCGGCCCGGATCTGATGCGGTACATCGAAAAGTCAATTCTGCTGCAGACGCTGGATCACGACTGGCGCGAGCACATCGTCAATCTCGATCATCTGCGCCAGTATGTTGGCCTGCGGGGTTACGGTCAGCGCGATCCGCTGAACGAGTATAAGAGCGAGGCGTTCGAGCTGTTCGAGGGGCTGCTCGCGAAGATGCGCGTCGATGTGGTGCGGCAGCTGATGCATCTGCAGATCAATATGGAAGTGCCCCCGCCGGAGTTCGATCAGTTGCCCGGGCCCATGTACGCCTCTCACGTCGATCCGCTGACCGGTGAAGAAGAAATGATGCCGCCAGACACAATGCAGCAACGAGTTTCGCGGATGGAACAGGTGCCGGTCTTGCCAAACGATCCCAGCACATGGGGCAAGATTCAGCGTAATGCGCCTTGCCCGTGCGGCTCGGGCCGCAAATTCAAGCACTGCCACGGCGCGCTGGTCTAGGCTGATCGACGGGCTGACGAGAATGCGGCCCGCTGATGACCGCTTCTCCGTAGCGCCTGAATGGCATGGGCGCGCCTTCGCGCTTGCGCGGGTGCTGATGTTCGCAGTTGCCTTCGTTGCGGCGAGCTATGGCGTCAATCCCGCGCTTGCCGGACTCCAGAAACACATCGCCACGCTCGGCGGACATCTGCTTTTGTCGATGGGTGCGAATGGCGTAGCAACGCTTGTTTTGATCGCGCTTATGGCGGCTGTGAGCGGCCGCCCTTTCCGCTCTTATGGCTAAGCCGGAGCACACAAGCTGCGAAATTTTCTCATCGGGGTTATTTGTGCGATCGCGTTTCTTGCCTCTCAGCTTCCGATCGAAGCCACGGTCGGCACTTTCTCCTTTGGCCACAGCACGGCCGGCGTGGCGTCACTGCTGTGGTACGGCATGTTCTACGCGCTGCTGTTTTTGGTCGTCGCAGTTACCGAAGAGAGCCTGTTTCGGGGCTACGGCTTCGTTGAGCTTTCGCGCGCCATCTCGTTCTGGCCGGCCGCCATTTTCTGCTCGGTCCTGTTCGGATTGCCGCATTGGCTGAAGGGGGAAGGCGAAACGATCATTGGCGGCATCCAGGCCGGCTTGTTCAGCCTGGCGCTTGCTTATGCCTTCCGCCAGACAGGCTCGCTGTGGTTTGGCATCGGCGTTCATGGCGGATGGGATTACGGCGAGAGCTTCATCTTCGGTGTGCCGAATAGCGCCCTGAAACTGGAGGGAAGCGTTCTGCATCCGGCAATTGTCGGACCTGATTGGCTGAGTGGTGGCACCGCGGGCCCGGAAGGCAGCATCCTCTCGCTCGTGCCGATCCTTGCTCTGGTGCTGGTCGCGTGGCAGATCGGACGCAGCCGGGAACCGCTGGTGCAGCAGCCAATCTCTCTAGCTGCCGCGTGATCCGCCATTCGTCCGATTTGGCGCCATGGGAGCCATGTCGCCGGAAATCCGTTATTGCGATATGGTCACGAGGAAGTCGATACATAAGTCGAGCGGGCGGAAACGAACGAAATCGGGCAAACGTGCACCCACCAAACGCTGGTCGGCGAACGTCATGCGAGAGAGCGACGCCCTCGATCTACGCAAGAACGTCTTCAAGCTTGATGATCCCAGGAAGATTGCAGCGTCCCTGAAACGCTCTGCGGAGCACAGCAAGCGGCGCAAGGCAGACCCGTATCGCTCCGCGATGTCGATGTTGACGTTCTATATCAATCGCGCTGGCAAAAACCTGCCTGCCTCACGAAAGAAAATTCTGAACCGGGCCAAGACCGAACTCAGATCGCAATTCGGCCGCGAGTAAACCTTCACCGGACGGGTCATTGGCGCGCGACGATCTGGCCGTTCTCCTTATAAATCTCGCCGCCTTTCATCACGAATTGTACGTGCTCCAGGGTGTGTATGTCGCCAAGCGGGTCGCCGTCCACCGCGACAATATCGGCGTAGCGGCCGGGACGCACGGAACCGATATCCTGCGGATCGCCGATAAGATCGGCGGCAGAACCGGTGGCGGCGATGATTGCTGCCATCGGCGGCATACCGGCCGCAACCATCAACGCAAATTCCTGTGCATTCTGGCCGTGTGGAACGAGGCCCTGGTCGGTGCCGAATGCAATCTTCACGCCCGATTCATAGGCATCATGGAGATTTTGCTGGATGCGGGGAGCCACCGCCAGCGCCTTTTGCGCAGAGGACGGATTGAGCTGTTCGGGGTGCGTCTCGGCGACGATGTAAACTGCGTGCGCGATAAGAAGAGTGGGCACGAGATAGGTGCCGTGCTGCTTCATCAGCTTATAGGATTCCGCATCGGCGAAGCTGCCATGCTCGATGGAATCGACGCCCAGCCGCACGGCCGTATCGATTGCCTGCTTGCCGTGGGCGTGCGCTGCCACCTTGAGGCCAAGAGCGTGCGCCGTATCGATCACGGCCTTGATCTCGTCATCGGCCATCAATTGCCGGTTGGGATCGTCGTTTACCGACAACACGCCGCCGCTCGGCATGATCTTGATGAGATCGACACCAAGCTTTTTGTGCTCGCGCACGGCTTTGCGCGCGGCCTCCGGGCTGTCGATAATGTTTTCAGCCCAGGTGGGATTGCTCAATTCCGGGTCCAGACCGGTCGATTCGTCGGTGTGTCCCCCAGTAGGCCCGAGCGGCGCGCCGGAAACCCACAAGCGCGGGCCGGGCACGATACCTTTGACGATCTGTTTTTTTAGCGCCACGATGACGTTGGTCTCAGCGCCGACGTCGCGCACGCTGGTGAAGCCGGCGAGCAAAGTGGCGCGTGCGTAGGCGGTAGACTTTATCGCTGAATCGAAGCGGGTTTCGGTAACCTCCTTGGCGACCGGATTTCCGCCATCGAACTGGCTGGTCACGTGAACATGGCAGTCGATCAGACCGGGCAGAACGGTGCTGTGAGAAAGATCGACGATATCCGCTCCGGAAGAAGTCACGAAGCCAGATAGCACACCTGTAATGCGGTCGTCGTGCACCAGAATGGAAACCTGGGTTCTCGGTTGCCCGGAAACGCCGTCGATCAGCCGTCCGGCGTGGATCACCAAATCCTTCGCGAAAGCCGGTGCAGCCGCCATGAATGCCGTAACGGCGGCCGCCACAATCGACCGAGAAGTGATGAACATCCCCGCGCCCTAGCCCCGTGGAAAGAATCAATGCTAACGGTCGCTCGCAAAGCGCACAATGCGGCGCCCGGTTATATGCGAGTCGCCCGATGCTGAACGTCTGCCCCTCATCCTCTGGCGGAGCACCAGTCTGGATTGATCTGCTCGATCCAACGTCCGAAGAAGTGAAACAGGTCGAGTCGGAGCACAAAATTCAGGTGCCTTCGCGCGTGCAGCTGGAGGAAATTGAATCTTCAAGCCGGCTGTCCGTGGAGAACGGAACCGTTCACCTGAATATGCCGGTGATTGCGCACGAGGGGGAAGAAGCGCCCACCGCTCTCGGCTTTATCTTCAACAAGAACCTGCTGGTCACCGTGCGTTATACGCATTTGTTCAGCTTCGATGCGGCGATCGAACGCTTCAACAAGGACGGTCCAGCCAAAACCAGCTCGGAGGTCTTTGCGACCCTGATCGAGGGCATCACTGACTTCGGCGCCGATTCGCTTGAGCAAATCAGCCTTCAATTGAACGAGGTCTCAAGGCGGGTTTTCCGCAATTACGGGACCAGACGGCCACACAACATTGCGCGCGCCAACCGCGCGCTTCGGGAAGTGCTGGTCGCCGTCGGCGAATGCGGCGAGCGCCTATCGCAGATTCGGGAAAGTATGCTCGGCCTCGAACGCATCGTTCCGTATGCGCTCGACAAGGGCAAAGAATGGATTTCCAGCGATATTGTCGAACGGCTGCAGACGGCAGCGAAGGATCTTCAGTCGCTGAACGACTTTGAAGTTCACCTTTCGAACAAGGTGCAGTTCCTGCTGGATGCCGTTCTTGGGTTCATCAACACTGAGCAGAATGATATCTTCAAGGTGCTGACGATCGTCTCCGTGGTTGGGATTCCGCCGACACTGATCGCCAGCGTTTACGGCATGAACTTCCGCTACATGCCTGAGCTTCAGTGGCACCTGGGATATGCGTGGGGTCTCGGCCTTATCGCACTCTCGGCGATCCTGCCCACCGTATGGTTCAAATGGCGCGGATGGTGGTGAGGGGCTCCTCGACCAACGCACCTTCGTGCAAAACCAGCGCGCGGTCCATTTTCGCGGCAAGCTCCTGATTGTGGGTTGCGACCAGGGCTGCCGCGCCTTCCGCACGCACCAGGTTCACCAACATGTCGAACACGGCCTGCGCGGTTTTAAGGTCCAGATTGCCCGTGGGTTCATCGGCGAGCAGCAGCCTTGGATGATTGGCGAGCGAGCGCGCGATGGCAACCCGTTGCTGCTCGCCGCCGGAAAGCTGCGCGGGGCGATGGCCTAGCCGCGCCGCCAATCCGACTTGCCCAAGCAGCCTTTTGGCCTCCTGCTCTGCCGCCGCGTAAGATATTCCCGCAATGCGCAGCGGGATGATGACATTCTCCAGCGCACTGAACTCCGGCAGGAGATGATGCGCCTGATAGACGAAGCCAATCAAATCACGGCGTAAGCGCGTGCGCTCGGTTTCCGGCAGTTGTGATGCGGCAGCGCCTGCCAGGTAGATTTCGCCAGCCGAAGGTGCCTCCAGCAGGCC
>DATAVW010000207.1:0-3902 GCA_036267515.1 Rhizomicrobium sp.
ACTGCTCGCTGCGATAGTTCCGGTATTTTGCGGCCTGTTGGGCGCCGTTCTGTCAAACTTGCCCGTTTCGCTGACCGGTGGCCTGGTGCCCGGTCCTTTGCTTGCGCTAATGCCGGTATACTTCTGGTGTCTTGTGCGTCCGGATCTGATGCCGGTGGCTGCCGCTTTCGCTGTGGGGCTCTGCCAGGATTTGCTGTCCGGCAGCCCGCCCGGGTTCTGGACTGTATCGTTCGTTGTGACCTACGCGCTGCTCGACAGGAACCGGGAATCGTTCGCAAGCCTTGCCGGAATCGGCGCCATTCTGGGGTTTGCGCTGGCTGCTTTGGTTGCCGCCGCGACGGTCTACTTCGTGGCCTGGTTCTATTTTTTGCATCGTCCGCCGCTGACGCCGCTGGTGCTGCAACTTGTCGCGAGTGTCTTGTGGTATGTTCCAGCGCTTCCAGTTCTGAACTGGATCCAGCGTAACGTCGTTGGGGCACTGCGTACGGAGTTTTGATGCCGCTCTTCGATCCAAAGGACCAAAGCCGCTACTCCACCTTTACACGGCGCACCCTGATGGTTTCGGGCGCGGTGACGGCCGTATTCGGCGTGCTGGGCGGACGGCTATATCAGCTGGAGGTGCTCGAAGGCGATGAGTTCAAGACGAAGTCGGAGGAGAACCGGATCAGCGAGCGGCTCATAGCGCCGCCACGCGGACGCATTCTGGACCGCTTTGGTGTCGAGCTCGCGAACAACCGCCGCAACTTTCGGGTGCTGCTGATCCCGGAGCAGGTTCCGGGCGGCGTCAAATCTGCCGTAGAAGAACTTGGCCGCATTATTTACCTCTCGGACCGGCAACGTGAACGCGCCTTGCGCGAAGCCAATGAGAATAAGCCCTTCGTTCCGATCATCGTGGCGGAAAACCTCCCATGGGACGATTTTGCCCGCATCAATCTTCATCTGCCATATCTAGCCGGCGTGCAGCCGGATGTCGGGCAGACGCGCGCCTATCCCTATGGCGACGAACTCGCGCACATTCTGGGTTATGTCGCCGCTGTATCGCCAGCCGATCAGCAGAACGATTCCGATCCCCTGCTTCAGCTTCCAGGCTTCCGCATCGGCAAGCGCGGCATCGAAAAGGAGTTTGAAACTGAGGTTCGCGGCAAGGCCGGCGTAAGCCGTGTCGAGGTCAACGCCTATGGCCGCGTGGTACGCGAGCTGAGCCGGGAAGCAGGAGAGCCCGGCGCGGATGTGTACCTGACCATCGATCAGAATTTGCAGAACTTTGTCGCCCAGCGGCTAGGTCAGGAAAGTGCCGCCGCCGTCGTAATGGATACCACCACCGGCGATGTGGTGGCACTTGCTTCCACGCCGTCGTTCGATCCGAACCTGTTCAATGTGGGTGTTTCGAATGCCCAGTGGAGGGCCTGGACCTCGGACGATCACACGCCGCTGATCAACAAGGCGATTGCGGGACTTTATCCGCCAGGCTCGACGATCAAACCGGCCATGGCTCTTGCTGCTGCGGATGCCGGGCTCAGGGACATGCATGTCCATTGCAGCGGCTCGATTTTCCTCGGCAATCACGAATTCCATTGCTGGCGCAAAGGCGGACATGGGGCTGTCGATCTCCGTCGCGCGATTGTCGTTTCTTGCGATGTATTCTTCTACGAATGCGCCAGGAGACTCGGCATCGACCGCATCGAAGCGGCAGCGCACGACCTGGGAATGGGAAAGCAAACCGGCATCGAGCTGCCGGGCGAAAAAGCGGGTGTGGTTCCGGGCCGCGCCTGGAAAATGGCGCGGTATGGTGTTCCTTGGCTGGAAGGCGAAACGCTGAACACCGGTATCGGACAGGGCTATCTCAACGTCACGCCATTGCAGCTCTGCACGCTCGCGGCCCGCATTGCGAGCGGAAAGGCGTTGTCGCCCCGCATCACGCGCGTGGTGGGAAACAAGGTAGAACCGCGCCCTGAGCTTGCGCCGTTGCGCTTCTCGGAGGACGCGCTGGCGCTCGTGCGCGACGGCATGAACGGTGTGACCAACACGCCCGGCGGAACGGCTTACGGGTTTCGAATTACCGAGGCTGGATATGAGATGGCGGGCAAGACCGGCACCGCGCAGGTGCGCGTGATCAGCCGCGAGGAGCATCATGCGGGCGTGAAGAAAAACCTGACGCTGCCATGGAAGATGCGCGATCATGGATTGTTCATCGCCTTCGCACCAGTCGATCAGCCTCGCTACGCGTGCGCCTGCATCACCGAGCATGCTTCCGATGGCCATCCCCAAGTTCAGATGGCGCGCGACATTCTGATATATGCGCAACGGCGCGATCCGATCAAATTGCCAACTGCCTATCCTCTGAGCGCCGCTTCCGGCGTAGGTATGGGTCGTCGCGCATGACAATGACTCCCTATACAGCGTCGCGCCGTTCGCTGCCCTTTGCTGAAAAAGTTCAAGGTCTTCACTGGCCATTGCTGTTGGTGATTGCTGTCATCGCCTGCATCGGTTTTGCCATGCTGTACTCTGTCGCCGGCGGGCATCTCTCGCCTTGGGCCAGCAAGCAGATGCTCCACTTCAGCGTCGGGCTGGTGCTGCTGTTCCTGGCCGCAATGGTAGATATCCGCCATTGGATGGCGCTAGCCTATCCGCTGTATGCCGTATGCCTTTTGCTGCTTATCGCCGTGGACGTGGCAGGGCACACGGGATTGGGCGCGCAACGGTGGATACAGTTGGGGCCCATTCAGCTGCAGCCGTCGGAGCTGACGAAGATCGCGCTGGTTTTGGCGTTGTCGCGCTTTCTGCATGGACTGAACGTGGAAGATGTCTCCAAACCGCTGCGCCTGATGGTTCCGCTGATGATGGTGGCAATCCCGGCGGCGCTTGTGCTGAAGCAACCCAATCTGGGGACTGCCACCATTCTGGTGATGGATGGCGCCTCGCTGCTCTTTCTGGCCGGTCTTTCCTGGTGGTGGATCGTGCCGACGATCAGCGCTGTGGCTGCCGCGGTTCCCATCGTGTGGCAGTTCTTGCACGATTATCAGAAACGGCGCGTTCTGACCTTTCTCAATCCAGAAAATGACGCGCTGGGGGCCGGCTGGAACATCAGCCAGGCCGAGATTGCCATCGGATCGGGCGGACTCACAGGAAAAGGTTTTTTACAGAACACGCAAAGCCAACTCAATTTTCTGCCGGAGAAGCAGACGGATTTCATCGTTACCTCTGTCGGCGAGGAATTCGGGTTTCTTGGCTGCATTGCGTTACTGCTGCTGTACATCACGGTGATCGGCTATGGGATTCGCATTGCCATGTCGTCGCGCAGCCAATTCGGCAGGCTTGTGGCGCTGGGGCTCACGCTCAATTTCTTCTTCTACATCATGATCAACGGGGCGATGGTGATGGGTCTCATCCCGGTGGTGGGCATTCCCATGCCGTTGCTCTCCTACGGCGGCACCGCGATGCTGACGGTGATGTTCGGCTTCGGCATCCTGATGTCGGTCCACATACACCGGCAGGTCGAAATCCCGCGGCATTCGGGGATAATTCTGTGAGTCTGGCGCGGCGCTTCGTAGGTGGACACGGGCTCCGGCCCTCTGCTATAGGCGCAGCCTTTCCGGCCAACGGTCGGGCGATTAGCTCAGGCGGTAGAGCAGCTGACTCTTAATCAGCGGGTCGCAGGTTCGAGTCCTGCATCGCCCACCAATCTTTTCACTTGTGTCGTTCGACCAACCAGAGAACTTCGAAGTCATTCGGCAGATTCGCGCTGACCCGAAATGACGCACAGAAAGGCCGCCCGACTGCAATCGCAGTGTTTCATCACATCTAGCAGTCCGCCGTCTTCCTGCATCCTTCTTCCCGATTTGGGGCAGTTATGAGGCGCCTGGCATCATTCCAGCGCAGCAAACGCTTGAAGCGGTGGCATG
>DATAVW010000208.1:0-2885 GCA_036267515.1 Rhizomicrobium sp.
TGGTCGCGAATGCCCTTCGGCTCATAGCCGGGCCATTGCCGCGTGCTCACCGGCGTATCCTCCGGGTCGATCTTCTCGCCCGGAAAGTGCGACCAAAGCTGCGCGTAAGGGACGGGCTCAAATACCCTCTCCGCATTCCAAGGCGGTGACGCCGCTGGCGTCAACGGCGATATGGCCTGCGCCTGCGCCGACGATGACGCGCTGACACCAAGAAGCACCGCAGCGCTGAAGCATGCCCCCCATCGTCGGCATTGCAGCGTCTGGCCCTGACTGCGGCCGCGCATGCATGTCAGCAGGACATGCAACATCCGCAACCACGGTTCGTTCCGCAGCGCAGCAAATATTCGGACGGTGCGGGACAACCGGAATCCGTCGGTACGCATCGGCTCCTGTACGGACTGCACCACGAGCGCGACAGATGCCGATGCCGGATGCAGCCTGCGAGAGTTCAGAAATAGCTTTCCGGAATGCGGATGCTGTCGCCGGGCGAAACGGGAACATCGGTGCGCAGCGATCGTGCCAATTCGCGACCCGAATTCGACGGCCGCACATAAGCCGTGCTCTCGTCCGCACGGTACGTGTAGCCGCCGGCAAGCGCGACCGCATCGCCGATCGTCAATCCGGGTACGTAGGGAAATTGCCCCGGCTGCTTCACCTCACCGCGAATATAGATGGGGCCGTAAGTCGCAACCTGCACATTGACGTGCGGCTCGGTCAGTACCGTCCCGTTGAGATGCTTCGTAATCGTGCGCTCAAGTTGTGCCGCCGTGAGGCCCGCGGCATGGATCCGCCCGGCAAGTGGAATGGAAACCGCGCCGCCGCCATCGATCGTGTACACGCCGGAGGCGTTCGTCTCGCCATATATTTGCAGGCGAATCTGGTCATTGGGCCGCAAAACGTATGTGCGTGGCCCGACCGCCGGTATCGACGACGCCGACGCCAATCGCATGCCGGCCGCAGAAGCGGGATTGGAATAGTCCTTGCAGCCTGCAATCGCTACCACCGCAAAGAGGGACATCGCGCATAATATGTAACGAATTGCGCGCTCCCCGATACGAACACACATACTGAACTCCGCTCAGAATTCGCGACAGGTCCAGAACGCCAAGCGCGGACTTTGGTTCATGGAATGAATAAAAATATGTGCCGCGCGCCACAAGCTTGGCATTGGAAAAAACGGACAGTCTCAGTTTCGGCATCACTCTGCCAGTTCGCGACCATATTCACGCAATTGCGCCAGTTTTGAGCGACGCGCAACTCGACAAAAAAATAACCCGGCGCCTCCGCCATAATTTTTCCAAATGATCCACTAACCTCACCGAACGAATGCGAAGCCCGGGATTTAGGGAGCAGCACAAGGTCATGGCTCGCGTGGCAACGTGCGCAGAAACGCCGAGCGCGCGATCAAGACGCGCCAAGCTGTAAATGGGAAGAATCATCAAGGCTGGCTGATTGCTCACAGATGCCAACAAAGCGACTCTCGACAGGAGCAGTCCATGACGCCATCGGCCTCACTTTCCGGCGACGCAAGTCTTTGGCATGACAGCCGCGCGTTGTTTTCGCCGCCGGCCTATCAAGGCCGCGCGCATCGATCGTACCGCCGCGTATACTATCTCTCGCATAAGAGAGCATTAAGCGAGCCGTCACGATCGTCCAGCAAGCGCCTCTTCGACATCTTCGCCGCTGGTAGCGCGCTATTTGTGCTGTCGCCGTTGCTCCTTGCCATCGCCGCGGCGATCAAGCTCACCTCATCCGGGCCCGTGTTTTTCACGCAACACAGATATGGACACCGCAACCGCCCATTCCATATCTTAAAGTTCAGAACCATGCATGTGCAGCTATCGGATAAATCCGGAATCACGCAGACGGTCGGCGATGATCCGAGGGTGACGCTTCTGGGCCGTCTCCTGCGTCAGACGAGTCTCGACGAGTTGCCGCAACTCATCAATGTTCTTATCGGCGACATGTCCCTCGTCGGTCCACGTCCGCACGTACCGGGAATGAAGGCGGCCAGCGTCAAGTATGAGGACCTGGTGCCATACTACTTCCAGCGGCACAACATCCGTCCCGGCATCACCGGCCTTGCGCAGGTCAGCGGCTGCCGCGGCAGCACCGCGCTCGCGGCGGCCGCGGTGTCGCGCGTCGATTACGATCTCGAATACATCGAACGATGGTCGCTGTGGCTGGACCTCAAGATCATCTGGCGCACGATCCGACACGAGTTCTTTTCCGGAACGGGCATTTGACCCGCGCAGAACATCACCCACCCTGCAAACACGAGAGCGCAAGGAACGACTGTCTCTGTATTTCTGCTATGCGCCAGCGATGCTTCGACATGAATGTGTCATCCGGCGACGCCCATGCACGTCCTCGAAGGACTGGACGTTTCTCTCTACCGCGCACTGAACGGACTGTGCGGAGCGACACGCTCGATCGTGTCGATTATTCCGGTGCGAGGAGAGAAATCGATTTTATGAATATCGATTAAGCTAACCGGCTGCCGTTGCGCCGTCAAACAGGCCTTCATCACAGTTCGCGTAGGCGGCCGAAGCTGGCGACCTCCGGTGCGAGCCGCAGCGGAAGCAGACTTGAACGGATTGTGCGCGTATCGCTGGCATGATCCGGCGCCTGAGAAAAAAGCTATTGTGACTTGGAGGAGTCCGTGGACCGCGGCGTGACGGCAGAGACAGGAAGACCGCCCCTCGGCGGCGGAAGGCGCTCTTGATGGCTGACGCGCTGCCGCAGCTTCGCCATCTCGCGGGGCGCATGGCCTCGGACCATGAGGCCTCGGCCATTTTCTGGCTCCCGGCCCTGCCTAGATGTCGACGGGTCATGCGCATCGCGCCTTAACTATTCCGATCACGCGGAAGAAGGCGGCAGCGAGT
>DATAVW010000209.1:0-11450 GCA_036267515.1 Rhizomicrobium sp.
ACGGGTTCGAGCGGGCTAGTGCGATTGTTGGCATGGCGTGGATATCCGAGTTTGGCTTTCTACAGCCGCGCCGGAAACGGACCGGCAGCCGGGAGGTAGAAACCAGCTCGAAGACTGGTCGGCGCGCCTTTGGGGGTTTCCCCCTTGGACATTGCAGCACCGCTCCCGGCCCGCTATATGCGGTCCAGGTTAGGTGCGCCCGCCAAGGCGCAACCATGCAGCTTCGCCCCGCCAAGGGCCTCGCTGCCCCAGCAGATACGCCGCCAAGCGATCTGTCGGGTTATCGAGTCCGGGTTTCTACACCCACGGACACGCTACGCCGCTTCACAGTGAAAGGGAATTGCCCTCTGGGCGCGTCGTTACCGCCTCAGAAGAATTGTGGGTCAAATTGTTAGGACACGCGGTTTCGCAGTCATCGATCTGCAAATTATTAAGTAGAAACAAAGTGTTGTGAAAAGCGCCACGAAGACCGGATGGTCGCCCAAGTTGTGGCCCGCCGCCGGGCACAGCCGCAGCCCGTCCCAGCCCGGCCGTATACGCCGCCTCCGGCGCCAAGCCCGCCTGCAGCTCCGGCGGGCTTCGATTGCCCGCCTGCCGCGGCCTCTACGCCCGAAGCACCGCCGGCGGACGTGGGCCCGTCATCGCCTTCGGCTGAGTCCCCGCCGCCTCCCTCACCGATGGTCTGAAGCAACGCAGTTTGTGCTATAGTGTCCCCATGAACGCTCCTGCCGGCAAACTTGAACTTTGCGATCCCGTCTGGATTGCGCTGCGGACGCAGGCCGAGGAGCTTGCGATGCGGGAACCGGCGCTCGCGAGCGTCGCTCACGGCACTATTCTCAAGCACCAGCGCTTCGAAGATGCGCTGTCCTATCACCTCGCCAAAAAGGTCGGCGGTGAGGACGTGAGCCCGATGCTGGTGCGGGAACTTTTCGAAGAGGCCATGAACGCGAATCGCCGGATAGGCGAGTCTGTCCGCGCCGATCTTTCCGCCATATTCGAGCGCGATCCTGCATGCCATTCCTACGTGCAGGCATTTCTGTTTTTCAAAGGCTTTCACGCTCTGGAGTGTTACCGGATTGCGCATTGGCTGTGGTCGGAGCAACGCCACTGGCTTGCCTATTTCATGCAGAGCCGCGTTTCGGAGCGATTCGGAGTGGATATCCATCCCGCGGCGCGGATGGGCCGCGGTATTCTGATGGATCATGCGACCGGGATTGTCATCGGCGAAACGGCGGTGGTGGAAGATGATGTGTCTCTGCTGCATGGCGTGACGCTGGGCGGTACAGGGAAGGAAACCGGCGACAGGCATCCAAAGATTCGGCGTGGTGTGCTGCTCTCGGTCGGCGCCAAGGTTCTCGGCAACATCGAAGTGGGAGAATATTCGCGGGTCGGCGCCGGCAGTCTGGTGCTGAAGCCAGTCCCGGCGCACTGCACGGTTGCAGGCGTGCCCGCCAAGGTGATTGGATGCGCCGGTTCCGACTGCCCCTCACAAGACATGAACCAGGCGCTTGACGGGATCGATTTTCAGATCTGATGCGCTTGACCGCCACGCGGCGGCATGCGAGTGGCAGCCTCAGATGCACGGAGCGCTTCCATGACCCGTAGCGAAATCTGGCGGCTGGAAAAATACCTTCGCAGCCTGTTCCGCCTCGACACGATCACTGTGCTGGAGCGGCCGAACCAGGCGGACTCGCTCGAGGTTCATGTCGCCGACGAGTTTATCGGCATTATCTTCAAGGATGAGGAGGACGGCGATGTTTCGTACGCCTTCCAGATGGCTATCCTGGAGATGGACCTGCCGCCAGCGCCTCCGAGCCGCGCCGGCTGACGCCGCTATTTTCCCCGCATGAAGGAATGCACCAGCGTATCGACGCCGCTGGCGATCTCGCGCCAACGCGAGAGTTGTGCGCGCTTGAATCGGTAGCTGACGCCGGCATGGTGCGCGAGCCGCGTCTCTCGCAGACAGCTTGGGCTTGGAACGCTGTCACTCATCCGGACACATCGCAGTACGACGATCCGTGTGCCGAAATGCCCGACGAAAAGGTCTTCACCACGATAGCCGGTATCGTTCTGAAATGCATATTGGGTCAGCCCGAACGGGCCACGGCGTCCGCGCGGGTCAACGATATAGCCCAGATAGATCCGCTGAAAGCGGTCCTGTTCGCTGAGTTTCAATCCTTCGTTGTGCAGCAGGATATAGACAATCGGGGAGTCCGCAGTATTGCTTGAGAAAATCTGTGCATCGGCGTCGCTATAGCCGCGGAAGTCCGGCAGCGCCGTGAACAGCGCGACTTGGCTCTGTGCGCCACCTTTGCGCGTCGCCCGATAGCGAATGTAGTTCGAAGGAATGCTGAAATTAACACCGCCTACGGAAAGACTGATCCGGTCTGTCCGGGAGGTCGGGGCAGGGCGGTTCCCAATCAGCGCGCCGGGCGTTGGCGCAAGATAATAGACGAGTACGGCCCCGGATAGGACCGCTGTGACGGCAAACACCGCGAGGGGAATTAACCATCCGGAGCGCTCTCTAATCGCCTGTTCTTCGCCGATTCCGGCCATCCGCTAACCTTAATAAAGAATTGACTGCATCCCAACCTTCCGAACGGTCATTGTGATGCCCGGCGGATCGGATTCTCACCGGGAAGTGCATGCCAAAGCGAAACACGCCAGCCACGTTTTGGAAACGACCCACGCTGGCGTTCGGCTACCCTCCATCCTGAAAGGGCGGTGATGTTTCGCGAGTTGGCCATCTTTTTGTATGTGATCACGGCTGGTTTTGCCGCCTCCGGCATAACAGCAAATCTCTATCGTCTGCTGACCCGGCGGCAAAAGGAGAACTCGACCCGAACCGCATACTACGCCAGCATCGTGATTGCCGGGCCCAATGTCCTGTTCCAAAAGGCCGCTGAGGCGCGACGCGCGAAAGATTGCTCCCTGCTCACATTCTGGATGGCCGCTGCGATTTGTGGCTACTGGAGTCTCGCTATCGGGCTGCTCATCATCGAGATCGCTCTGGCGCTTTGATCGTTATCGCCGCATGTCGTGTCGGACCGGTTTCAGTCGCATGTCGGGATGCAGCGAAGCGTAGGATGGAGGCCGACTCTCCCGATGGTGTGCGTTATTTCCTCCGTTGGGCGCGAACACATAAAGCGACTGGTCCGCAGACCCTACGATCACCATGCCATCCGCCAGCGTGGGCGATGAATCAATCGCGCCTCCTGTAACGCCAGTCCAGATAGGCGAACAGAACTGGGCGCCGCAGCCCGTGGTTGCAAAGGCCGACAGCGCCTTGTCGTATGAGCCAATATACACCACACCGTTTCCGACCGCGGGTGACGAGTATTTGATGGTATCGTTCATTACTCCCACCCAACGAGGCACGCCATTGTTGGCGTTCAACGCAAAGACTTCGCCGTTCACCGCACCGATATACACAGTTCCGTTCGCGACGGCCGGCGAGGACAACAGCCCACTTCCTATGTTGGTGACCCATTCCACATTTCCGCTTGTAGCGTTAAGGGCATAGGCTTTTTGATCGCTGGAACCCACGAAAACGCGGCCGTTCGCCACCGCCGGCGAGGACTCGATGATCCCGGCCGTGGCTGTCGAAGCCCAGACAGAGGTGCCGGTGGCAGCGTTGAATGCATAGACTCTACCGTCGAGCGAACCGATATACACATTGCCTTTCGCAACTGCGGGGGAGGAATAGTTGAGGCCGCCAGTGGCTGCCGGCGCGCTCCACGCGGGTGTCCCGTTGGTCACATTGAATGCGTAAACTTTTCCATCGCCGGCGCAGCCGACATATACAATCCCGTTTGCGACAGCGGGTGAGGACAAAATGGGTCCGCCAGCAACGGCGCTCCACTTCAATCCGCCATTCGCGGTGAAGGCATATACCTTGCCGTCGTTTGAGCCGACATAGACATTCCCGCTGGCGATGGCGGGAGAGGAAAAGATCGGCCCGCCGGTTGTGGCCTTCCACTTCAACGTACCACTTGCCGTGAAGGCATAAAGATTGCCGTCCGTGGACCCTACAAAAATGTTTCCGGAGTACGCCGGAGACGAGAATACATTACCGTTCGTAGCTGCGGTCCATGCCATATCAAGTCCGGTGACGTTGGTGGCGTCGATGATGTTTTCAGACGGGTTGTTGCGGCGGCCGCGCTGTTCGAACCCATGTTCGGCCCAGTTCGTGCGGACCGTGAAGAGCACATGCCCTGCAATGCCGTCGCGTCGCCCGATGGCGGTGATCCAATGCGTCCCGGGGGCAGCACTTGCCGGGACCTTCAGGCTGTCGGCACCAAAATTTCCGGAATCATCCGTCACATCCAGAAGCAGATCGGTGGTATCGAAATAGATGTCGATGGCTTCGTTCGTGCCGAAGCCGCTGCCGCTGACATTTGTCCTGGCGCCGGGTGGACCAGCGGCGGGCGAGGCTTTCACGGTTACTCCGGCTGCCCAAGCGGGTAGCGCCGTCGTTCCGGCCAGCAAAATGCTGGCTGTTGCCAGCTTACATATCCGATTCATAATCCCCCCCAATGATCCGAATGCGTTCGGAAACCGGCGGGATTTAAATCAAATGTTTCAATTATGCCATAGGCGGTCAGAGCACGGTTAACATACTTCCGACGAGCGGGTGGCGGACGATATCGGCATCGCCCAGGCGGACGACCGAAATTTCGGACACCTGCTCGAGCCGAAGGGCTATTTCTCCGAAACCGGAAAGGCCCGGTAGAAGATCCGTCTGATCCGGGTCACCCGTCAGCACCATGGTGGACCGCCAGCCAAGCCGGGTGAGCAACATCTTGAGCTGTCCGTAAGTGCAGTTCTGCGCCTCGTCGATTACGACGAAGGAGTTGTTCAGCGTACGGCCGCGCATATAAGCAACCGGTGCGACTTCGATCGCACCATCGGCCAGCAACGCCTTAAGGCGCTTGCTGCCCAGTCTCTCTGTGAGTGCGTCGTAGAGCGGTCGAAGGTACGGCGCCAGTTTCTCCTGCAGATCGCCCGGAAGAAAACCGAGGTTTTCGCCGGCTTCGACAGCGGGACGCGTCAGTACGATGCGCGCGACGCGGGCCTGTTCCAGCGCTTCAACGGCTTTGGCAATTGCGAGATAGGTTTTCCCCGTGCCGGCGGGCCCCAGCGCCAGGACCACAGAGCGTTCCTCTATGGCATCGATGAGCCGCTGCTGCAGCGGGCTCATTGCCCGGATGTTCTTTACGTATTTTCGATCCCGCGCTTCGCCATCCAGCGGAGTCCAGCCGACGGAGGGAAACAGCGTATGCACGGTTGCGGATTCGTTATCCTGATAGTCGCGCGTCTTGTGGCGCGCAGAACGCTTGGCCATAGATGCTCCGTACTGTTGAGGGGGAAGACGGGATAACAGGAAGCGGTCGCCGGAGGTGCGGAACGAGAGATTGCTTGATCTCAACTCTCGTGCAGGATCGCACTATGGCTGCTCCCGGCTTGGCGCGACTCAGTTGCGCAATTCGAGAGTACCCCGATTGAGACTTGCAGTCTTGCGACACATACGTGACGGACAATGGGGAACATTGGATGCCGCTTTATGCCATCGAAGGCGTCGCGCCTGAGTTGCCGGAAGAAGGGCATTACTGGATTGCACCAACTGCCGTTCTGATCGGCCGTGTGCGCCTGCTGAAAAACGCCAGCGTGTGGTTCGGCGCGGTATTGCGCGGCGACAATGACTGGATAACCGTCGGCGAAAATTCCAATGTTCAGGACAATTGCGTTATTCACACCGATCCCGGCCAGCCCACCACCATCGGCTCCAACGTCACGATCGGGCACAAAGTCATCCTGCATTCCACAACCGTAGGCGACAATTCTCTGATCGGCATGGGCTCGACACTGCTCAACCGTTCGCGGATCGGGTGCAAATGTCTGATCGGTGCAAATTCACTGATCGCGGAAGGCAAAGAAATTCCAGACAAATCACTGGCGCTTGGTGCTCCAGCGCGCGTGCTGCGGCAACTCAACGAAGAGGAGGATGCGATGCTTGCGGCATCTGCGGAGGTCTATGTCGCAAACCAGCGCCGGTTCCGCGGAAGTCTGTCCGTCGTGAAAAGTTCAGGCGGCTGACCGATTGGGATGCTTGACCCAGATGCGACGAAGGCGCGTGTCGGCCTCGGGACCGAGATTCGACCAGGTGAGCTTGTCGTGAGTCGCATCGACCACCAGCAAATCGTCGAGTTTGCCGAGCCTCTGAACCAGAATGTTCTTGATGGCTCCGACGGACATGTCGGCCGATAGCACCCATGCCTGCGGCATGACCGCGTAGGCCGGGCCGAGCTTGAAGATTTCTTCTTCCAGTGCGGAGATCGAACCCGATTTCATGTCCGCTACGATAACGAAGTGCGCCGGCTCGTCGCTGACATTTCCATCGCCATGACCGAATGGGCGCGAGCCTGAATCGGCGCCCGCGCCAAAGGGCGAGCGCATGCCTGCCGTCGCGGGCCTGAACAGGTCGCCGAGATCGGGGTCCTGACAAGCAGGTCCAAAGCGGCCATCGCTGTCCTTTGCGATAAGCGAATTGGCGGCGAGGCGGCCCTCCACCGCGAACGCCTGCATTTGCGCGAGTGCATAGGGGCCATAGGTTCGCCCCCCCACACTCATGATCCATTTTGACGACATTCGACTCACCGCGACGCTCTGTAACCCTAGGCAAAAATGGTTACCAAATCCTGCCAGGACCCGGTTCCCTGCATGGGTACAGCAAAGTCTGTGCCTGCGGCGCTTCGTCCGCTGCTGTGAACTATGGCAAGAGCAAAATCCGTTTGGCAGGATGACAATTCGGTTAATGTCCCCATCCCGGTCGATTTTTCGGATCCCATCATGAAACTCCCGCTGCCCGCCATCGCCGCTCTTGTTGCTGCCTCTTGCATTTCGGCCTGCCAAAAGATCGAGCAGTCCATCGGCGCGCACGCCGCAACACCGCAAGCGACGCGGGCCGTACCCTTGGCCATGCTGCCGCGCGTCATCGTTCCCGACCGCTACAGACTTTCTTTTGTCATTGATCCGAGGAAGGAAAATTTCTCCGGCCACACGGAAATCGACGTCACCATTGTTAAGCCGCAGACATCATTCTTCATACATGGGCTCGACCTTCGCGTCTCGCGCGCGGTCGCCCGTCTGGCCTCCGGCGCAATGATCCCGGCAACGTACAAACAGGTGGACGATTCCGGCGTGGATACGCTCTCCTTCGCCAAGCCCGTTCCGGCCGGCCGTGCCACGCTGACCTTCGATTATGAGGCACCGTTCAACACGTCACTCTCAGGCCTCTACAAAGTCGTTGATCGCGGCGATGCCTACGCCTTCACGCAGTTCGAGAATATCGACGCGCGCCGCGCATTTCCTTCTTTCGACGAGCCAGGGTTCAAGACTCCATTCGACGTGACGATCACGGCGCCCTCCGAAGACAAGGTGATCGCCAACACGCCGGTTATGAGGAACGCGGCAACAGCGGATGGCATGACGAAGTGGGTGTTCGAAACCACCAAACCGCTGCCGACCTATCTGGTGCAAATGGCGGTGGGTCCGCTCGACATTGTCGATGCCGGCGATGTGCCACCCAACCAATATCGCAAGTTTCCGCTGCACCTTCGCGGCATCGCGGCAAAGGGCATGGGGCCGAAGTTGAAATACGCGCTGTCGCTCACGCCCGCGATTGTCACCGCTCTCGAGAACTATTATGGAATTGGCTATCCGTTCCAGAAGCTGGACACTTTGGCCGTGCCGGATTTCTCCGCCGGCGCGATGGAAAATGCCGGCGCCATCACCTACCGCGAGCAACTGCTCCTGATGGATGCCAATGCTCCGCTGGAGCAGCGTCGTTCAAGCCTCACCGTTCAGGCGCATGAAATCGCGCATCAATGGTTCGGCGATCTGGTGACGCCACGCTGGTGGGACGACATTTGGCTGAATGAATCCTTCGCAACCTGGATGGAGTACAAGATTGCGCAGACGGTGCATCCTGATGAGGAATTCGCACGCGCGACGCTGGGCAGCAGCCTGGGCGTGATGCGGCTGGATGAGCTGCCGTCGGCACGGCAAATTCACAATCCGGTACGCAATCCCGATGACATCGACAATGCCTTCGACGACATCACGTACAGCAAGGGTGGCGCCGTGCTGTCTATGTTCGAAAGCTTCGTCGGGCCGGAGGAATTCCGCAAGGGCATTCACGCCTACCTGACAAAATTCGCCTACCGGAACGCCACCGCGCAGGATTTCATCGGCACGATCGCGCAGACGACCGGCCATCCAGAGATGGTGCAGTCGTTCAACGATTTCATCGATCAGCCCCACATCCCGCTGATGCAGGCGGCGATGAGCTGCGCCGGGTCGCCCACTGCGCGAATTCGCGAGGCCACTTATAGGCCCATCGGCATTCACATGCCGGAGGGACGTTGGCATGTGCCGATGTGTTTGGAAGCCGACAATCGTTCGCGCGTCTGCCGGATGGCAGGTCCGCACGAGGCAGTAGTTCCTCTCGACCAAACTTGTCCGAAGGTGCTGTTTTCGAATGCGGAAGGTGCGGGCTACTACCGCTTTACGGGTGACGAGGCGTATTGGCAAAGCCTGATTGCAAACGCCGCAGCGCTTTCGCCGGCTGATCAACTCGCGCTGTTCCACAATCTGACCGCCGCGCTGCGGGCCGGTCAGGCAAGCGCCGGCGATCTCTTTGCGCTCATGCGCGTACTCGCTCCTGGCGCCACTTGGGACACCATCGGAGCGATTCGCGAAGTCGCGCATGAGCTGCGTGTGACCGGCACGGTGCGATCTTCCGATATGCAGAAGTTGATCCGCGGTGACTTCGGGCCACGGCTGAAACAAACAGGCATCGAGGCGAAGTCCGGCGAGAGCGCAGCGACATCGCTGATGCGGCAGCGGCTCGCGGAGATTCTGGTGGAAGAGGGCAGGGACCCGGCCCTGACGCAGCGGCTCGCGCATGCGGCCGACGTATATATCACTTCCAACGGGCAAAGCCTGGATAGCTTGCCGCCGGAGCTGCTGCAGGAAGCGATGCGCGCAGGCGTGATGGCGGGAGACGCTGGGTTTGCGGACAAGGTGATCGCAGCCATTCAGTCGTCCAACGACGAATATTTCACTCAAAGCGCGATTTATGCTCTGGCGGGTTCCAGCGATCCGGCCACGCTCGAAAAGCTGCTGGCGCTGTCGCTGACCCCCGTGATCCGCACCGGCGATTTGCGCTATGTGCAGCGCTATTATGCGGCGCAAGCTGCTGCGCGCCCGGTGCTATGGTCGTGGTTCAAGGCGAACTTCCCCACGCTGGAGAAACGCCTGTCCCGCTACGGCATGGGCGGCGCGCCGGACATTCAAAGGTTCGGCTGCACGGCCGCGGACAAGGCAGACCTGGAGAGCTTCCTGGGGCCAAAAGCTGCCCAACTCGTCGGAATGCCGCGCGTGCTAAAGGAAAATGAGGAGCGGATCGATCGCTGCATCGCTTTCAAGGCGGCGAAAGGTGCGGAGATCGAGGCGGCGCTGGCGTCGGCGCGCTAGCTGCCGAACGTCACCGTATGCATGATGCGGCCGGGCATGAAGGCGAGGCTGCCAGCGATGAGCAGCCCGCCAATATAGACGCCGAGCATGGCGCGTTTATGCTGCCGGATGTTGTGGCTCCACGCGCCGCGCAGTGCACCCACCACGCCGAACAGAGTGAGCGGCACAAACAGGTGAATCGGCGAGAGCCCGAAGAATGGGCTGTTCGGCATGATGGCGTGAACGAACAGCGCCGCGATCGCGGTGATCGTCATCAACGTGAGGTAAATGTACCCCAGCACGCGATGGTGCCGCGCGCCTTTGCGGCTGACAAAGATAAGATAAGTGCCGATGAAGAACGCCGGCACCACTGTGGCGACGTGGATTTGAACCGCAAGCGGCGCGTGCAGCAGCGGTTCCAGAGTCATTCGCGCCTCTTTTGCGCCGCACCGTACACGCCCGACTCCCGCAAGAGGAGAGGGCGGGCTAAACTTCTGAGACGAAACTGCGAGGTGTCATCATGTCATCCGAGCGCGAAATCAAGATCGTTGTAGGCGACGATGAGGTTTCCGGCCTGCTGATCGCGCCGCCAAACGCCCGTGCCTGCTACGTGGTGGCGCACGGAAGCGCCAAGGGCATGCGGCATCACTTTTTCAAGACCCTGGCCGATCGCCTGGCCGAGCATGAGGTCGCAAGTCTCCGCTTTCAGTTTCCTTACATGGAATACGGCCGGGATCGGCGTGATTCCACACAAGTGGCGCAAGCCACCCTTCGCGCCGCAGTGGCGGAGGCGCGTCGGCTCGTTCCCAACTTGCTGCTCATCGCCGGAGGTAAGTCGTTTGGGGCCCAGGTAACCGCGGAGGCGCAAGCCGAGTCTCCACTTGAGGGCGTTCGCGGCCTCATTTTTCTCGGCTTTCCGCTACATTCGCCCAAACGGCCGTCCGCCGAGCGCGCCGGGCCTCTCTTTAACGTGGACTTGCCGATGCTCTTCCTGCAAGGCGAGCGCGACAAGTTCGCGAGCCCGGACCATCTCAGACCTCTTGTCGATCAACTTAAACCGCGCGCCACGCTGAAGCTGTTCGCGGACGCCGACCATTCCTTCCATGTCCCAGCCATATCCGGCCGTACAGAAGACCAGGTGATGAATGATCTGCTGAATACGCTTGTAGCTTGGGTCGAGGCGGAAATTGTCCAGTGAGGGAGCAAATCGCCGATCATTGTATAAAGGAGCAATTGGTGCGCCCGCGCAGTAGCGACGCAGTCCCGATAGCCGACTTTCAACTTGGGCTATCGCGAGAGCATCCTTGGACAGCATTTCCATCGAATTCCGAGGTGTAGCGATGACGAGCGCGTTCGAGCGAGAAATCAAAATTTCGGTTGGCGACGGCGAGGTCTCTGGCCTTTTGATTGTGCCGCCAAACGCGCGCGCCGGTTACGTGCTGGCGCACGGCGCCGGCGTCGGTATGCGGCACGTTTTCATGGGTGCTGTCGCTCGGGGACTCGCTGAACGTGGCCTTGCCACGCTGCGGTATCAGTTCCCGTATATGGAGCAGGGAAGAAAGCGGCCGGATTCCCCGAAGCTAGCGCGAAGCGCAGTGCGGGCGGCGGTGAAGGAGGCGGGAGAGTTGCTGCCAAGTCTTCCGCTCATCGCCGGTGGCAAGTCTTATGGCGCCCGTATGACATCGGAAGCGCAGGCGGAGTCACCGTTGGCTGGCGTGCGAGGTCTGGCGTTTCTCGGATTCCCGCTTCATGCGCCGGGTCAGCCGTCGGACACACGCGCCGAGCATCTTTCGGCTGTGAAAATTCCGATGCTGTTTCTGCAAGGCGCACGCGACGATTTCGCCGATCTGGATTACTTGAAGCCGCTGGTAAAACGCCTCGGCGCGCGTGCCACCCTCAAGCTATTCGATCACGCCGACCACTCGTTCCATGTC